>NZ_JBEZFU010000001.1:0-509440 GCF_040649635.1 Micromonospora sp. NPDC048909 | reverse complement strand
GCTGGTCGACCATCGTGTTCACCGTCGACTTCAGCTCCAGGATCTCGCCCTGCGCGTCGACCGTGATCTTCTGCGACAGGTCACCCTTGGCGACCGCCGTGGAGACCTGGGAGATGTTGCGCACCTGACTGGTCAGGTTGCCGGCGAGCTGGTTGACGTTCTCGGTGAGGTCCCGCCAGGTGCCGGAGACCCCGCGCACCTGGGCCTGGCCGCCCAACTTGCCCTCGATGCCCACCTCACGGGCCACCCGGGTCACCTCGTCGGCGAACGACGACAGCTGGTCGACCATCGTGTTGACGGTGTCCTTCAGCTCCAGGATCTCGCCCTGCGCGGCCACCGTGATCTTCTGCGACAGGTCACCCCGGGCCACCGCCGTGGAGACCTGCGCGATGTTACGCACCTGACTGGTCAGGTTCGACGCCATCGAGTTGACGTTGTCGGTCAGGTCCTTCCAGGTGCCGGCGACGTTCGGCACCTCGGCCTGGCCGCCCAGCTTGCCCTCGGTGCCCACCTCGCGGGCCACCCGGGTCACCTGCTCGGCGAAGAGCCGCAGCGTGTCGGTGAGCGAGTTCATCGTGTCGGCCAGCTCGGCGACCTCGCCGCGCGCGCTGACAGTGATCTTCTGCGACAGATCGCCCTTGGCCACCGCGGTCGCCACCTGCGAGATCGACCGCACCTGGCCGGTCAGGTTCGACGCCATGGTGTTCACCGAGTCGGTGAGGTCCTTCCAGGTGCCGGCGACGCCCCGGACGTCGGCCTGGCCGCCCAACTTGCCCTCGGTGCCCACCTCCCGGGCCACCCGCGTCACCTCGTCGGCGAAGGACGACAGCTGGTCGACCATCGTGTTCACGGTGCGCCCGATGCGCAGGTACTCACCGCGCAGCGGTCGCCCGTCGATCTCCAACGCCATCTGCTGGGAGAGATCGCCGTCGGCGACCGCCACGATGACCCGGGCGATCTCGGTGGTCGGCCGGCCCAGGTCGTCGATGAGCGAGTTGATCGCCCGCTGCCCCTCGGCCCAGGAGCCGTCCAGGCCCTCGTCGTCCAGGCGCTCGGTGAGCCGACCGTCCCGGCCGACGATCCGGCTGATCCGCCGCAGGTCGAGGTACTGCCGCTCCTGGAGCGAGACGACCTCGTTGAAGGCGTCCGCGACCTCCCCGGCCGCCCCCGCGCGCCGGGGCAGCCGTACCTTGAGGTCGCCGCGACCCACCCGCCGCAGCGCCTCGGTCAACTCACCGAGGAGCGCCTCGTGGTCGGTCGCGGACGGATCCGCCACCGACTGCTTCGCCGTGGTCATCATTCCTCGTCTCAGCTCGGGGGCACCGACGCTGCCGACACGCCGGCCACCCCATATTGTGCCTGGGATCGCGCCGATGCCAGCTCGCGCGACCTCTCGCCACGCCCGACAGCCCGTGCGGTGGCGACCGGAGGCGGGGATCGGCTTGGCACCTGCCGGGGTGGCGATGGAGGATACGAGGGTGTCGGCGGAGGCGAGGCCCGCGGCGGCCGGGGGCCCGGACGGGCACGTCCGGCGCGTCCGCCTTCCCGCCGACCGGCGTACGCCCGCCGCGGCGCGCGCCCTGGTCCGCTCGGTTCTCGCCGAGGCGGACCTGGACGAACTGCTCAACGAGGCCCTGCTGCTCACCACGGAACTCACCACCAACGCCGTGGAACACGCGGGCACCGAACTGGACATCGAGGTCGCCGCTGACGATGTCGGGCTGACCGTCACGGTCTCCGACTTCGCCTCCGGCCCCGTCGAGGAGCTGACCGTCGGGGTGCGCAACGACACCACCGAGATCACCGAGGTCGCCGAGCGGGGTCGCGGGCTGCTCCTGGTCGACCACTTCTCCAGCCGCTGGGGCACCACCTACCTGCCCACGGGGAAGGGCGTCTGGTTCCGGCTGGACCGACCGGACGCCGGCCCGGCCTCAGCGGGCGCCGCCGCCGGTGCCCGGTGTGGGCACGGCGGTGCCGGGGGCGACGGACCCGGCGCGGTGTCCAGCGACGCGCCGAGCGCCGGCGCGATGAGCGAGCTGATGCAGATCAGCCCCGATCCGTACGCGGACGACCCGCTGCCCGATTTCGCCACCGGCCTGCTCACCCGGGTCGCCGAGATGGTCGGCGCGGCCGGTGGGGTGATCCGGCTGGACCGGGGCGACGGACCGGGCTCGCAGGTGCTGGCCCGCTACGGCCGCCAGCCCCGCGACGGCAACGAGCTGCTCCGGGTGAAGCTGAGCGTGCACCGCCCGTACGCCGGCGAGCTGGAGCTGGACGCGGCGCCGTCCGCGTACGCCCGGCCGCTCGCCGTGCTGGCGGCCGAACGGCTCTCGCTGCACCTCGAGAACGACCGGCTGCGGCGGACGGACGTCCGGCGCCAGGCCTGGCTGACCTTCCTGGCCGAGGCGAGCGAACTGCTCGCCCAGTCGCTCGACGTCGAGCTGACCATGGCGCTGATCCCGCAGCTCGTGGTGCCCCGGCTCGGGCAGTGGTGCGCGGTGCACACCACCGACGAGTGGGGCCGGCTCCGGCTCGCGGCCTCCAGTCACGCCGACGAGTCGGTCCTGCCGCAGCTGCACAAGGTGCTCCAGGAGACCGGCCCGGATTCCATCCAGGCCCGGCTGCGCGAGGCGTCCCGCAACGCGGCGCAGGTCCCGCTCGGCGGGCCGATGGAGGGTTTCGCGGTGCCGCTGATCGCCCGGGGCCAGCGGCTCGGCACCCTGGCCGTCGGGCGGCACCAGCGGCACCGGCACGACCCGGACGAGGTCGCCGTGCTCGAGGACGTGGCCCGGCGGGCCGCGCTGGCGATCGAGAACGCCCGCATCCACGCCGAGCGCCGCCGGGTGGCACAGACGCTCCAGCAGTCGCTGCTGCCCCCGGTGCTGCCGGTGGTCGACGGGATCGGCTTCGCCGCCGAGTACGTGCCGACCGGTGACGACGCCGACGTCGGCGGCGACTTCTACGACGTGTTGCCGCTGCCCGACGGGCGGTGGCTGGTGGTGATCGGCGACGTCTCCGGCAAGGGGGTGCAGGCGGCGGCGGTCACCGGGCTGGTGCGCGACGTGATCCGGGTGCTGGTCGGCGACGGCAAGCCGCTGCCCGAGGTGCTCACCCGGCTCAACGAGACGCTGGTCGAGCGGGGTGGCGGCCGATACTGCACGCTGGCCATGGCGGCGGTGGGGCCGGGCGACGGCGACCGGCTGGACGTCTCCCTGCACCTGGCCGGGCACGACCGGCCGGTGCTGCTGCGCGGCGGGGGCGGTGGCGCGTTCGTCGGCACCGGCGGCACCGCGCTGGGCCTGCTCGACACCATCACCACGCCCACGGCGGAGGTGCCGCTGGGCCCGGGCGACGCGCTGATCTTCTATACCGACGGGGTCACCGAGCGGCGGCGTGGGCGGGAACTCTTCGGCACGGAGCGGCTGCGTGACGCCGCCGCGCCGTTGGCCGGCTACTCGGCCGACGTGGTCGCCGCGCGGCTGCGGGCCGCCGCGATCGGCTTCTCGGTCGAGGCACCCCGCGACGACATCGCCATCCTGGTCCTGCGCAACGACGCGGTCTGACCGGGCGGTGCGGCGGTGCGCCAACCGGTAGGTTGACGACATGTCGACCACTGTGGATGTTGCCGCCGACCGGCCGCGTCTGGCCCGCGTCGTCCTGGTCACCCAGGCAGCCGTGATCGCCGCCTTCGTCGTGGTCGCAGCGCTCTACGTCGGGCGGATGCTGACCGCCGGCGTCGGCCCCGCGGAGATGCTGACCGGGGCGTACGACCCGAAGGATCTTGTTCCTTTCGGCCTGCACGGGGCGAACCCGTTCCTCTGGCTCTACGCCACGGTGTCGGTCCTCTACCTGGCGGGTGCCGTGCTCACCGTGCCGATGGCGATCTACGCCGTGGCGGTGGTGGCCCGGGACGCCGACCGCATCCCCCGGCGGTCGCGGATCCTCCTGCTCGTCGGCGCCGGAACCACCGCGTTCCTGCTGCTGGCCCGCTTCACCCCGGCGCTCGCCGACATGCACCAGTGGTGGCTGGACTGATCATCCGGGGCGGGCGGGCCACGGGGCCGGCGACTCAGAAGCCACCGGGTAGGCGGCCGGGGGCGAGCCGGTGGTGCGGGTCGAGGTGCTCCTTGGCCGCCCGCAGCCGGGGCAGGGTGGTCAGCTCGCCCCACAGGTCGACCGCGCGGCGGACCGCGGCGGGCGCGGAGAGCACCACGCACCGGCCCCGGCGGGCCACCAGCACCCCCCGGACGGCGGCCAGGATCGAGGCCACCCGATCGGGAGGCAGCGACCCGGGCAGGGCCGCGTGCACCACGCCCAGCCCGGCGGAGCCGCGCACCGGCACCGGGGCGCCGGCCGCGTCGCGCAGCGCGTAGACGGCCGCGTGCAGATCGGTGATCGGCACCTCGATGCGCAGGGCGGTGTCGCCCGGCGCGAACGGGTAGCGCCGCCACCAGGTCGGCGGGGAGTGGGTGACCGTGACCCCACCGTCGAGCAGCGACACCAGCCGCTCGGCCCGCTCGACCACGTCGGCCGGGCCGCCCTCCAACAGGACCACGAGGCTGCCGGCCCGGGACGGCACGTCGGCCCGACCGGTCATCGACGGGTGGCGGGCCCGGGCCGCGGCGGCCGGGTCGTCGGCGCGCACCGGCCGGCGCGGCAACGGCGCGCTGGCCGAGAGGTCAAGCTCGACGGCGGCGGGATCGAGGCGCGCGGCGAGGATGGCCCGCACCAGGTCGTTGACCTCGAGCGGGGTCCACACCGGACGCGAGACCCAGAGCCGACTGGCCGGCACGGGCTGCACCCGCAGGGTGGCTGAGACCAGCACGCCGAGCGCGCCCTGCGACCCGCAGAGCAGCCGCGCCAGATCCAGCCCCGGCGCACCCCCGCCCGCGCTGACCAGCTCGCCGTCGGCGGTCAGGTAGCGGACGCCGACCAGTTGGTCGCAGGGGCTGCCGTGCCGATGGCGCAGCGGGCCGGCCTCACCGGCGGCGAGCACCCCGCCGAGGGTCGCCCCGGGCGAGGGTGCGTCGACGGCGAGCCGCTGGCCGGTGCGCTCCAGGGTCGCCTGGACGGCGCGCAGCGGCGTGCCGGCTCCGACCTCGACCGTCGGCGCGTCGACCGGCTCGTGCCCGATGCCGGCCAGCCGGCCGGTGTCGAGCATGATGTCGACCTGCTCCGGGGCTGCACCCCAGTCGATCTTCGTGCCGGCGCCGCGCGGAACCACGGTCAGGTCGTGCGCGGCCGCCAGCCGGAGCACCCGGGCCGCCGCCTGCGGACCGCCCGGGACCGCGACCCAGCGGGCGGCCCGGCCGGCCACCTCGTCGGCCGGGCCGGCGAACCGGGCGAACGGCGGACCACAGATCTCCGTCAACCGATGGGTGATCTCCAGAGCTCCGGACCGGTCGATCGAACTCGCTGCAGCCGCCATGCCCGTCATCGTACAGGTGTTCGAATGGCTGTGGTGTCGAATGCGGGCGGCCGGGCCGCGCGTACCGGCGGCGACCGGCGGCCGGCCGGTAACGTGACGCCGTGACCACCGAGAATTCCGCGCCCACGGCCAAGCAGGTCCCCAGCGAGCGGACCCACCACGGCGACACCGTCGTCGACGAGTACGCCTGGCTGGCCACCAAGGACGACCCGGAGACGATCGCGTACCTGACCGCCGAGAACGCCTACACCGAGGCCCGCACGGCGCACCTGGCCGGCCTGCGCACGGAGCTGTTCGAGGAGATCCGCCGGCGCACCCAGGAGACCGACCTGTCGGTGCCGACCCGCAAGGACGGCTACTGGTACTACAGCCGCACGGTCGAGGGGCAGCAGTACGGCGTGCAGTGCCGGCGCGCGGTCCGCGACGGCGAGACCGAGCCGCCGGTCAGCGCGGACGGCGCCCCGCTCGACGGCGAGGAGGTGCTGCTCGACGGCAACCTGCTGGCCGAGGGGCACGACTTCTTCGCCCTCGGCGCGTTCGACGTCAGCCCGGACGGCCGCTGGCTGGCCTACTCCACGGACTTCTCCGGCGACGAGCGGTTCACCCTGCGGGTCAAGGACCTCGACACCGGCGAGCTGCTCCCCGACGAGGTGCCCGACACCTTCTACGGCACCGCCTGGTCCGCCGACGCCTCGGTGCTCTTCTACGTCACCGTCGACGACGCCTGGCGACCCAACCGGGTCTGGCGGCACACCATCGGCTCGCCGGCGGCCGACGACGTGGTGGTGCATCAGGAGGACGACGAGCGGTTCTGGGTGGGGGTCGAGCTGACCCGCTCGGAGAAGTTCATCCTGATCGACATCCACAGCAAGATCACCAGCGAGGTGCTGGTGATCCCGGCCGGTAACCCGGCCGGCCCGCCCGCCGTGGTCGCGCCCCGCCGGCAGGGCGTCGAGTACGCGGTGGAGCACCACGGCCACCGTTTCCTGATCCTGCACAACGACGACGCCGAGGACTTCGCGCTGGCCTACACCTCCGCCGACGCGCCGGGCGACTGGGTGCCGCTGATCGAACACTCCCCCGGCACGCGGCTGGAGGCGGTCGACGCGTTCGCCGACCACCTGGTCGTCTCGCTGCGGACCAACGGGCTGACCGGGCTGCGGGTGCTGCCGATCGGCGGCGGCGACTCGTACGACATCGACTTTCCCGAGCCGCTCTACAGCGTCGGGCTGGACGCCAACCCGGAGTACCGGACCGGGCAGATCCGGCTGCGCTACTCCTCGCTGGTCACCTCGGACTCGGTCTACGACTACGACCTGGTCACCCGGCAGATGGTGCTGCGCAAGCAGAAGCCGGTGCTGCCCGGGCCGGACGGGCGGCCGTACGACCCGGCCGACTACGAGCAGCACCGGGACTGGGCGCTCGCCGACGACGGCACCCGGGTGCCGATCTCGCTGGTCTGCCGGGTCGGCACGCCTCGGGACGGGTCCGCACCCTGCGAGCTCTACGGCTACGGGTCGTACGAGGCCAGCATGGATCCCTGGTTCTCGGTGGCCCGACTCTCCCTGCTGGACCGGGGCGTCATCTTCGCGGTGGCGCACACCCGGGGCGGCGGCGAGCTGGGCAGGCGCTGGTACGACCAGGGCAAGCTGCTGGCCAAGAAGAACACCTTCACCGACTTCGTGGCGACCGCCCGACACCTGGTCAAGGCCGGCTGGACGGCGAGCGACCGGCTGGTGGCCCGCGGCGCGTCGGCCGGCGGGTTGCTGATGGGCGCGGTGGCCAACCTCGCGCCGGACGCGTTCACCGGCATCGTCGCGCAGGTGCCGTTCGTGGACGCGCTCACCTCGATCCTCGACCCGTCGCTGCCGCTGACCGTCACCGAGTGGGAGGAGTGGGGCAACCCGCTCGACGACCCGGAGGTCTACGCGTACATGAAGTCCTACACGCCGTACGAGAACGTGGCGGCGGTGGACTATCCGGCGATCCTCGCGGTGACCAGCCTGAACGACACCCGGGTGCTCTACCACGAGCCGGCGAAGTGGATCGCGAGGCTGCGGGCCACCGCCCCGCAGGGCGACTACCTGCTCAAGACCGAGATGGGCGCCGGTCACGGCGGCCCCAGCGGTCGCTACGACTCCTGGCGGGAGGAGGCGTTCATCAACGCCTGGATCCTCGACCGCCTCGGCCGGGCCTGACCGCACGCCCGCACACTGCGCAACAAGATCGCGCAACACCCGGGAAGTAGTGGCCTCGACGACTGATCGAGGCCACTACTTCCCGGGAACCAGCACGATCTCGACCGGTCCGGCGGGAAGCCGGCGACGGGCGGGCGGCGGGAAGCCGGCGACGGTGGCCCGGGGGAACGTGGCGGCGGTCGGCCCGGCGGGGCGGCCCGAGCGCCTAGACTTCCCGGGTGATCGGGGCACGGTGGTGACCGGGGTCGACCGGGACGACGAAGAGCCGGGCGGGCCGTCCGACCAGGAGGCTGCGGCGCCCGGAACGGCCCGGCGCCGGCCGGCGTTGCTGATCCTCGCCGTGCTCTCCGCCGCCCTGGTGGTCTGCTGCTGCTCGGCCGTGGTCGGACTGCTGATCGCCTGGTCCGCCGGCCTCTTCCACCAACCCTGACCGCGCCTTCCGGGCGAGCCCGCGTGGGCAGCGACGGCTGTCCGACCTGTCCGCGCGGCGGACCCCGAGGGCGGGGTCAGCCGGCGCGGGCGGCGGTGACCAGGGCGGCGGCTTCGCCGGTGCGGACCATCCGGTGCCAGCGCAGCCGGTTGCCGATCACCGCGGTGACCACCGACTGGACCACCACCAGGTACATCACCTGGCGGTACACCAACTGCTGGAGCGGCAGCGCCCAGAGCGGCCCGAACCGCTCTCGGTCGAGCCGCAGCGCGTAGCCGGCGGTCAGCGCCTGGAGCAGCAGCAGACCGAACCAGGACAGGGCGAGCGTCGACCAGGGCAGGAAGAGCAGCCCGTAGAGGGCGAAGACGTCGACCGCCGGCGCGGTCAGCGGCAGCAGGATCTGAAAAACCATGAGGTACGGCAGCCCGCGCCGGCCGAGCTTGCCGCCCGCTCCCGACTCGCGTAGCGCGTGCCGGTGCTTCCACATCGCCTGCATCGTGCCGTAGCACCAGCGGTAGCGCTGCCGCCACAGCTGCCGCAGGCTCGACGGCGCCTCGGTCCAGGCGATCGCCGCCTCCTCGTACACCACCCGCCAGCCGGCCCGCAGCACCTTCATGGTGAGGTCGGTGTCCTCCGCCAGGGTGTCCGCCGGCACCCCTCCGACGCCGAGCAGCGCCTCGCGGCGGAACGCGCCGATCGCACCGGGAATCGTCGGCATGCACTCCAGCACGTCGTACATCCGGCGGTCGAGGTTGAAGCCGATCACGTACTCCAGGTGCTGCCAGCGGCCGAGCAGCCGCCGGCGGTTGGCCACCTTCGTGTTGCCCGAGATGGCGCCCACCGAGCGGTCGGCGAAGCCCTGCACCAGCCGGTACACCGTGTCCGACTGGAACACGGTGTCCCCGTCCACCAGCACCAGCAGCTCCGCCCGGGCGGCTCGGATCCCGGTGTTCAGCGCGGCCGGCTTTCCGGCGTTCGCCTGCCGGAGAACGCGCACCCCGCGCAGCCGCATCCGCTCGACGATGTCGGCGGTGCCGTCGGTGGACCCGTCGTCCACCACGATCACCTCCAGCGTCGGGTAGGCGCTGGCGATCAGCGACCGGACGGTCGCCGCGATGTTCGCCGCCTCGTTGTACGCCGGCACGATCACCGACACCGGGGCGCGGACCTCGGGCCGGGGGCCGGTGCTCCGGCGTACCCGGCGAACGTGCCGCTGGGCGCAGAACACCTGGACCGCCAGCCGGGCGACGCCGAGCACCAACGCGATTCCGAGCAGCAGGTTCATCGCCCCGGCGACCCAGCCCGCGCCGCGCTGGGTCCAGCGCAGCGCGGTGCCGCTCAGCCGGGTGCCGGTGCTCGCCGGGAGCGCCGACTCCGGCGCGCCGATGCCCGCCGAGACGGTGGTGAACCGGTATCCCTGCCCGGTCAGCTCGGGCAGCAGCCGGTCCAGCGCGGCCACCGTCTGGTCGCGGTCGCCGCCGCCGTCGTGCATCAGCACCACCGCGCCGCGCCCACGGGGCGGGGTGGCGGCCTTGACGATCTGGGCCGTCCCGGGGCGCTCCCAGTCCCGGGTGTCCCGATCGGCGAGCACGGCGAGGTGACCGCTGCCGGCGGCGTCGCGCAGCGCCTCGTACCCGGGCCCGGTCAGCTCGGACGGCAGGGACGAGAAGGGCGGCCGCAGCAGGGTGACCTCCCGTCCGGTCGCCCCGGCGATCGCCTTGCGGGTCAGCGATAGCTCCAGGTCGCGCCGCCAGCCCGGCTGGCTGGCGAGGTCGGCGTGGGTGAAGGTGTGCGAGCCGATCTCGTGCCCCTCGGCGAGGATCCGCCGGATCAGCTCGGGGTGCTCGTTGACCCGGGCGCCGACCACGAAGAAGGTGGCGTGTGCGTGGTGCCGGCGCAGCGCGTCGAGCACCTGTGGCGTCCAGCGCGGGTCCGGGCCGTCGTCGAAGGTGAGTGCGATCGTTCGGTCCGGCATGGTGCGGGTGACCGGCTCGGGTCGGTCCAGCCGGAGCACCGGGCCGCCGGCGGCGACCGGCTCCGGCACACCGGCCGCGGACGTCTCCGCCGCGCCCTGGTCACCGTCGGTGACGGCTGCGGCCGGCCCCGAGCCGCCGCCGAGACCGGTCACCAGACCGTGCACGGTGAGCGTGGCGAGCAGCAGGACCAGGCCGAGCAGGAGCAGCAGCCAGTGCGCTCGGGGATCGCGCCGGGCGACGTGCCGCGGGGGTGTCACTGCGGCTTGCCCGGAGGCCTGCTCGGCTTCGCCGTGTTGCGCCGCTCGTCACCCTGGCCGGGCCGGTCGGACCCGCTCGGTCGAGCGGCCGGGGCCGCCGGGGTGGGACGGCCGGTCCGCGCGTCCGCCGACGGGGAGGTCGCCGGGACCGGCGCGGAGGTGTGGGTGATCGGTGAGGGGACCGCGCCGGGGAGGTCGGCGACCTCGCCCTGTCCGTCCAGTCCCGCCTCGACCGGCTGCGCCGGCCGGTCGTCCGACCAGCCGGGCAGCGGCACCGAGGGGTCGAAGAAGAGGCCGGCGAGGATCAGCGCGAAGCTGGTGAGCAGGCCGAGCCCCATCGCGGTGCCGGCGATCACGGTCAGTCGGCGTCGACGGCCGGTCCGGTCGACGAACACCGGCGGGGCGCCGCCGGGCTGGTTGTGCATGTGCTGAGCTCCCGCCGCCGCAGCCGCCGCAGGCCGTCCGGCCCCGGCGTCGGGCCCGACCGTCCGGGCCCTCGGAGCAGACAGCGCCCCGACGGACGCGGGTGTTACAGAGTTCAGGCAGTCCTAAGCTCCTCGACCGCCGTGCTGGCCCGCAGGAAGAGCAGACCGACTCCGACGGTGACCAGCACCGCGGCCAGCGCGCCGGCCCCGAGCAGTGCCAGCTGTTCCCACGGCACCTCGGGCGCCCGACTCACCGCCGGACTTGTCACGATCCGGGTGTACTGGGGACGGGTGGCCGGGTCCTCGCAGAGCGCCGCGCTGGCGTCGCAGACCTCGTAGGCCGCGCCGCCTTGGCTGACCTCGCCGAAGAGCCCGCGGGACAGGAAGGTGCCGACGGCGAGCGCCAGCAGGATCGACGGGACGGCGGGCAGCAGCGACTGCCAGGCGATGGATCGGGCCAGGATGCCCCGCGGCACGCCGGTGGCGACCAGCGCGGCGTACGCGCGCCGCCGGGCCACGATGCCCTCGACCACGGCGACGAGCAGCCCCGTGGCGGCGATCGCCACCGCCACGGCCACGGCGAGGTCCACCAGATCCATGGTGGCGAGATAGAACGGGTCGCTGCCCTCGTCGACTCCGGCGAACCGGTTCTGTTCCCGGGTCAGCTGGTCCCGCAGGGCGAAGTCGGCCCGCAGGGCGGCCGCGCCGGCGCCGAAGATCAGTGCGGCCAGCAGGGCGGCGAAGGTCCGGCTGCCCGCCCACGGGTCGGCCGTGAGCCGACCGGCGGCGAGCAGCGCGGCGGGCTGCCGCGCGTGGCGGCGCAGCAGTCGACCGGTGGTGTGCGAGATCCAGCCGGTGCCGGTCACCACGCCGATCATGGCCGTCAGCCCGCCACCGGCCAGCAGCGCCAGCAGCGTCCCGACCGGTGGGCCGTCGGGGCTCCGGTCGTAGCGGATGATCGACCCGCCGGCGGCGAACGCGAGCACGCCGATCCCGATCAGCACGCCGGCCCAGGGGCGCGGCCCCCGTTCCCGATTGGCCTTGCGGGTCACGCCCAGCGGGCTGGTGGTGACCCGGCGCAGCATCACCGCGGTGGCCAGCGCGGCGACCAGCGGCAGCCCCAGCACCACCGCGGCCATCGCCCCGGGCGACGGCAGCACGTCGGTGGGCAGGGCCAACTGCCCTCGCGCGTCCGGCCGGTCGAACAGCTCCCGGCCGCCGACGTAGCCGGCCAGTGCGGCCAGCGTCCCGAGCAGGCCGGCGACGCCGGTCTCCAGCATCGCGAGCCGGGTGACCTGGCCCGGGGTGGCGCCGGCCAGCCGGAGCGCGGCGAGCCGGCGGTCCCGGGCCGGGGCGCCGAGCCGTGCGCACTGCCCGGCCAGCGCCAGCACCGGGACGCAGAGCAGCAGCAGGGCGAACGCGGTGCCGCCGCGCAGGCCCGGCTCGCGCAGCAGCGCGTTGCGGTACTGCTCCGACTGGGCCCAGGCGTCGCCCGCCGGTTTGGGGATGGCCAGCACGGTGAGGGCGGCCAGCGCGGCCAGCGTCGCCAGCGCGGCACTGAGGGCGGTGAGCAGCACCCGGACCGAGTCGGTGCGGGTGCCGGCGAGCGCGAGCCGGAGCAGCGCCGCCGGTCTCACCGCCGGCCGCCGGCCAGCGACACGTCCAGGCCCAGGCCGGTCTGGTCGATCTTCCCGTCCCGGAGGACGACCTCCCGATCGGCGTACGCGGCGATCCGCGGCTCGTGGGTGACCAGCACGATCGAGGTGCGCTGCTCCCGAGCGAGCCGGACGAGCGTGGTGAGCACCTGCTCGCCGGTGAGGGTGTCGAGCGCGCCGGTCGGCTCGTCCGCGAAGAGCATCCGCGGCTCGGTGACCAGCGCCCGGGCGGTGGCGCAGCGTTGCTGCTGTCCGCCGGACATCTCGCCCGGTCGGGTGTCGGCGACGTCTGCCACGCCGAGCCACTCCAGCCAGTTCAGCGCCGCCGTCCGCGCTTCTCGCCGCCCCGTGCCGGCGAGAAGCAGCGGAAGCGCGACGTTCTCCGCCGCGGTCAGCTCGGCGACGAGCTGACCGAACTGGAACAGTACGCCGAAATCGGTGCGCCGCAGCCGGGAACGGGCCGCCTCGGAGAGCAGGTCGATCCGCTGGTCGCGCCAGGTCACCTCGCCGGCGTCCGGGCGCAGGATCCCGGCCATGCAGTGCAGCAGGGTGGACTTGCCGCAGCCGCTCGGACCGGTGACGGCGACGATCTCGCCTTCGGCGACGTCGAGGGTGACACCGCGCAGCGCGGGCGTCCGTCCGTACGCCTTGACCACGCCGCGAGCCTGGAGCTGGGTCACGAGTGCACCTCCCGGTGCCAGTCGGCGACCCGGTCCAGGGTGGTGTGCAGCCACCGCAGGTCCGCGTCGAGGTGAGCGACGGCGAAGTCGGCCGCCAGCAGATCGTCGAGGCTCGCCGACGGGTCGGTCTTCACCGCGGTCAGCTCGCGCAGCCGGGCGGTGTGCGCCCGGCGCTGCTCGATCAGGTAACTCCGGGCCCGGTCGACGTCGGCGACCAGCAGCGCCACCACCACCTTCGCGAAGAGGGTGCTGGTCACGTAGGGCATCGGAGGCTCGATGGTGGACAGCCACCGATCCAGCGCCGCACGACCGTCGCCGGTCAGCGCGAAGGCGGTGCGCTCGGGACCACCGTCGCGATCGTGGCCGGCGGTGGCCACCAGGCCGTCGCGTTGCAGCCGGCCGAGGGTGGCGTAGACCTGCCCGAAGGCGAGCGGCCGGGCCCGGGGCAGCCGCTCGTCGTGCGCCCGCTTGAGCTCGTAGCCGTGCTTGCTGCCGGTGGCGAGCAGCCCGAGCAGCACGTGCGGAGTGGACACGCCTGCCACTATTCGCTCAGCGAATAGCCGAGTCAAGCAGCCCGGGCGGCCCGGCGCTTTTTCCTTCAGCCGGCGGACCAGGCCGGGTCACGCCCGGTGACACCGAGCAGGCGGTGCAGGTCGGGCACGGTCGGATCGGTCGGCACCGGCTCGGCGAAGACGCCCATCTTCCGGGCCGTCGCGCCCAGCTGCTCGACCAGCTCGTGCAACGCGGCTGTCGCCTCGGGCGCCGGAGCGTACGCCTGACCGGTGGCGGTGGCCAGGTCCCAACCGTGCACGGTCAGGTCCAGCAGCGCCATGCCGCCCACCGTGGCCTGTGGCATGCCCATGCCGGTCGATATGCCCTCCAGGCTGGCCGGGTCGGACCAGGCGGCGACCAAGCGGTCGGTCTCGACCTCGAACCGGTCCCGCCAGCCGTCGGCGAGATGGTCCGGCTTGTCCGCCCACTCGACCGGCCGCTTCGCGGCGAGGTCCTGGAAGTTGACCACCACCTGGAAGAGATGGTTGAGCAGGTCGCGCACCGAGTAGTCGTGGCAGGGTGTCGGCAGGTCGAGCTGGTCGTCGGCGATGCCGCGCACCACCGCGACCGTTCGCGGCGCCGCAGCCGCCAGCAGCTCGCTAGTCTTTGTGGCCATAGGGCCAGCGTATGAGGGTGGTCTTGAAAAAATGCGACAGCAGCCGCGCGGCGACAACCGGGGAATCCTCGACCCCCGACGGTTGCTGCGCGAGGTCCACTTTCGCCGGCACCTGCCCGCCGGACGGCTGCGCCGGTACGTGGAGCACTACTGGCTGATCGACTGGGATCTGACCGAGCCGTTCGAGCAGCGCGTCGTACCGCACCCGGCGGTGAACGTGGTGTTCCGCCGCGACGGCGGGGCCCCGGAAGTCGGCGAGGTGGCCGGCGTCGGGCTGGCCCTCTTCTCGGTCACCCTGACCGGGCGCGGCCGGGTCTGCGGCGTGCAGTTCCGGCCGGGCGGCTTCCGCCCCTTCTGGCGCCGCCCGGTGGCCGAGCTGACCGGCCGGCACCGGCCCCTCGCCGACCTCGCCGCGTCCTGGCCGCCGGCCGCCGACCACACCGGCGGCATCTGCGACGGTACGGACACCGAGCGCTGCCAAGCGCTCGACGACCTGCTCACCGGCTGGGCGCCCGAGGCCGACCCGGTGACCGACGAGGTGATCCGGCTGGTCGAGGAGATCCGTACCGACCGGACGGTGCTGCGGGTGGACGAGTTCGCCCGCCGGCACGGGCTCTCCACCCGCCGACTGCAACGCCTCTTCCTCGACCGGGTCGGCGTCGGTCCGAAGTGGGTGATCCGCCGCTACCGGTTGCAGGAGGCGATCGAGCAGGCCGCCGACGGGCCGCAACCGGACTGGGCCCGACTCGCCGCCGACCTCGGCTACAGCGACCAGGCCCACCTGGTCCGCGAGTTCACCGCCGCCACCGGCACCTCGCCCGCCGCGTACGCCCGCTCGCTCGCCTGACCGGTCATCCGGCGGCGGCATCGACCCCCGCTCGGCCGGTCGGCCGGCACCACGGAATGTAATCTCGTCGTCCTCCCCGGCCTAGCCACCCCGATGCTTTGCTCTGCTTCAGCAGAGGAAACAGCAACGGAGGGTCATCGTCGGCGGGCGACGTTCAACGGCGGCGAATGCCACAGCAGCAGTTCAGGGCGGTGTTGCCGATAGTGAAGCAGAGCAAAGCGGAAGAGGCGGAGTGTGGCCGGGACGTGGCTATGGTGACGCTACGCATTCACGCCAACAGTCACCGTACGTGATTTTTCGCAGGTGACCGTCCGCGTGCACCGGCAAACCGGCGCCGCCGCAGCTCAGCGACGGCGCAGGGCGACCACCGCGACGTCGTCGTGGATCTCGGGCGGGGCGAGCTCGACCAGCAGCCGCTCGCAGAAGCGGTCCAGGTCGTCGTCGACCTGCGTGGCGACGGCGGCCAATGCGGACAGCCCGTCGTCGATCGTCGCGTCCCGCCGCTCGATCAGGCCGTCGGTGTAGAAGACCAGCGTCGCCCCGGCCGGCAGCACGAACTCCAGGTCCTCCGGACGCTCGGCACGCACACCGAGCAGCGGCGCCGAGTGCTGCACGAACTCGACCTTGCCCTCCAAACTGAGCAGCGGCGGCAGGTGCCCGGCGCTGGCCAGGCGGATCCGCCCGGTGGGCGGGTGCAGCAGCAGCACGCAGATGGTGGCCAGCTCGTTCGGGAGCAGGGTGCGCATCAGCTCGTTGACCCGGTGCAGGATCGCCCCCGGCTGGTGCCCCTCCACCGCGTACGCCCGGACGGCGTGCCGTAGCTCGGCCATCACCGTCGCCGCGTGCAGCGAGTGCCCGGCCACGTCACCGATGGCCAGCAGCAGGTGCCCGTCGAGCATCACCAGCTCGTAGAAGTCGCCACCCACCTCGGTCTGCGCGCTGGCCGGTTCGTAGCGCACCGCCAGGTCCAGACCGTTGATCTCGGGGATCCGACGGGGCAGCAGGCTGCGCTGGAGGGTGACCGCGATCCGGTGCTCCTCGTCGAAGGAGCGCTGCGCCTCCACCGCCGCCGCCACTGCCTGGGCCAGCTGCACCAGCACCGGTGTCCGGGCGGTCTGCGTGCTGGTGGGCACCACGACGTAGAGCGGCGCGCGGTCGGTGCGCAGCCGGGCGGCGGCCACCGTCACCGTGTCGTCGGCCGGCCAGTCGACCAGCCCCCACTCGGCCGGGTCGGTGACCCGGACCGTCGCGCCGATCGGCACCCCCGTGTCGTCGACGACCCACGGCACGATCGTCGCCTCGGAGCCGGGGCCCGCCGCGATCCCGGCGAGGCAGTCACCGTCGAAGGTCTCCGCCACCACCGCGGCCGGGCTCTTGAAGATCTGCGCCGCGCCGGCCGCGGCCTCCTGCAACAACCGGGTGAAGTTCGGCGCGGTGTGCACCGCGACGGTGGTGTCGGCGAGCCCGAGCAGCCGTTCGGCGAGCAGCTCGGCCCGCTGCCGGGCCTGGTAGTAGCGGAGCACCGCGTGCGCGGTGGCGACCAGCTCCTCCGGCTCGATCGGCTCGGCGAGGTACGCGTCCGCGCCTCGGGTGAGGCCCTGGGCACGGTCCGCCACGTCCACCGCGTGCGCGGACACGTGGATCACCGGCATCGCCGGGTGCGCTTCCTTGATTCGTTCGCAGACCTCGTAGCCGCTCAGGTCGGGCAGCCGCACGTCGAGCACCACCAGGTCGACCGGGTCGATGTCGACCCGGGCCAGCGCCTCGGCGCCGTTCTCGGCCTCCAACACCCGGAACCCGGCCCGGGTCAGCCAGCTGACCAGCAGGTAGCGCTTGGTACGGCTGTCGTCGACCACCAGCACCGTCGACTGGGCCTCCACGTCAGGCTCCACCCACGGGCAGGGTGACGGTGAAGGTGCTGCCCTTGCCCGGCTCGCTGGCCAGCTCCAGGGTGCCGCCGAGCAGGGTGACCAGCCGCCGGGCGTACGGCAGGCCGAGGCCGGTGCCGCCGACCCGGGTCGCCCCCGGGACCTGGTAGAACTCCTCGAAGATCCGTTCGTGCAGCTCCGGGGCGATGCCGGGGCCGGTGTCGGAGACGGTCAGCGACCACTGCTCGCCCCGCAGCTCCGCGCGGAGCCGGACCTCGCCCCGCTCGGTGAACTTCAGCCCGTTGTGCAGCAGGTTGCGCAGCACCTGGCCGAGCAGCACCTCGTCGGTGCGCAGCGTGGCGGGGCTCGGCGGCTCCTCCACCACCAGCGCCATCTCCGGCCGGGTGGCCAGCGCGCGCAGCGTGCCGCGGAGCTGCCCGAAGATCGGCCGGAGGTCGACCTGCGCCCAGCCCGGCTCGATCCGGCCCGACTCCGCCTTGGCCAGGTCGAGTAGTTCGTTGACCAGGGTGAGCAGATCGGCCGCGGAGGATCGGATCAGCCCGACCTGCTGGGCCTGCTCGGTGGTGAGCGGGTCGGACGACGAGTCGGCGAGCAACCGGCCCAACCCGATGATCGCGGTCACCGGGGCCCGCAGCTCGTGGCTGACGTTCGCCAGGAACCGGCTCTTGGACTCGCTCGCCGCCCGCAGCTGGGCCGACTTCTCGTCCAGCTCGGCGTAGAGGGCCACCACGCCCCGGTTGGTCTCCTCCAACTCCTCGGAGAGCTGCCCGTAGAGGGCCATCACCCCACGGTTGGTCTCCTGGAGCTCCTCGTTCAGCACGGCCAGCTCGTCGCGCTGGCTGCGCACCTCGTCGAGGGCAGCGATCAGCTGTTCGTTCTGCGCAGCCAACTCGTCCAGGGCGCTGCCCGGAACGCTCCGGCCGAGCTCCGCGCGAAGCTCGGCAAGCCGCTCCGGGGTCAGCGCCTGCGCGGTGACCGGGACACGTCGGGACATCCTCACGACCGTATCCCGACCGAGCCGGATCGTGCCTAGGCTGTCCACCAGCCGCGCCACCGCGGCGGATTGCGGCTCGTACCGCTCAGCGGGCAGCGGGCCGACCGGAAGCAGGTCCACCCGCAGGTGGCACCGGCCGTCCGGGCCGTCGTCGACGTGGAAGCTGACCTCCGCGCCACCGACCGCGCGCAGCAGATCCCGGGCCACCTCGCTGAGCGCGGTGGCGATCCGGACCTGGTCCTGGTGCTCCAGCCCGACCGCCGCGGCCACCTCCCGGCCGCGCTGGCGGACCACGAAGATGTCGTGCTCGACCCGCAGCGCCATCTGGAGCAGCGGCGGGCGGTCGAGCTGCCCGGTCATGCTGTCGCCCTCGCGACCAGCACGCAGGCGTCGTCGCGCCGGGTGCCGGCGTCACGCAGCAGCGTCGCCGCGACCACCAGGGACGAGCGCTCGGCCAGTCCCGGGTAGTCGTCCAGCTGCCACCGGTCCACCACCCCGTCACTGTGCATCACCAGCAGATCGCCCGGCTCGAGGGGGTAGTCGTACTCCCGTACCACCGGCCGCTGGTGCCCGGCGATGCCCGGCAGGGAGACCAGCCCCCGACGCCGGCCGCCCGCGGTGACCACCTGCGCCGAGATGTTGCCCAGCCCGGCGTAGTGCAGCACACCGGCCGGTGGGTCCAGCTCGGCCACCGCCAGCGCGGCCCCCCGGGTGTGCGACATCGACCGGTGCAGGTGCTGGACCACCGCGGCCGGCGGGCCGGCCGGCGCGCCATGGAAGGCGGCGATGGCCGCGTCGCTGGCGGCGGAGGCCAGCGGGCCGTGCCCCAGGCCGTCGCTGACCAGCACCTGCCGGCGTCCCTCGGCCACCCGGACGGCAAACCCGTCGCCGCTGACCGTCTCGCCGGTGATCGGCCGGGTCAGCCCGGCGGCCCAGCGTGGGGCGTCAGCGCCGGACGGCCAGACCTGCACGGCGAGGACGGTGCCCCGGGCCGGGAGCGAGTAGCCGTCGAACCAGCTGGCCTGCCGGACGATCGCGCCGAGGCCGATGCCGAGGGTGCCGACGGTGGAGTGCCCGTCGCGCGAGGAGACGGTGAGGTCGGCCATGCCAGGCCCCGAGTCGATGGCGACCAGCTCAACGCCGGCCTCCCGCTCGCGTCGTATCGGGCGGAGCAGCAGCACCCCCTCGTCGGCGTGCTTGACCAGGTTGCTGGTCAGCTCGGCGGCGACGATGGCGAGGTCGGCGGTGCGCGCCTCGCCCAGCTCCAGCTGGCGGCCGAGGCGCTCGGCGGTCCGCCGGACGGTGCCGCCCGTGCCGCCCGACTCCACCCGGAACCAGACTCCGCGATCGGTGATCGCGTCCTCGGTCATCGAGACCACTTGGTTACCGTGATCCGGGTGCCCGCCCCGACTCCGGTCTCGATGTCGAACTCGTCGACGAGCCGGCGCGCGCCGCTCAACCCGAGGCCGAGGCCGCCACCGGTGGTGTAGCCGTCGGTGAGCGCGAGGTCGAGGTCGGCGATGCCGGGCCCGGAGTCGGCGAAGACGATGCGTACCCCGCGGCGCCGGCCGTTGTCCACGGTCGTCACCTCGACACTGCCCCCGCCGCCGTAGACCAGGGTGTTGCGGGCCAGCTCGCTGGCCGCGGTGACCAGTTTCGTCTGGTCGACCAGCGAGAGCTTCACGGCCACTGCCACCGTCCGGACCAGCTGCCGGACGCGGACCACGTCCTCGTCGCTCTGGATCGCCTGTGCCTGCGGGTGGCCCAGGTCGATGCCGGCGGTCATGACGTGGCCGTCGTCTCGGCGTCCACCTCGTCCTCGAGCGCGGCCTGTTCGTGCTCGTCGGCGTGCGCGGCCGCGATCAGGTCCATGCCCCGTTCCACGTTGAGCGCCGTCCGGATGCCGTTGAGCGACAGCCCCAGCTCGACCAGCGTGATGGCGACCGCCGGGCGCATCCCGACCACCACGGTCTCGGCGTCGAGCACCTTGGAGATCGAGGCGATGGTGGAGAGCATCCGGCCGACGAAGGAGTCGACGATGTCCAGCGCCGTGATGTCGATGATCACGCCGTGGCAACCGGTCGCCACGATCCGTTCGGCGAGATCCTCCTGGAGCTGGACCGCGGTCTGGTCGGACATGTCGACCTGGATGGAGACGAGCAGGATGTCGCCGATCTTGAGGATCGGCACCCGCTCCATCAGGCGTCCCGACGTGACTGTCGGCGCGCGGTCTCGACGCCGGAGAGGCGGAGCACGTGCCGCAGCGCGTCGGCGAGGCTCGCCTTGGTGGCGATGTCACCGAACTCGATGCCGAGCGCCACGATGGTCTGGGCGATCTGTGGGCGGATGCCGGAGATGATGCAGTCCGCACCCATCAGCCGGGCGGCCACCACGGTCTTCAGGATGTGCTGGGCGACCTGGGTGTCCACCGCCGGAACGCCGGTGATGTCGATGATCGCGTACGGGGAGCTGGTGTCGACCAGGGTCTGCAGCAGCCGCTCCATCACCACTTGGGCCCGCGCCGAGTCGAGCGTGCCGACCAGCGGCACGGCGACGACGCCCTCCCAGAGCTTGACCACGGGGGTGGAGAGTTCGAGCAGCTGCTCGGCCTGATCGGCGATCAGACCCTCGCGGGTCCGGACGAAGGTCTCGAAGGTGAAGAGGCCCATCTGGTCGACCAGCCCGGAGAACGCGACGTAGTCACGGAGGGCGGTGGCGCTTCCCTCGGTTTCCAGCAGCTCCAGCAGCACGTCCTTGAGCGCGAACACGCTGATCGCCGTCTCGGTGGCGGAGAAGCCCTGCCGGGCCCGGCCCCGGGACAGCTCGGCGAGCACGGCCCGCAGCTCGGCGGCCCGGTCGGCCTCCAGGTCGATGGTCCCCTGCTCGCCCGCGATGATCATGGCGCGGTGCAGCTCCTGCAGCTGCCGGCGCAGCTCGGCCTGACTGAGCCGGCCGCGCAGCGACGCCGCGACGAGCTCCGCCCAGCGCTGGGTGACCCGCTCGGCGTGCTCATTGAGCAGTACGGCGAGCCGACCACTTTCCTCGGCGTTCAACGCCATTGCCAAACCCCCTTGACCTGGACCGGCCGGACTCTATCACCGGGTGCTGGCGGACTAGTTGTCCCAGAGCAACGGAATGACGATGGCCACCAGATCCCGGCTCCCGTTCTGCGTCCGACCCCCGTCGTGGGATACCGTTCCACCGATAACAGGAGGTCTGGCGAATGTCCTTGACGGTGCACACGGAACAGCGCGGCGACGTGGTCGTCGTGTCGGTCGCGGGCGAGCTGGACATGGCGACCGCACCGCAGTTGCAGGACCAGATCACGGACCTGCTCGACAAGGGCCGCAGTCGCCTGGTGTTCGACCTGGCCGAGGTCTCCTTCTGCGACTCCACCGGGCTGTCCGTCTTCGTGCGGGCCAAGAACAGCTCCGACGAGGCGGGCGGCGTCGTCCGGCTGGCCGCCCCGCAGCGCGGGGTGCTGCGCATCCTGGAGGTCAGCGGCCTGGTCGAGGTGCTGCACACCTACCCGACGGTCGAGCAGGCCGTCGCCGGCGACCCGACGCCCGCCTCCTCCTAGCTGTTCCGCTCAGCCCTCGTCCTCGATGTGCCGGGGACGAGCCACCACCATGCCCAGGCACGTCTGCACCGCGAGCGCGGCCAGCAGGAAGCCGATCGGCACGGTCCAGCCGGCGGTCGCCTCGTAGAGGATGCCGACCAGCAGGGGGCCGAGCCCGCCGATGAGGTACCCGGTGCTCTGGGTGAACGCGGAGAGCGCGACCGTTCCCTCGGCCGTCCGGGCCCGCAGCCCGATGACGGCCAGGATCAGCGGGAAGGCGCTCTGCCCGATCGCCAACAGCACCACCCACAGCAGCGCGCCGCCGTGCGGCGCCAGCGCCATCCCGAGGTACGCGAGCGCCATCGCGGCGGAGAGCGTCAGCATCAGCGGACGCAGCGAGCGCAGCCGGCCGGCGAGGGTCGGCATCACCAACGCGATCGGCACACCCAGCGCGGTACCCAGGGCGAGCAGCAGACCAGCGTCCTGTGGCCGGTAGCCGGCGTCCCGGAAGATCTGGGCCAACCAGCCCATGATCGCGTACGCGCCGAGCGACTGCGTCCCGAAGTAGACCGCCATCGCCCAGCCGAGCCGGGTCCGCCCGGGGCGGATCCGCCGCCGGGCGGCTCCGGCCTCCGTCGGGGTGGCGGCCCGCCGGGCCCCGCGCGTCCGCAGCGCCAGGGGCACCCACGGGAGTACGGCCACCGCGGCCAGCCCGGCCCAGACGGCGAGCCCGGCCTGCCACGAGCCGAGCACGTGCGCGACCGGCACCGCCGCGGCGGCGGCCGTCGCGGCGCCCACCGTGAGCGTCATCGAGTACACCCCGGTGATCAGACCGATCCGGTTCGGGAAGTACTGCTTCACCAGCATCGGCAGCAGCACGTTCGCCACCGCGATCCCGCCGAGCGCCAGGGCACTGCCGGCCAGGAAGACCGCTGCGGAGTCGGTGCCCACCCGGACCAGCTGACCGGCGGCGAGCACGAACATCGCCACCAGCAGCACCCGGGCCGGGGTGTATCGACGGATCAGCCGCGGGGTGAGCGCGCCGAAGACGGCGAAGGCGAGGGTGGGCAGCGTGGTGACGACCCCGGCCATCGCGCCGGAGAGCCCGAGACCGTCGCGAACCTCGTCGAGCAGGGCGCCGAGGCTGGTGATCGCGACGCGCAGGTTGAGCGCCACGAGCAGCATCCCGACCAGCACCAGGGCGCCGCCGGCCAGGGGACCGGCCGAGTTGACCGGCCGGGTCGGCACCGGACCCGAGCCGGCTGGCGGGGCGTCAGCGGGGGCGCGGGTCTGGTCCGCGGTGGCGGTCGGTGGCGGGGTCATGCTGATGAACCTACAATCATGGGATGAATTACGGGCCGGTGATGTAACCAGTGCCACCGTCGTTCGATTCCGTGCCGGTGCCGCCGCGCGGCCACCGGGTACGTCAGACGACCGCCCAGCTCCGGGAGCGGATCCTGGGCGGCGAGTGGCCGATCGGCGGTCGGATCCCGACCGAGCCGCAGTTGGTCGCGGCGCTCGGGGTGGGGCGCAACACCGTCCGCGAGGCGGTCCGCGCGCTGGTGCACGCGGGAGTGCTGGAGTGTCGGCAGGGCTCGGGGACGTACGTGGTGTCGACCGACGAGCTGGCGCCGGTGGTGGCCCGCCGGCTCACCGACGACCGGATGGCCGAGGTGATCGAGGTGCGGCGCGCCTTCGAGGTGGAGGCCGCCCGGCTGGCCGCGCGCCGGCGTACGCCCGAGGACCTGGCCACGCTCGACGGCGCGCTCGCCGCCCGCGAGGCGGCCTGGGACGGCGGCCGGGTCGACGAGTTCGTCGAGGCCGACGCCGCGCTGCACACCGCGGTGGTGGCCGCCGCGCACAACGCCATGCTCGCCGAGCTCTATGCCTCGGTCGGCACCGCCCTGCGCAGCACCGTCGCCCAGGCGATGGGTGACGCCCTGGTGCCCGAGCGCCACGTCGACCATTCCCGGCTGGTGGACGCGATCCGGGCCGGCGATCCCGAGCTGGCGGCCCGCGAGGCCGGCGCTTTTCTGGAGCCCGCTGCGGGGGCATAGGTTGTCCCGGACGGAAAACCGGACAGCACGGGAGTACGGATGCTCAAGGGCTTCAAAGACTTCATCATGCGCGGCAACGTGGTCGACCTGGCAGTCGGTGTCGTCATCGGTGCCGCGTTCACCGGCGTGGTCACCCAGCTCACCAAGTCGTTCCTGGACCCGCTGATCCGGGTCTTCGTGCTGCTGATCACCGGCAGCGACAAGGGTCTCGCCGGCACCGCACCCGCGTTCCGCGGCATCCCGTTCGACTGGATCGCCTTCGTCAACGCGGTGATCACCTTCCTGCTCACCGCGGCGGCGCTGTACTTCCTGGTCGTCTACCCGATGAACCGGCTGGCCGAGCGGCGCCGGCGGGGCGAGGAGCCGCCGCCCGCGGCGCCGAGCGAGGAGGTCAAGCTGCTCACCGAGATCCGGGACGCCCTGGTCGCGGCCGGCCACCAGACGCCGGTGCAGCAGCGCGGCGCGCTCGACGACGTGCTCGGTCGACGGCACGAACCGCCCACCCAGCGCTGAACCCGGCACCAGCACATCGGCCCCTGCGGGATTCCCGCAGGGGCCGCACTTTCTCGTACGTGTGTTCGATAGAGTCCGCGCATGGAGCAGCGAAAGCACTGGTGGAACGGGAAGTGGGGGCGGCTGGCACGGCGGGACGTCTTCCTGCGGGTGGACGGCGACCGGTGGCACGTCGAGCAGCGGGCCGGCGGCGCCGAGGGCATCTCCCGCTTCTACGAGCACGGCAGTGCGGACGAGGCAGAGGAGACGGTCCGGGCGTTGCTCGAAGGCACCGACACCTGGCGCGAGCTCTCCCCCCGGCCGCCGGGCGGCTGGACCCAACCGACCATCTGAGCCGCGCGGCCCGCACGGGGCGGCGTTTAGCGGCACGCCGCCCCGGGAACCGCCGCAGGATGAACCAGCAGACCACCATCTCCCGGGTCACCACCGGCATGCCGGTGGTCGATGCCGCCGGCACCGAGGTCGGCACCGTCGACCTCGTCCAGCGAGCCGACCCGAACGCGGTGACCGTGCAGGCGCCGACCGCCGACCCGGGCAGCAGCCTGGACGAGCTGATCGAGTCGACCGCGGTGGAGGAGCCGGACGTGCCGGCCGACCTGGCGGCCCGGCTGCTGCACGGCGGCTACCTGAAGGTCACCACCGAACCGACCGGCGCGGGCGCGGTCTACGTGCCCGCCGAGCGGATCGCCACCGTCACCGACGGCCGGGTCCGCCTCGACGTACCGGTGACGGAGCTGCCGGCCGAGGAGTGACCGACCCGTCGGCGAGGGTCCGGTGGTCGGTAGTGCCGGCGGTCCTGTCGAACTGCCCCATATCTGGGCCACCATGCATCGCGCGGCACAGGCGCGCCGCTCGCCCCCGCCCCACCCCCGGCACGGCGCTCGTGACCGCCGACCCGACCGGAGCCGGCTGGTGCGCCCGGCTGGCTCCGGCCGGCCGCGCTACTTGTCCGGCCGCTCCTTTCGAGCTGATGTCGTAGACGCATCACCGGAACGGCGCGCGAAAGGCGCGGGGCGGCGGCGCGGCGCGGCGCGGGCGGCGCGCCGGGCACCCCACGACGTCCGGCACGGTGGCGCGGCGGCACTCGCGCAGGGCGGCACGGCCGGCACGGCGCGGCGGCGCGGCGGCACGGCGGCACGGCGCGGTGCGGGGCGGTGGCACCGCAAGGCAGCGGCACGGTACGGCTGCGCGCAGTGGGTGCGGACGCGGCGCGCGCACGGTGGGGCGCGACGGAGCGTGTATCTATGGTGGAGCCATGTACATGTTGATCGGAGAGCAGCAGGGCGAGGCCGGCGAGCCGGCGGAGCGGCGGGCCCGGTTCGAGCACATGGCCCAGGTGGTCCGGCAGAGCCCGGGGTTCGTCCGCGGCTCGTGGGGAGCGGACGAGGACGACCCGGCGATCGAGCACGCGCTGGTCGTCCTCGACACGCTGGAGAACGCCCAGGCCCTGCGCCGCGCCGTGGAAACCAACGTCACCGGGGTACGCCTTCGGCTCATGGCGGTCGCTGTCGAGGCGGGGGCCAGCTGACCCGCACACCGACCCGGTGGGCCCCGCGTCCCAAATCTGGGGCAGTTCGACAGCGGCCAGCCAACAAGGTTGCCCGGCTGCTCGGGCTGCGTTCCCGGGCGGCCCGCCGCTGCCGGCCGCCGTCTCGCGGCGTGATGTCGTAGACGATTCAGCTCCGGAGGAACGCGAAGCTGACCGCCCGCCCGAAGACCGACGCCCGAAGACCGACCGACGGCCGAGCCGACGGCTGACGGCTGGCGCGCGCCGAGCGGTGCGGCCGTCAGCTCGACCGTGTGCGGAGATCGGAAAGCGGTGACTCCGCCACCGTCTCGGGCTCCGACCGGGAGTCCTTGTCCGGCTCAGGGGCAGCGTGGTCCGCCCGCGGGGCGGCAGGGTCCGGCTGCGGGACGGCCAAGTCCGGCTGCGGGGCGGCGGGGCGGCGGCGGAAGAGCAGGAGCATCAGGCAGCCGGCAACCAGCCCCCAGAATGCGCCGCCGATGCCGACCAGGGTGACCCCGGACGCGGTGACCACGAAGGTCACCACGGCGGCCTCGCGCCCCGCCGGCTCGGCCAGCGCCGAAGCGAGCGCAGTGGCCAGCGCGCCGAGCAGGGCCAGCCCGGCGACCGCCTCGATCAGTACCGGCGGCGCGACCGCCACCAGCGCGGTGGCCGCGCCGGCGCCCAGCCCGAGCAGGGCGAGCCCGGCGCCGGCCGTGACCGAGGCGATCCACCGCCGGTCCGGATCGGGATGGGCGTCCGGGCCGGCGGCCAGCGCGGCGGTGATCGCCGCCAGGTTCACCGCGTGCCCGCCGGCCGGGGCGGCCAGCACGCTGACCAGGCCGGTGGCCCGCAACGCGGCGTTGAACGGCGGCCGGTAGCCGTAGCCGACCAGGACCGCCGTGCCCGGCACGTTCTGCGCGGCCATGGTGACCAGGAAGAGCGGCAGCGCGAGGCCGACCAGTGCGGACACGCTCCAGGCCGGCGGGGTCAGCTCGACCACCGGCCGCAGCCCGACCGCGCCGAGGCGTCCGCCGGTGGAACTCGACGCGATCGCCAGCACCGCGACCACCAGCGCGCCGGGCACCGCCCAGCGGCGCGCGTACCGGTGCAGCAGCAGCCAGGCGACGACCACCGGGCCGGCCAGGCGGGGCACCTCGACCAGGGCGCGCACCGGTGCGGTGCAGAGCGGCAGCAGGACGCCCGCGAGCATCGCGCCGGCCACCGGCTTGGGGATGGCCGCCACCGCCCGGCCCAGCGGCGGCACCAGCCCGGCAGCCACGATCAGCAGGCCGGAGACGAGGAACGCGCCGACGGCGACCGGCCAGCCGCCCGGCATCGGCCCGGTCGCGACCAGCAGCGCCGCGCCCGGCGTGGACCAGGCGATGCTCATCGGCAGCCGGTACCTCAGGCCCAGCCAGGCGGCGGCGAGCCCGGACGCCACGCAGAGCGCCAGCAGCCCCGACGCGGCCTGCTCGGCGCTGGCCCCGGCGGCCCGCAGGCCGGCCAGCACGACGGTGAACGAGCTGGCGAAGCCGACCAGCGCGGTCACCACACCGGCCAGCACCGGTTGGGTCCTTCCGGCCATCTGTCCACCCTTCCGCCACGGTGTTCCGTTTACGGAACGATGGTCTGTAGCACCATAGCGGGGTGCCCCAGCCGCCACCAGCGCACCGCCGTGCCCTCGACGCCGACCCGACGGTGATCGGCGGGCGGGTCCGCAGCCTGCGCGAGGAGCGGGGGATCTCGCTCTCCGCGCTGGCCCGGCTGGCCGGGGTGGGCAAGGCGACCCTCTCCGGCCTGGAGAACGGCACCCGCAACCCGACGCTGGAGACGCTCTACGCGGTCACCGCCCAGCTCGGCGTGCCGCTCACCGCCGTACTCGCCGAGCCCGCCGCGACGCCGACGGTCAGCGGGGCGGCGGTGCACGCCACCCTGCTCGAGGTCTTCACCGACACCGACGCGACCTACGAGCTGTACCGGATGCGGGTGACGCCCGGCCCGGGGCAGCTCTCCCCCGCGCACCAGCCCGGCGTCACCGAGCACGTCACGGTCTTCACCGGAGTGCTCCGCGCCGGCCCGGTGGACGCGCCGCTCACCGCGGCCGCCGGCGGACACCTGCGCTGGACCTCGGACGTGCCGCACAGCTACACGGCGGTGGGCGACGAGGAGGTCGCCGCCAGTCTGCTGCTGCGCTACCCGCGCGCCTGATCAGCCGTCGACCGGCGTCCGCACCTGGAGCCGGTGCTGCACGGCCCAGAGCGCGACCTCGGTACGGGACGCCGACCCGGTCTTGCGCAGCAGGTTGGACACGTGCACGGTGACCGTCCGCACCGAGATGCCGAGCGCCTTCGCGGCCTGCTTGTTGGACATCCCGGCGACCAGGCAGCCGAGCACCTCGACCTCCCGGCCGGTCAGCTCGGCCTCGTCCGGCGCGGCCGGGCGGGACGCCGGCCGGCGGTGCGCCGGTGGGCGCGGCACCGGTGGATGTTGCGCCGGGGCCGGCCGGAGCAGGGCGTCCGGGGACTGACCGGCGTGCGCGGCGAGCAGCTCGGTCAACGCGTACGGGTTGCCGCCGGTCCGCCGCCAGACCGCGGCCACCAGTCGCCCGGACGGGCGCGATCCGGCGTACACCTGGCTCAGCACCTCGGCGACCTCGGCCGGGCACAGCGGCCCGAGGTGCTGGCGGACCGCGCCGCGTACCCCGCAGAGCCGAGACAGCGCGCGGACCGCGAGATCCGGCGCCACCGACTCCGCCGTGGGCCGGGTCGCCACCATCAGCAGCGCGGGCAGGTCGGCGGCGGTGGCCAGCTCGCCGATCAGGTTCAGGCTCGCCGGGTCGAGCGAGTGCAGGTCCTCCACCACCAGCACGGCCGGGCCGGCGCCCACGAGCAGGCGGACGGTACGCACGGCGAGGCGCAGCAGGGTGCCCGGGGCGTAGCGCTCGCGGGGCGCGGTCGGTTGCTGGGCCAGCCAGGCCAACGCGTCCGGCGGCAGATCCAACCGGCTGGTGTCCCGCCCACTGAGCACCGCCGCCAGCCAGTCGTAGGGGGCGGGGCTGTGCACCCGGGCGGCACCGGAGAGGACCACCGCCGGGCGCGGGGCGAAGCCGTCCAGGGCCGCCGCGACCAGCAGACTCTTGCCCACCCCGGCGGCTCCGGTGATCACCGCGACGGTCGGCGCCGGCCGCCGATCGGCGGCCAGGATGGACCAGGCCCGGTCGAGCTCAGCCAGCTCACCGGCGCGGCCGACCATGGACACCGGCATCATTCCTCAACCCTACGTAGTAGTGCGTAGAGACGGCGGTGGGGTGTTCTTGGCAAGCTTGACCCTATGACGCTGATCCTCCGCTCGGCCATCCTCAACGACATCGGTCTCGTCCGGACCAACAACGAGGACTCCGCTCTCGCCGGTGACCGGCTGGTCGCCGTCGCCGACGGTATGGGCGGCCTGCCCGCGGGCGAGGTGGCGAGCGAGATCGTCATCCGGATCCTGGACGAGCTGACTCCGCCGACCGACCCGGGCGAGGCCGAGGAGGCGCTGCGCGCCGCGGTGAGCACCGCCAACCGGCGCATCCACGCCGCCATCACCGTCGACCCCGCCCGGGAAGGCATGGGTACGACGCTCACCGCGGCGCTGCTCGCCGGTGAGACGCTGGTGCTCGCGCAGGTCGGCGACTCCCGCGGCTACCTGCTGCGGGACAACAAGCTGACCCAGCTCACCCGGGACGACACCTTCGTCCAGGCGCTGGTCGACCAGGGGGCGCTCACCCCCGACCAGGCGCGCCACCACCCGCAACGGTCCCTGGTGACCCGGGCGGTGCAGGGCGCCGACGCCCCACCGGCGATCGGCACGCTCACCGTGCTGGCCGGCGACCGGCTGCTGCTCTGCAGCGACGGCCTCTCCGACTACGTCGAGGACGAGGCGATCGCGGTGGCCCTCGGCGCGTACGGCGACCGGCAGCTCTGCGGTGAGCAGCTGGTCAAGCTCGCCCATCAGGCCGGCGCGCCGGACAACGTGACCGTGGTGGTCGCCGACGTCACCCTGGTGTCCTGACGTGGCGGTCCGCCGGGTGGGTTCCGAGGAGCGCCTGATCACCAGCTTCCCGCTCTCCGCGTACGCCTTCGAGCCGTCGCCGCTCAGCGCGACCCGGGCTGCGGAGTTCCCCCGCTACCTGCCGTACAACGAGGGCAACCGGACGCTGATCGTCGAGGAGGACGGCACCACGCTGGCCGCCGCCTCGGCCATCCCGATGCGGCAGAACCTGCGCGGCGCCGTGCTGCCGATGGCCGGCGTCGCCGGGGTGGCCAGCCACCCGCTGGCCCGCCGGCAGGGGCACGTCCGGACACTGCTGCACCAGCTCCTCGACGAGATGCGCGACGAGGGGCACCCGCTGACCGCGCTCTACCCGTTCCGGCCCAGCTTCTACGCGAAGTTCGGCTACGTCGGGCTGCCCAAGCCGCGTACCGCCACCTTCTCGCCGGCCGACCTCGGCCCGCTGCTCCGCGCCGACCTGCCCGGTGAGGTGAGCTGGGAGCGGATCGGCGCCGGCTACCCGGCCTGGCGTGAGTTCACCGAGCGCTGCCTGCGCGAGCGGCACGGCTTCGCGGTCTTCCCCGACTACCGGGACGTCGGGCTGCGCGATCGGGACGAGCGCTGGCTGCTCACCGCCCGGGTCGACGGCGTGGTGACCGGCGCGGTGACGTACCGGATCGACGACCACGGCGGTGAGCTGGCCGCCGACGACCTGCTCGCCGACGACCCGCTCGCGCGGGCGCTGATGTTGCAGTTCTTCGCCCGGCACGTCGACCAGGTGGACCGGATCAGCGTCCAGGTCGCCGCCGACGAGCTGCCCGAGCTCTGGCTCACCGACCTGGCCGTGCACGTCGAGGCTCGGGTGGCCCGGCCGGGCTCCTCGGCCCCGATGGCCCGGCTGCTCTCGATGGACGCGCTGGCCGGGCTGCCCGCCGGCCCGGGACGGGTGCGGGTCGAGCTGACCGGGGACCGCTGGCTCGCCGGCACCTACCTGATGGACGGCAGCACCGGCTCGCTGGAGCTGCTCAAGGGGACGGCCGTCGCTGGTCCGGTGCCGGACGCCACGCTCACCGCCGCCGGACTCTCCGCCCTGGCGTACGGGGTGCTCGACCCGGCCGAGGTGCCGCTGCGCGGGCTCGGCGAGGTGTCGGTGGAGGCGGCCGCCGAGCTGCGCCGGATCTTTCCGCGCCAGGTGCCGTACCTCTTCGCCGACTTCTGATCCGCCGGCCCGGCGTGGCGGGTCCGGCACCGCGCCGGTCCTAGCATCGTGGGGTGCGCCTGAAGACCGTCACCGTTCTGCTCGCCCTCGGGGTCGCCGCCGCCACCCTGCCGGGCTGCGGCTCGTCCGATCGCGACGCCGGCCCGCCGGCCGCCGCGCCCTCGGCGACCGGCGACCTGCCCACCGGCGACCAACCCGCTGCCGGAGTGAACCGGACGGGTCTCGGTGGCCCGGGTGCGAGCCCGAGCCCGTCGCGGAAGCCCGCGACCTCGTTCCGGGCCGGCAACCCGGCCGGCGACGCGGCGGTGCCCGCCGAGGGACGGGCGGTGGACACCTCCCGGCCGAGCCGCAGGGTCGGCACGGGCACCCCGGCGAGCTGCACCTCGGCCGCCGTGGTGAAGGCGGTCGCGGCCGGCGGCATCATCACCTTCAACTGCGGGCCGGACCCGGTGACGATCAAGATGACCGCCACCGCCAAGGTGCGCAACGCCAACGGGCCGAAGGTGGTGCTCGACGGCGGCGGCAAGGTCACCCTCAGCGGGCAGGGTCAGCGCCGGATCCTCTACATGAACACCTGCGACGGCGCCCAGGGCTGGACCACCTCGCACTGCCAGAACCAGGACCACCCGCAGCTCACCGTGCAGAACCTCACCTTCACCGAGGGCAACTCCACCGGCCAGAAGGCCGAGGGTGGTGGAGGCGGGGCGATCTTCGTCCGGGGCGGGCGGGTCAAGGTGGTCAACTCGCGCTTCGTCCGCAACCGCTGCGACCGGACCGGGCCCGACCTGGGCGGCGCCGCGCTGCGGGTGCTCAGCCAGTACGAGAACAAGCCGGTGTACGTGGTGAACAGCACCTTCGACCGCGGCTCCTGCGCCAACGGCGGGGCGCTGAGCAGCATCGGCGTCTCGTGGACCGTGCTGAACAGCCTCTTCACCGGCAACGAGGCGATCGGCAACGGCGCCAACCCGGCGAAGGCCGGCACGCCCGGCGGCGGCAGCGGCGGGGCGATCTACTGCGACGGCAACCGGTTCACCGTCCGGATCGCCGGCACGGTGATCGAGAAGAACCGGGCCAACGAGGGCGGCGGCGCGATCTTCTTCGTCAGCAACGACCGCACCGGAACCATGACGATCGAGGAGTCCACCCTGCGCCGCAATCCGAGCGGCAAGTTCGAGACCCGCGGCTATCCCGGCATCTTCTTCCTGGGCGCCCGCAACCCCAGCACCCCCGGCTCGAAACTCAGCTGACCGGTCTCAGTAGGGATTGCCCTGGCCGGCGGGGCGGGCCTTCAGTAGGGCACCCAGGCGGCCGGGGAGGGTGGCGGCGGCGGACATCGGCGGGCTGGCCGTGTGGCCGCGCTCGGCCATGCCGAGGAAGAGTTGCCGCAGCGCGGTGAGCGCGTCGATCGCCGGCTCCCAGCCCAGCTCGGCCTCCGCCCGCTCGCTCGACATCAACGGCGCGTTCAGCGCCAGCGCCACCCAGCCCGCGTCGACTGGTTGCAGCCGGGCGTGCCAGGTCAGGGCCGCCGCGCCGCGCAGCAGCGGTGCGGCCACCGGCACCGTCCAGCCGTGGAAGTGCCGGGCCACCAGCTCCGGGGTCAGCACCGGGTCCGCGGCCAGGTTGAAGGCGCCGCGCGCGTCGCCCAGCACCGCTCGGGCGTACGCCTCCGCGACGTCGTCGGTGTGTACGGCCTGCATCCGCAGCCGGCGGTGCGTCGGCACCAGCGGGATCCGGTTGTACCTGAGCAGCTGCACCGGCACGAACGGGCCGAGGAAGTAGCGGCTGATCTCGGTGCCCGCGTCGCGCTGGAAGTTGAGGCCGGGCCGCATCCGTACCACCCGCAGCTCCGGGTGCTCGCGCTCCGCCCGGTCGAGCAGCGCCTCCACCTCCGCCTTGTCCCGGCTGTACGACGATTCGGGCACGCCGGTCGCCGGCCAGCGCTCGCTGACCGGGTGGTCCTTCGGGCCGGGCGCGTAGACGCCGACCGACGAGGCGTACACCAGGGCCGGCACCCGGGCCCGGACCACCGCGTCGATCACCGCCTGGCTGCCGCCGACGTTGGTCCGGTGCAGCACCCGCTGGTTGTGACTGGGCTGGATCTGCCAGGCCAGGTGCACGACCGCGTGCGCGCCGGTGAAGACCTCGGCGAGCTGCTCCGCCGCGCCCGGCAGGCCCACGTCACAGGAGTGCCACTCCACCTGGTCGTACGGCTCACCCGCGTCCGGGCCGGGCAGGCGACGGGCCACCCCGGCCAGCTCAACCCCCCGCTCCCGGCGCAGCCGGCGCAACAGGGCTGTACCCGCGTTGCCGCTCGCCCCCACCACCACGATCCGCATGCCGCACCCGGTACCCGCCCAGCCGCCCGCCAACCGTTCCGAATGCCTGTTGGCAGCCGGTGCGACGTCGAATTCTCGATACTGCCGCGGGCTGGATCGGCATCCCGCTCACGGCGGGCGGGAAGCTCAGGGGCGGGGCGCGTGGCGGGTCCAGGGGCGTTTCTCGTCCCGCCGCCGGCCCTCCGTGGCCGCCAGGCAGCGCGGGCAGATCCGGCCAACCGGGTCCGCACCGGTGAGCACGTCGGTGGACGCGTAGTCGAACCGCACGTGCGGAAACCGGCGCAGCCGGCTCCGGCTCAGCGGCAGCCCGCAGACGGTCTGGTTCTGCCCCGGCAGCCAGGCGTGCACCTCGCCGCCCGGCTCGCGTACGCCGTCCGGGCCGATCTCCTCGCCGGAGGCCGCCACCGCCGGCTTGCCGCTCGACCGCATACCGGTCCGATACCCGGCGCCGGCCCACCCAAGCCTCGACCCGCCGGCGGCCTTGATCGACTCGCCGGTCACCGCTGTCCGGTAACCTGAGCGCGCGGGCCGCTAGCTCAATGGCAGAGCTGTGGACTTTTAATCCATAGGTTCAGGGTTCGAGTCCCTGGCGGCCCACTCACACCCAGGTCAGAGGCCCTGACCGGGCTTGTGGTTCCCTCGATCAGGGCCAGTACAGCAGCGAAGTACAGCAGTAGGCCGTTCATCGGTCGAGCGCCTTACCAAGTCGCTTGAGCGCTTCGCGGGTGGCCGCCGAGGACACCACCGTGTAGATCTCCATCGTGATGGCGAACTGCGCGTGTCGAAGGATCTGCATGGCCACCCGAGGGTGCACGTCCAGGTCGGCGAGCAGTGAGGCGCAGGTGCGGCGGGCGTCCCGGACGGTGATGCGCCGCACTCCGGCCGAGTCGCAGCGGCGGTCCCAAAAGCGGTTGAAGTTACGGGGCTCGACCGGCCGCCCGTAACGCGTGGTGAAGATGAGGTCCGACGGCTGCCAGGCGGGGCCGGCAGCTTCGATGGTGGCGACCTGGGCGGCGCGGCGGCGGCCAAGCGCCACGGCGCAGATGTCCGGCAGCGGCAGCGTGGCATCGGAGGCGGCGGTCTTCGTCTCTCGGTGCAGGAGCTGGTCGCCCACCCGCTGGATTTGCCGGTCGATGGTGAGCTCAGCCGCATCGAGGTCGACGTCAGCCCACGACAGTCCCAGCATTTCGCCCTTCCGAAGGCCGAGCACCAGGACTAGGACGTAGGCGGCGTAAAGCGGGTCATCGTCGGCGCGGGCCGACTCCAGGAACCGTCGAGCCTCGTCACTCGACCAGGCTTTGCGCTTGCGGGACCGGACCGGCGGAAGCTTCACGAGCGAGGCGACGTTGCGGGAGATCAGGCCCTCCGTGATGGCCTGAGACAGGATCGTCCGCAGCACCGTCCGCAGGTGGGCGATGCTGGTCGCCGACGGGAGATGCTGGCAGCACTGGCCGAGCGCACAGCAGCGCCGCTGTGCCGGCTTGCGGCCAGTGTCCTTGCCTTGGGCGCAGCACTGGCAGGTCCGGCCTACGGCGTTGATCCAGGTCTGAACGTCGCTGACCCGCAGCTTGTCGAGCCGCTTCTTACCCAGACCCGGAGCCAGGTACAGCCGTACCGCCACCTCGTAGGTGACGTAGCTGCCTGGAGCCAGGTTCGGTCTGACGATCTCCCGCAGCCAGTAGGCGGCGTACTCCCCTACCGTCGGCGACCTGGTCGCCACGGGGCCGGCCTTAGCCTGACCGTGCAGTTTGATCCACTTGTCGTGGACCTCCTCGCGGGTCTTGCCGTAGACCCATTTGCGGCCCCGCTTGCCGTCCGGCTTCTCGACCCAGACGTAGGCGGCGAAGCCGTCGCGGTAGGCGAAGATCGAGCCTTCTCCGTTTGCGCGAGCGCGGCGGGGCATCAGGCGACTTCCTGCCGGTCGACCTGGTCACGGATGTACTCATCGACCCACTCGGGCAGGATGCGTCGATACTTCCCGTCCTTAACCGACCGGAGTTCTCCGGTGGCAATCTTCATCTTCACCTTGGAGATGCCGAAGCCGAGCAGGACGGCGACCTCGGCGGGTGAGTACCAGCGGGGGCGGAGGTCGTGGTTCATGCGGCGGCCCCGGTGAGCCAGGCTTCGTGAGCGAGTTCTTCCCGGCCGATGCGTCTGGCCTGCCGGCGCTGCGCGGCGGCGGTGTTGGCCAGGAGGGCGTCACCCTCGGTGAGCCACCCAGATCCCGCGTAGCTGAGGACGCCGACGGTCACAATGTCGGCGGTGTGATCGCCGTCGTCGCGACGGTAGGTGGCGCGAGTGTCGCGGAGCAGGCCGAAGGTGACCGAGTAGCGGCGGGCCTTAGTGAGGAAGTGGCCGCCGAAGCCGAGCATATGTGCCCAGCGGCGCAACCCGGCGTAGGCGTTCGGTTTGGTGTCAAGGCTGCCTTGACGGACGTCGGCCGTTGCGGCGCCGCTGGCGGTGTCGGTGCCATTGGGCCGTCCGAGGTGCCAGCAGGCGTCGATGAGGCGGGCGAGGTGGTCGCCTTCCGGATTGGCGTAGTCGTCGACGGTGGCAGGCGTGAGCCGGGCGGATTGGTGGCCGGTGGCTTCGGTTGCCTTGGTGGCGTACTTGGCGAGGTAGGCGGCCACCTTGCCGTCGGTCAACTCGCCTCCGGCGGTTTTGATGCGCCGGACGTCAACCTGCTCGCCCCAGGCCACCACCCAGCCGCGTTGCTGGTCGGGGTGCGAGGGCGGAGTGACGGTGATCTGGCGGGCGGCGGCGTGGACGGCTGCCTCCAGGTCGTCGACGGTGATGCCGGCCGGCGGCGGCACAAGCGCGTCCGGGTCGTCGGAGTCGACGCCGTCGAGGCGCAGCAGAACGTGGAAGTGCACGGCTGCCCGGCGCTGCATCTCGGCGACCTTGCCGTGTGACACCCGCACCGGCGGCACCCGTCGCACCTTGCCGGAGTCGGTGACGAGTTGGACGAGAGGGATGCCGCGTCGGCGGCAGAGAGCGACGAGGTGCCGTTCAACTGCCTGCTTGGTACGCCGCCACAGTTCGCCCGAGAAGTAGTTCCAGACGACCTGGTGGCCGTGGTCGTAGCAGTCCAGGCACAACGGCTGCCCAAGCCGCGGATCGTCGGCGTCGTGACGGGCGAAGCATGCCGCCGGCTGCCCGTGCTGGCAGGTGCCGGCGGTGTGGCGGGCGCGGCAGGGAGCCGGACGGCAGTCGCAGCGCTGCCGGGTGGCGCAGGTGTGACGCGGGATGTGCCGGTGGTGGACCGCACCGAAGGATGGAGCGGTGAAGGTGGCGAAGACGACCGGGTGCCGGCCAACCGAGGCAGGGACGCCTTTGCCGCCGGTCAGGCCGCAGCGCACGACCTGGTAGGCGTCGCCCTGGTAGACCCAGGCGCAGTCGGGGCAGTGCGATTCGCGGCGGTTGCCGCACGCCTTGTAGAGCGCCGCGTCGGGCAGCTCGTCGGTGTGCTGCTCGCCCAGGACCCGGCCGGTGTCTCGCTCGACAGCGGCGATGGTGCCGGTAAGGCGGACCGGCCGGGCGCAGCCGCCGGCGGTGCGAGTGTGCTCCAGCCAGCCGGAGAACTCCGGCGTGGCGGCGCGGTGCAGGGCTTGGGCGTCACGGCCGCTGGCATCGCCGGGACGATACAGGGTGAGCGGGCTAGACACGGTCTTCTCCTCTGGGGGTGGCAGGGACGGGAGACGAAGCACCACCAGCCGTGGACACTGGTCCGCTGGTGGTGTTCGTCGTGTCTCCTGACACCGCCGGGAGGGCGGCTGACGCCGGAGGGCGGGTTCGTGGTGGTGCCACGTCCCGCCGATGGTCGTGTCCTTTCGCGCTCGTGGACTCGTTGACGGAGGTCGGCACGGGTGGGGAGCCTGGGATGTCGGCATCCGGCCGGGTGCCGCAGGCTGCCCCACCCGTGGAGGTGTGCGAATCCGGGCCATCGTGGACGGCGGGGAAGGCCGTGCTGGGCCGCTCAGCGGATTCGGGAGACCAGTGCAGCACCGGTGCGATCGAGAGCCGGCGGGACGTGGCCCCCATCAGCGGCAGGAAGGCCGCTCAGCATCTCCAACGTCGAGTCCAGCGATCCGGCGGGAAGGCCGCCCTGGCGTGCTCGACGAGCGCCAGAGTAGCACCGGGTTCCGACACGTCAACCCACCGTGATCCCGGAGGCTGTGTGGGGACCGCCGGCTGCCTGCCGGTGTGGGAGGACTTTCTGTACGTCTATCAAGGCGGCCCTGAACGGGCCGCATGCGCCGCCGCCTGGGCGCGCGTCCGTCGCTCCGCTGGCGCTCCGACTCCGGCCACGCAACACGCCCGGCGGCTGGCGCGGACAGCGAGTGCCCAAGGGCCGCCGCAGAACGACAGGGCAGTAACCGGTTGGGGTAGTGGGCCGGCAGCCGGCCGGGCCGCGGCCAGGTCCGCGCGGCGTAGGGGAGCCCACTCCGGCCGCGTGGGCGAGCTGACGGCGGTCGTGGGGTTGCGGTATACCGCGCCTCCGGCGGGGGCGCTCAGGCTCCGAGATGGTGGGACACCCACGGCGGGTCACGGTCAGTGGGTGGTCGCGGTAGCCCATCCCGCCCGCCATCGACCCGGGCAAGCCGAGCAGACCGCCGCCCGACCCGCCAGCGTCCGAACGTGCGTCAAGGCCGTCTTGACGTGGCGGGCCGGGCGGCGGCCCACTCCCCAAGAGGGCGGGTCGACGGCGGACGGGATGGCAAGGATGGGGAACTCCTGTGGTGAGACAGCCTTGATCACCCTGTCTCGAACAAGTCACCGATAGTGGGAATCGAGCCAGTATCGCTAGCATGACCCCGACGTACCGCCGATCCTCAAGGGGGATCTAGGGTGACGACCCACGCGGACCGCATGTTCGCTGAGCTTGACAGACAACTGGAACATGTCCGGGTCCAATGCGACGCCATTGCAAGTCGTGCCGGCTTCCTCATCGCTACCACAGCCGTTGCTGCGGCAGTTTTGGCGGCCCGGATTCAGACAGGAAAACTCAATGTGGCAGGTGCACTGTGGGCTCTAGGTATAGCCGGTGCGCTTGGAGTTATGACGCTTGTTCCGTTGCTGCATCCAGGCCCGCGTCTTGTTGCCGTGCAGCGGTGGGCTGCTGCTGCCGGTGAGAAGGAGCAAGTTGACGCGGTTACGGAACTATTCCTATCGAAAATGCTGACACTGGAGGGTAATCGCTCTCGCTTGCTGGTGATGACAGTGGCGTTCTATCTTCAAGGATCGGCGGTCGTGTTAGCTGTGGTGCTGGCGCTAATGCAGACAATGGGGAAATGACATGGCGCGACGTTCCCGGACTTCGTCTTCAAGCCAGTCGGACTTGGGGAGCCCCGAGGGTGGTGCGACTCCCGAGTCTAGTAGGACGAGTGTCCCTCGGTTGACGGCAGGGATGGAAGATTTTGAGGCAGGCGACGGCGAACTTCTGTCATTCAACGAAACCCACCTCAAAAGAGCTGCGGACGCCGTCGTGTCACATTCGCTTTTAGGACGGTTAGGACCCGCGAACACAGGAATGAGGCTCGCCATCCGTAGGCTTGCGGAGTCGCTAAAAGTAGCCGGCTCTACGCAGAGTTCGGTTCCTGTAACGCAGCAAGGTCAATCTCAAGCAAGAGACCAAAGTCAAGATCGCGACGTCGACCCTGCTCCGTCAGCCGTAGCCCACCACCACCACCATGCATTTGGACAAGGCGCTGGGTTGCGCGGCCAATCTCACCCCACCTACACCGGGAGTCCGTCGATATCGGAACGTGAGTTGATCGAGTTTTGGTCGTTGGTGGGTCACTGGGTTGAGGAGGGCGAGAAGGTTCAAGCCGAGTCTTCTTCGACCGCACGAGAAGGCGGAAGTGAAGTTGATGCGGAATATCTTGAAGAAGAGCCATTAGAGGAGAGTGTCAAGCAAGTCGTTGCCGCCATGACTAGAGTCGAGGTCGGGGACTTGCAAATAGACCATGACGGCGATATTGCAATCAGGGCTGGGTCGGCGATGGTGTTTGTTAGAACACGTGACGCCCCGCCACTCGTTGACGTATTTTCCCCCATTCTAACGGAGGTCGAGCAAACGCCTGATCTTCTGGTCAGATTATCCGAATTCACAAACCGAATGCCTATCGGTAGGATGTATTTCTCAACAGGAACCGTTTGGGCGTCCATACCGGTTTTCGGGCGACACTTTCAGCGACCGCACCTTATGCTTGCCGTGCAAGTTATGGTTGGGCTAGCGGATGAATTGGATGATCGCTTGCAGGCGGAGTTCGGCGGCCGGCGGTTCTTTGAGTAGTCGACGGTGGCGACGGCCAGGATCCGAACAAGCAGTCCGTTCCCTGCCTGTGGGACCCGTCCACCCCTGATTGCTTTCGGGGCACACAGGGGGCACAAGACACTGTCAAACGTCGTCAACCAGCCACCAACGATGGCAGCCCTATACGCCGTGTGAGCAGGTGTCGGCGGGTCGTTCGCGCTGGTGGGGGGGCATCGGGCTCTAGTTCCGCTTTAACGTCTGACACAGCATTGCTGCTGGCGCAACTCGTAGCCGGCTGGTGGTTCCTTCGGGACGCAGGAGTCAGACACTGTCAGCCGGCGGAGTTTGACATCCATAGGAGCAGGGGATTCGGTGGCGGTCCTCTCGCAGGTGCCGGTACAAAGGTTCAGCCGGGAAATTCATCCTGCTGGGGCATGCGGGTTGGTTCGCTGATCCAGAGCGCGAACTTGCGATCGCCGAGTTCCTCGACCTCTACACCTAGCTTGCGCCACATCTCGTGGATGGCGTTCTCTCCCTCATCTAGCAACTCGGCTTCAAGCTGAGCGAATGTGTCGAGCGATGGAATCAGCGGCTGGTTCATTGCGGCGGCGACAATCCTCCCCCACATAGGGCCAAGGTACAGTTGTGTCCCTGGGCTGGTCGCTGCTTCGTTAGACAGTGGACCCGGATAGTCCACTGAAAGGGCCTCAGCATGAGCGCGGCCAAGAAGCGTAAGCATGCCGTCAGTGCTTGTAGCCAGACGCGCCCACATCTCGTCAAGGCTTAGCTGGTGGTATTGGTAGTCCTCAACTAGGTCTGGCCAGCCGGGATAGACTCGCTCGTCCAGAGCCTCAATGACCGCTTGGCAGTAGCCTAAATCGTGAAGCATGCCAAGCCGGAGGGGCAATTCCTCTCCGTCGGGTCGGCGCACGCTTGCAACATTGGAAAGGATGCGGTCAACGATCTGGTCGCATCGCATCTCCTCGACGGCGACGCGGATCATGCTACGGGCTACTTCGCTTGGGGTATGGGACGGGAATGGAACCCCATCGAGTGCGCCGCTAGCGTGGCGTAGTCGCCCGAAGACCGGATGCGCCAACTCGTGAAGAGCAATCCATAGCCGGATACCCTCTGCCATTGGAGAATCATTCGAGGCTTCCCAAAGCTCAGAGTTGAAGACAATCTCGACCGTTGAATAGTCGCGTGCAGTCGGGACATTTTTTGCGCTAACGAGGCCGCCAATGCGTTCAAGAGCAAAGGGTCGCCCATCTGCAATCCCGGCTCGATGTTGTGCAGATTCAACGGCGCTGACAAAGTCGTCCGCGAGAATTGCAGTGACGTTGATTGGCGGGCAAGAACTCTCGTTGGCCATTGCCTGCAGTAGCGCAAAGGCCATGCGGATGTTCTGGCGGAATCCGTCATGCTCGCCGACGAGCGTTAACTGGAAAGGTTCGTCTGTCATGAAGAGTGGCCTCTGCTGCAGTTGGTCGAGGGTTAGCGGCACGCTATACCAAGCGAACGCCTGTTCGAAGGAGGCGCGCCGGAGTGCCTCGGGACCCCGGTGGGCAAGATCCGGAATATGCGCGGAATGATCAAAGCCGCCGCTAGGAACACGTTGGTCGTGTGCCCTGGTAGAAGACCGGCGCGGTTGCCAAGCGCAACTGCCTTCCTAAACCGTGTGCTGCAGCACCGTTGCCAGCAGCGCTGACTGCAACGGCAAAGATGTGGGCAGCCGCCGGCTACCGAAGGCGAACTGCCGCCCGAGGACGCGGATGCGTACAGACCCTGCCGGACGACGCGCCTAGAACTTGCAGCGAGTGCTTCATCCGGTCTAGATGAGGATGCCCCTACTCCAGGTCTGCCCTGTCCCAGCCCGGCGGAAGCTTTTCTAGGCCGATTAGGACGTCAAGATTAAGGTGCTCCTTCAGCATGTGCTTGAGATTGCGACCCTCGATGATCTCGATGCGTCCGTTGGCCGCAGCGAAGTCGCGGCTCGCCTTTCCAACCCACGAGGTAGTAACCAGGACACCCTTGGCGGCTCGTTTGTGATCCATCACGCCGGCAAGTGCGTGGACGGCTTCAAGGCCCACGATTTTGCTGTAGCGCTTCGCTTGGATGATGCAGAGCCCGCCGACGATCGGATCCTCATTGACAGCGACGCCGTCTACACCTTCGTCCTTTGAGGCTTGCGTGACCCAGGACTTCATACCGATGCTCTCGAAAAGGCGGCGAATGAGATGTTCGAACTCTCCAGGAGAGAGTGTGAGTAGGTCCGTACGGCTATCCAAGCCGGCGACGACATCCATCTCGTCGACGAACTTGTACTTCGAAAGGTCGAAGGACACCACTGGTCTGACGGCCTCTAGGTCGTATGGATGCGGGGAAACAATTGCGTTCAGGTGGTTGCGAAGGCACAGTACCGGATCCAGCTCTGGCTCATCGAGCTGCACTACGGCGAACTTGTCCCGCTCCACACCCACGCTCATGAGGAGCGGGCGAATGGCGCGGCCAGTCGCCTTGTCCTTGGTTGAGGCGTAGCCGTTGAAGACGATGCCGGTGACGAGGTCCGGGGAGGTCACGTCGAAAGTCTCGGCAATGGTGCGCAATGTCAGTCGTGCAAGGAGGTCGCCGTACAGCTTCTTAGTCTCGGGTTCCTTGCGGGGTATGGCAACCATGCCCTTCGCCGTCGTGTAGCGATAGGCGACGACGGGGGGCACGACGTCCCGGAGTGGTAGCTCGTACTCAATCAGCAGCTCAGTGGAGGCAGGATCATAATGAGCAGCGACCTTGCCTGTCAGGCCCTCGGGGTATCGAGATTGGGCAAGGACGTGTTGTAGACGCTCAACAAACGCGGGTGGTCCGCCGTTCAACAACGCCGCGCTGAGTTCGAGGGCAGACATGGCGCCGCGCTTGTTTCTCCGGGCTAGCAGCTGTGAGTACTCGGCAATCTTTGCGCTGATGGCATCGGTCCGAAACTCCGCCTCTGCTATCTTGCGAGCATTTGCCTCCCGCTCCGTCAGGCGTTTCGCAGCGGCTGCCTCCTGCGCTTCCTCGCGGGCATCAGCAGCTCGGCGTCGTTCCTCAGCACGCTCGCGCTGGGTGGCCTCCCGAGCTGCCTTCGCCGCCGCTTGGTCGGCCAGACGTTTAGCCTGTACTTCTTGCCGCAGGCGCGCGGCCTCGGCCTTCTTTGCTGCAGCCTCGGCTTGCTTAGCCTCGCGGCGTGCCTCGGCTTCCTGAAGCTTCTGCTCGGCCACCAACTCGCGGTGCCAGCGCGCCTCCGCCTGCGCCTGGAGCTTCTTGGCCTGCTTGCGCGCGTCGAGCATTTGAGCAATTAGGCCCTTACGTCGCGCCATACATCCTCCACAGCTCCACCATAGACAGACACGACCGTAACGCACTCACGACGCAGCGGATAGCCCTTATTACGCAGGGTAGCTGGGGTGCCGGGGGTGCAGGGAAGGTCAGCGCGAGGGTCGATTCGGAGCGGTTCCGTAGACGGCCTGATCGCCGGGCTGCCGGGCCCGCCGCGCGGCGATGACGGCGGAACGAGCAACACGACGGCCGGATCCGGTTGGACTACCGGCCAGGGCCCGAACGGCCCGCGCATCGTTCCATGTGGGGCAAAGGTACCGCCCACGGAGTCGGTGGGCGGGAGTGCTGTCGACAGCAACGCTGACAGCAACCGCACCGAACGGCGACGAGCCAGCGAGCCGACACGGACGCGACTCCGAGCGTGCGACCGGTCCCGGACGGGTGCGGATGCGACGCACAGAACTTGTAAGCGTGGAGTCCCTGCCTGGCCGGCTTCCCGGGCTCGCAGGCCGCCTCGTTGCTCTCGGCTTCGATAGGCTGCCCCGATGCTGCTCGGCTACCTCGATGAGTCCTACAGTGCGGATTGGTACTACATGGCCGCCCTGCTGTGTGACGGCACGGGGGCTCAGGCGATCACTGCTGCACTTGATGAGGTCATCGTCAAGGCTGTGAAGAACCACAGCGTGGCAGAGGACGCTGAGCTGCATGGCTATGAGCTGTTCCAGGGTGAGGGCTGGTGGGAGGGGATTCCGCCCCGGGTTCGCATCGGCGTCTACAACGAGGCATTCGAAGCAATTGGTCAGCACGCACGGGCGATCATCCTCCGCGGGGTTCACGCAGCAGGGCTCCGCCAGCGGTACCTCGCGCCGGAGCCCCCGCACTCAGTGGTACTGCTGCATCTTCTTGAGCGCATCGATGACTGCGCCAAGGCCCATGGGGAACATGTGCTGATCATCGCCGACGAGGTGGGCGAGCAGGCAAAGCATCGGTCAGACATGGCCATGTATCGGAGATCCGGCACTTGGGGCTACCGGGCGAGGAAGCTAACCCAGATCGTCGACACGTTGCACTTTGCCCCTTCCAGCGCGTCACGGCTCGTTCAGGCGATCGACTTGGTGACCTTCCTCTACCGCCGCATGGAATGTCACACCGAGCCTGTGGAGAAAGCCAAGCGGGCAAACGAGCAGCTCTGGGCACGTATTGAGCCCAAGGTGTGGCACCGCCAGTGCTGGTACCCGATGGCTTACCAACAGCGGTAGATGCACGAAGGCCCCGCATCTGCGGGGCCTAAGGCGGGTTCGGAAGCAAGCTTCCTGCCACTAATCGTAGCCAGTGTTCGGCGGTACGGACAGGGTTTCGAAGCCTCAGATCGGCTGTCTTTGTCACATCGCGAGGGTGGGCAGCTCGCTCGCCACAACCTGGCCTGACCTCGACGTGTCGGTATGCCCATCGGGCCACGTCCGATTGCACCGAGCTCATGAGGGCGACATCAGGCAGCCGGGAGGCGGCGAAGAGGCAGCGCGGGCCTCGATCTGGGTTGCTTCCGAACGTCATACGACGACGGCAGGCACCTGCTAACCGACACTGGCTGCTAACAGGCGGCAGGAGCCGATAGCTTGGGTCCGCATCCCCCAGACGGGTTCGTCGACGGTTACGGCAGGCTCAGGGGCCGACGCGGATGCGGTCGGCGGCGTACAGCTCGCGGGATCCGTCGGCTCGGAAGATCACGATGACCGGGATGCCCTCACCGATCTCCAGTTCGCGCCGTTCAGCAGGGGTCGGCATACGCGCCGTCGCGGTATCGCCCTTGAGGAGGGTCACCGTTTCGGTCGGCTCGTCGGCGCGGACGAACGTGCCGCGGGGTGGTTCCACGATCACGAGCCCTTCCGACCGGAGTAGCGCTACCGCTTGTCGGACGCTCGTGCGACTCAGCCCGTACTCCTGAGCCAGTCGCAACTCGCTCGGTAGCGATGCGCCGGGCGCGAGGTCGCCAGACGTGATCCGGTCTCGCAGGAGGTCTGCGAGCTGCCGGAACACGGCCCGATCCGCGCTGGGGTCGATCACAAATGTGACGCTACGTGTCCAACAGTTCTACATCTTATTGTATCTACAGTCCTACGTCGTTACGGTGACATGAGCTGGGACAACAGCCGCGATCGACTCCGGCCCGCCCGCGACATCGACAAACATCCGAAGGGAGGCCCATGCCTCGCGTGTCGTACGAGGAGTACTTGGTGGCCGTCGCGCTAACCCTGGCCAGGCGGCACCGACCCGCCTGGTCATGGCAGCGATGGCGGAAGGTCTGCCGATGCGGGGGCGAGTTGCCCTGCCATACGAGGCATCGAATCCCAATCAACCGAGGTCACTGGCCGTCAGAGGACGGCCGGCTATCCGCTCCGTCATCGGAACCGCCGGCCGGGCGGAGGAAGCCCAAGTGACGACCCACCTCCCGATCACGCCGGCCTGGACCTGCGGTGGCTGCGGCGCCGACTGGCCCTGCCACACCCGCCGTCGAGAGCTACGAGCGGAGTACGACCGAGCCCCGGTATCGCTCGCTCTCTACCTGGCAGCCCAACTCGTCGACGCCGCGCAGGACCTGGCCCACGTCCCCGCCGGCCACCTGCATCACCGATTCCTCGGCTGGACTCGATGAGCATTCTGCGACCCGGGGATGAGAAGTTCCACTACAGCGACGGCTCCCACAAGTGGATCCCGCCCGACCCGGACTACGACCAAGAGGTCTGGGACGAGCAGGTCCGCCAGCACAAGCAGGGCCACCTGAGACACGAGCACCCGAAGGTCCGCATCCAGCGGCTGATCTGACGCCAGCAGTACAGCAGCGAAGTACAGCAACCGTGCCAGCCGAACCAGATCGAGATGCGCGCCAGCAGCCGGGATGACCTCGCACCACACCCGATCCGGCTACCCCGCCGGCAATCCATAGGTTCAGGGTTCGAGTCCCTGGCGGCCCACTTCTCCGCAGGTCATAGGCCTCGGTCGGGGTCGCTTTGCCGTGAGCGGCTTCCGTGTGGCGTCGAGGCAGCAATGTACCCCAGCGCTGGTGGTCGGATACTGGCCTGGTGGCGGAGGAGCAGGTTACCGAGTCGACGCGGTGGACGATTCATGGTGAGCGGGTGGTGGACGGCAGCCGGCGAGCGCGGTTGAGTATCGCCGACGTGGAACTGCCGGATGGGGTGCGTTTCGAGCAGTACGTGATCCGGGCGCCCCGGTCGGCGATGGTTGCGGTGCTTGACGATCAGGAGCGTCTGCTGCTGATGCGGCGGCATCGGTTTGTCTTCGATCGGTGGGTGTGGGAGCTGCCGGGTGGCTACGTCGATGATGGCGAGCAGCCGGCGGCGTGTGCGGTCCGGGAGGTTGAGGAGGAGACCGGGTGGCGTCCGGGGGTGGTGGAGCCGTTGCTGTCGTTCCAGCCGTGGGTGGCAACCGCGGACGCGGAGAACCTGGTGTTCCTTGCCCGGGAGGCGGCGTACATCGGTGCTCCGGTAGACGTCAACGAGGCCGAGCGGGTGGCCTGGATTCCGCTGGAGGAGGCGCGGCATCTCGTCTCCCAGGGTGAGATCGCCGGCGCCGGGACGGTAATCGCCGTGTTGGAACTGGTCGCGCGCAAGGCCCGGCGCGAGCTGTAGTTAGCGGCGTCGGCCCAGGCTCGCGTCGATGCGGCTGATGAAGTGCCGTACGGCTGGCCGGCGGCGGTGTGCGGCGAGCGACTTCAACCGGGTCGCTTCGCCGCGATCGGGGCCGGCTGGCCTCCTGAATCCGAGCGGTGATGAGACAGCGAAGGGGCGGACGACGGCGGGCGGACCGCTCGTTCCCAACTCGCAGCCGCTCGGCTTGTGGACCGAGATCGTCCAGAGACCAGAGGGGACTCCACTGGCCGTGGAGGCCGCCGGGCGCGGCATCGGGGCCGAGGCGCTGCACGATCGCCGTACTCGTGGACAAGCTGACCAATCGGAGGCCTGGTTCGGCGCTAGCTACAGCGCGACGAAAGGGCAGCGGACTTCAGCTCTGGCTAGTGCACGTGATGCTGTTGTCTCTAAGTGTCATCAGCCGCCGCTGACGTGGCGGAGGACGGCCAGGACCCGGCGGTTGTCGCTGTCCGAGGACGGCAGACCGAGTTTCGCGAAGATGCTCGCCACGTGCTTCTCCACGACTCCGGCGGTGATGACAAGAGCCGTCGCGATCCCGGCGTTGGATCGTCCCTCGGCCATCAGCGAAAGCACCTCACGCTCCCGGGGGGTCAGCGACGCCACCCCGGCCGTGCCCTGGCCGGCCCGCATCAAATGGCCCACCACCTCCGGATCCAGTGCGGTGCCACCGGATGCCACCCGCGTCAGCGCGTCCACGAAATCGGCGACGTCGGCGACCCGGTCCTTGAGCAGGTATCCGATGCCGGTCGGCCGGTCGGCGAGCAGCCGGGTCGCGTAGCGGGTCTCCACGTACTGGGAGAACACCAGCACACCGACGTCGGGATGGTCGCGTCGGATGTCGATCGCTGCGCGCAGTCCCTCGTCGGTGTGCGTCGGTGGCATCCGGATGTCGACGATCGCTACATCCGGTACGTGGGCGGCAACCGCGGACCGCAACGCATCCGCGTCCGCCACCGCCGCGCACACCTCGAAGCCGCGGTCGGTGAGCAGCCGCACCAGCCCTTCGCGCATCATCGCGGCATCCTCCGCGATTACCATCCGCATGTCGTCGCCTCCGTTCACACCTGTGTGGGCAGCTCGATCTCGACCCGGGTCGGACCGCCGGCCGGACTGTGTACGCGCATCCGGCCGTCCACGACGGCGATGCGGCGGGCCAGGCCGGACAGGCCGGGGCCGTCCGGGCTCGCCCCGCCGATGCCGTCGTCCTTGACGGTCACCATCAGGCGCTCGCCGGATCGGACGACACCGAGCCCGATACGGGTCGCCCGGCTGTGTTTGGCCGCGTTCGCGAGCAGCTCGGAGGCGCAGAAGTAGGCGATGGTCTCGATCGCGGGCGCCGGGCGGTCGGGCAGCTCGACGTTCACCGCGACCGGGATGGCACTGCTGGTCGCGAGCGTCGCCAGCGCGTCGCCGAGACCATTGTCGAGGACCGGCGGGTGGATCCCGCGCACCAGGTCGCGCAGGTCCGCGAGGGCATCCTTCGCTCCGCGGTGGGCGAGCGCGACCAGTTCGCGGGCCTGTGCGAGGTCGGGTGGCGGGCCGTCGACACCGAGCTTCTCGGTCGCCATGCCGAGGTTCATCGCCAGCGTGGCCAGCCGGATCTGCGCGCCGTCGTGCAGGTCCCGTTCCAGCCTGCGCATCATCGCGGCCGCGTCGTCGATCGCGCGGGCACGGGTGACCTGCAGTTCGCGTACCCGCTCGGCGAGCCGACGCGGACCGAGCAGCCGTCGCATCGCGGCAAGGTCCAGCGTCGTACCGGCCCGCATCAACCACGGTGCGACCAGCAGCATGGCGAGGCCGGCCGCGGCGATGAGAAACGTCCCGGCGAACGTCCGCGTACCGATGGTGCCGAACGGCGTCAGCGCCCACACCGGTCCGAGGCGCGTTCCGGGCGGATGGTTGCGAAACAGCGGCCACCACACCGGGTAGCTGAGGTTGACCAGGCCGAACACGTAGCAGAACGCGCCGTAACCCTCGGGGATGGCCAGTGGCACCTTGAGCAGGCCGTACCCGACGGCGCGCCAGCCCGGTCCGTCGGCGACCACGGCGCTGAGCCGCTTCGACGGCCGGGGCGGCGGGGCGTCCACATGCGTGTCGAGCAGCCGGTCGGCGAGCGAGCGATGCACGGCTCCCATCGCGCGCCCGATCGGGGCGGCCAGCACGACCAGGAACGCGACGGTGAGCGGAACCAGGAAGAGGAACACCGGTGCGACGGCAGGTGCCGGCTGGTCGGACAGGGCTCCGGTCGCCCAGAGGAAGAGGACGCCCAGGGCCGGCCCGATCGCCGGCACGCTCAGGATCGCGGCCGCGCTGACCACGCCGACGACGCAGAACACCGCCCGGCGCAGGGCCAGTGTGGTGAACGGAGCGCGCAGCGCGGTCATCGGCCCATTGTCGCTGCTCACGCGTCGCGGTGGCGGAGCAGCACGGCGCCGCACAGAATCGCTACCGCCGCGTACCCGCACATCAGCAGCGCGCTGATCCAGCTGGAGAACAGCCCGGGTACCGGCGAGGTCACCGCGATCGAGTTGAGCAGCATCAACAGCGGGACGAAGCGGCCGACCTGGATTCCGCTCTCGCCGAACAGGCCGGCCACGATCATCGGTACGAACATCAGACCGAACAGCGTGCCGATCGCGGCGCCCGAGTGCCGCACGATCGTCCCGATGCCGACCCCGATCAGCGCCGTGACGCCCAGATACACGCCGGTCAGCACGACCGCGCGCAGGATCGGCGGGTCTGAAAGGGATGCGGCCGGGATGGCGGTGCCGCGGATCGCGAGCTGCCCGCCCAGATAGCCGGCGAAGCTCGCGACCAGGCCGACGGTGAGAGCCGCGCCGCCGCACACGGCGACCTTCGCGGCCAGGACGGTCCGACGCCGCGGAACGGCGGCGAACGTCGAGCGGATCATCCCGGTGCCGTATTCACCGGTCACCATCAGGACGCCGAGCGCTCCGAGGAGCAGCTGGGCCACGATGGCGCCGCCGAGGCTGTTGTTCAGGATCTGGGCGGCGGTGGCGACCGGGGTGTGCGATCGGTACCCGAGTCCCACCCCGGCCCCCGCCGCGGCCATCGAGACCACCGCGGCGATCGCCAGCCACCACGTCGACCGGACGCTGCTCAGCTTGATCCGCTCCATCCGGGCGGCGTGCCGGAATCCGTACCCGTTCATGACGCTCCCACTCCGCGATAGTCGGTGACCTGTGAGGTGAGCCGGAAGAACGCGTCCTCCAGGCTGTCTTCGCCGGCGGCGAGCTCGGCGACGGTCGTCTCGGCCAGCAGCCGGCCGCGGCCGATCACCACCAGCCGGTCAGCGGTCAGCGCCATCTCGGCGATCAGGTGGCTGGACACGAACACCGTCCGGCCTTCGGCGGCGAGTCCGCGCAGCAGGTCCCGGATCCAGCGGATGCCCTCCGGATCCAGTCCGTTGACCGGCTCGTCGAGCAGGAGGACGCCCGGGTCGCCGAGCAGGGCCACAGCGACACCGAGACGCTGGCGCATGCCGAGCGAGTACGTACCGGCACGCCGCGTTGCCGCGTCGGACAGACCGACGATGCGCAGCACCTGTTCGACACGGGAACCGGAGATGCCGTTGCTCGCAGCCAGCGCGGTCAGGTGCGCACGGGCGCTGCGGCCGGGATGGAACGCCCCGGCATCGAGGAGCGCGCCGACTGTCCTCAGCGGCCAGTTCAGGTCCGGGTACCGGACGCCGCCGATCAGTGCCTCGCCATGGTCCGGGGCATCCAGGCCGAGGATCATCCGCATCGTCGTCGACTTGCCGGATCCGTTCGGGCCGAGGAAGCCGGTCACCACCCCCGGCTGCACCCGGACGCTCAGCCCGTCGACGGCGACCTGGTCGCCGTAGCGTTTCGTCAGCTCACGTAGTTCGATCATGCAATAGACGCTAGGCAGCGCCGTCGGCGGTCGGAAGCCGGAAACCATCCGACTGCGCCTGGAGGTTTTCCGCCCCCCACGGCCGAGGCGGACCTTGGCGGCGGGGCTGTTGACGAAAGCCCTCCAGGATTGGATGCCTAGTTCCGCATACGCGGGACTACCCCTCCAATCGCGTCAACAAGTCCTCGCGCAAGGACCACGATTCGTCGTTGATGCACTCCGCCAGGCAGGCGAGCCCAAGCGCCAAGGGCCAGGAAGCCGCCTGTCGATGCTGAGGCAGCATGTCGAGCGGTCGACTGGGATCCCAGAGCCGCGGAGGCGCCAGACTGACTGGCATAAATTCGTGGACGTAAGACCTTTCTACCCGCCGCGGTGACCGCTCGAGCACCTGATCACCTGTGAGGCCGAGGAGGGTTACGGCGCAGAACTCAGGCATCGCCCCCCGGCTGATCCAGCGACCGTGCCCAACGAGGGAGCTGTTTTCTAAATCGCGCTCCGTCAGATGGCACTCTTCCCGCAACTCGCGCTCGGCTCCGCGTATCATGACTTTCTGGATGGTGCATTCCTCCGTGTTGTCGGGCACGTCCTTAGGTTCGAGTGCACCTGAACCAGAGGGGGCGAGCAAGCCAGGGCTTCCGATGTTGTCGTCCGTCTGCGCGACAAGGAGCAGCTGGCCGTCGGTGGTGAAGGCCAGGGTTGATACGCCGATGAGGTTCGCCAGGCGACTGCGCTTGAAAGATACGAGTCGGCCGTCTGGGTCGAGGATGAGGTCCCTGCCACGAAGGGCAGGACTCTTCCGCCCCACCTCCCAGATGTCGGACGGGGCGAGCAGGTTGCTGCACATGAAGTCGAAATAGCGGCCGGCTCTCAGCTTGACAACATCGTCGCTCAAGAGGTCCGACGCCAGACAGAGCGCACTGTCGTTATAGATTTTTGCCGTTCTCGCGCGGTAGGTTAAGTAGTCAAGGGACCAGGTCCGTAAGTCATGTGGCAGCCTGTAATCGGGGCTCTGGACAATAGCCGGGATGGGGCGCTTGCGCAGTTCGGCGTTCTCGCGGGACAGCAAAATCCCTACGTCGCGGGCGCTCTCCACAACTGGCCCGAGGTCCACCGAGTGACTAATTACATCCTGATAGGTGTCGCCCTTCCGCAGCTGGAACCGCACTTCCTTCGAACGCCGGCGGTTGGCTCCGGTCTCCATGAGGGAGAGAGTAGCGCCAGCAAGCCCCGCAACAACACTGACTGGCCGAGGCGGGTCCACCAGAGAAGTCGCCAAACCGAACGAGGCTAGGACCATACCCACGGTGGTCAACCTGTATCGCCACAGTCTGTAGCGCCAAATGGTCGTCTTTGTTCTCACCGTTCTCTGGGGCCCAAGCATGCGCGCCCTCCGCTGGTGCGACGTGCCTCGGAGGCTGCATCGTAGCGGCGAGCCGGAAGCTCGTCGCGACCTTAGATAACTCGGGCTTCGCAGAGATCTAGGACAATCCCGAACACGACCGGCGCCGAGCCCAGATCTGCGCGGTTGGCAGTCAGGTATCTGACCTTCCGTCGCGCGATTGTGTTGGCGCGAAAACTTCCAGGCTCGCCGGCCGAGCGGTCCCTCAGCGAAACAACTGCCTTGGGTCAGCGTCGCGGAACGAACCTGGTCGACCAGGCGATCGAGGATGGCGCGCTATAGAGCGCGAACCTGAGCGGGTTCAGGATGTCCGTAGCGGCTGGAACACGGCCCGCATCTCGGCCGCGAACAGGTCGGGCTCCTCCCAGGCGGCGAAGTGGCCGCCACGCTCGGCCTCGTTGTAGTACGCGAGGCCGGGGTAGACCATCTCGACCCAGCTGCGCGGGGCAGGAAAGAGCTCACCGGGGAACGTCGTGAAGCCGACCGGAACCGAGACCGGCGGAGGGGCCTGGCCGGACGCACCGGCCGCGGCCAGGAACCGTCCGAATTCCCAGTACCACCGGGCGGACGAGGTGCCGGTGCCCGTCAGCCAGTAGAGCGTGACGTTGTCGACGATGCTGTCCCGGGTGAGACCGCCCGTCGGCTGGCCGTCGACGATCGCGCGGGAGATCTTGTAGTAGCTGTCCGTGTCGTGGTCGAACATCCAGGCCGCCAGCCCGATGGGTGAGTCGATCAGGGAGTAGCCGATCGTCTGTGGCCGGGTGGACTGCTCCAGGAAGTAGCCGAAGCCGTCCGTGGTGAACGTGTTGAGCGCGTCGTGCGCCGCGCGTTCCTGCTCGGACTTCGCCGGCAGCTGGTCCTTGATACCGATCGCCCCGGCGAGCAGGTTGACGTGGATGCCGAGCAGCCCGTCGGGTGCCTGGCGGCCCATCGCGTCCGTGACGGCGGCGCCCACGTCGCCACCCTGGGCGACGTAGCGCGAGTAGCCGAGGCGGTTCATCAGCTCCGCCCACGCGCTCGCGATGCGGCCGTTTTCCCAGCCGAGCTCGGTCGGCACGCCCGAGAAGCCGTAGCCGGGCAGTGACGGCAGGACGAGGTGGAAGGCGTCCTCGGCCCGTCCGCCGTGCGCGGTCGGGTCGGTGAGCGGGCCGATGACCCCGAGCAGCTCGACGACCGAACCCGGCCAGCCGTGCGTCATTATCAGCGGCAGGGCGTTCTCGTGCTGCGACTGCACGTGGATGAAGTGGATTTCGACGCCGTCGATGTCCGTCGTGTACTGCGGCAGGGCGTTCAGCTTCGCCTCGCACGCGCGCCAGTCGTGATCAGTCGTCCAGTAGCGGGCCAGTTCCTGGACCGTCGCCAGCTGTACGCCCTGGGAGCGGTCGCTGACCAGCTCGCGGCTGGGCCAGCGCGTGGCCGCGATCCGCCGATGCAGGTCGGCGATCGCTTCTTCCGGCGTGTCGAGCCGGAAGGCACGGATTTTGCTGCCGTTGGCCATCGTCCCCACCTCCTGGGCTGGTCGACCGGTGCCGGGGCGCTGGCGGGTCGGCCGCTCGCCGCTCATGGTCACACGACGACTCGGCGGTTCGATCACAAACATTGGTAAAAGCCCGGATTGTGCTGCCGGTGTGACCGCCAGGGTTGCGAGGTCAACCCGCGAGCAACTGATGAGGCGTGACCATGCCCCGCGCCGGTCAGATGCGTCGTGGCCGGATCCGGTGACCGGCACGCTGCCGGCCCTCGGCGAGCAACAGGTCCACGGCGGCGAGAACCGCCTGCCAGGCCTCGGCAACACCCGGATCGCGCCGCTTTGCCAGCCGCTCGAAGGTCACGAGGCTGCGTCGCACCGAGTCGAGGTGGGGGTCGAAGGCCGAGGGCCGACTCCAGTGCAGGTAGCGAGGTGTGACACAGAGCCACACCTGGTCGACTGCCCGATAGCGTCTATTGCCGAGCGAACGCTGGCGGAGATAGGCCAACCGTCCGAGCGCGAGCGTGTCGGCGAGTGGCAACTCGACCTGGGCCATCTGATCATGATGATGGAGATCCACCTCGATCAGCGACTCAGACAAGAACCTCGCTCGCGGTGACCCGCATCCGGCCCAGCACGTACAGCCGCTGGTCGTGCACGCCGACCGGACATACCAGGTCACCGGGGCGGACCTTGGCCCGCAGGAAGCTGGGCATCGAGAGGTGCGGGCCACCGAAGAGCACCTGCAGGGGTACGTGGGCGGCCGCGGCGGTGGCGACGGACCGGCAGCGGTCCTTGGCCCAGAAGACGGTGTACGGGTCGGTCACGGCGAGCAGCCTAGGAGCCCGTTGGGACACTTTCCCGGCACGGCGGCGACGGCGAAGCGGCCTGCTCACCGGGCGGTGGTGAGGTGTCACCCGGGGCTTGACGGCTTGAGATAGCTTGTCGTCGGTCTACTTGGGGAGATCCCCAGAATCCTTCGGGGGAAAGAAGCTGTTACGTGTCACTTTGGAAGAAGACCACGATCGTGGCGGTCTCGGCGCTCACCGCACTCGCGGTGTCCGCCTGCGGCTCGAAGCCCGGCTCGTCGGACGCGCCGGAGCAGCCCAGCGTGCTGGAGCTGCTCGCCAGTGATCTCAAGGGGTCGTTGCAGAAGACGATCGACGCCACCGACAAGACCGATTCGGTGACCCTGACGATGAAGGGCGCGGCGGGCGGCGAGCAGATCTCGATGCAGGGCGTCCTGGACCTGGGCGACCCGGTCAAGGCCGAGATGACGACGACGGGCCCGGACGGCGCCCCGACCACCGTGCGGATGATCGGCGCCGTGGTCTACGTGGAGATTCCGGCGGAGGACCGCGCCAGCACCGGCGGCAAGCGCTGGATGAAGATGGACCTGAGCACCGTCGGCGAGCAGGCGGGGATGGACCTCACCAAGCAGTTCGAGGACGTCGACCCGACCAAGCAGGTCAAGACGCTGCTCGCCTCCGAGGGTGTGACGGTCGTCGGCCAGGAGACGGTGAACGGGGCGGCCACCGTCCACTACACCGTCACCACTCCCGTGGCGACCCACCTGGGGCAGCTCGACGCTGAACTGCGGTCGGGCGTCGAGAAGGAGTTCGCCAAGCAGGGCGTCAAGGAGATCAAGATCGACCTGTGGGTCGACGAGCAGTACCGGCCGCGCCGGGCGGGCATGGTCATGGGCAAGATGGGCGACATGGTGGTCGACTACACCGACTACGGCAAGGCGGTGAGCATCGAGACGCCGCCGCCGGCGGAAACCGCCGACTTCGCCGAGATGCTGGACGGCCTGAAGGACCTGGCCACCCAGAACTGACCAGGGCCGGAACACTGCCCGGCCGGCGACTCTTCGCCGGCCGGGCAGTGCCGTCTCAGGAGGACGTTCCCCGACTCGACCCACAGGCGGACCCGCGACCAGCCGCACGGAGCGGGCGAGGGACGTGCTCAGCGGCGGGTCGAACGCGCGACGCGGAAACCCACGTCGTCGACCTGGAAGCTCGGGTGGCTGCGGCGCCGCACCGAGGCCCGGCAGCTCCAGTGCTCGTCGAACCAGCCGCCGCCACGGAGCACCCGGTAGCTGCCGTAGACCTCGGCGTCGTAGACGTCCCAGCACCAGTCCCAGACGTTGCCGAGCATGTCGTGCAGGCCCCACGCATTGGGGCGCTTGCCGCCCACCTCGTGGATCCGCTCCTGTGAGTTGCCGCGGTACCAGGCGATCTCGTCGAGCGGCCCGTAGCGCGGGCCGGTGGTGCCGGCCCGGCAGGCGTACTCCCACTCGGCTTCGGTCGGCAGCCGGTAGCCATCGGCGGTGCCGTCCCACTCGACGTCTTCACCGTTCGCGTCGAGGCGGTACGCGGGCGCCAGGCCGTGCCGTCCGGACAGGGCGTTGCAGTAGCGGATCGCGTCCCACCAGGAGACGGTCTCGACGGGAAGTCGATCGCCCTGGTGGCTGCTCGGCCGCTCACCGGTGACCTGCGCGTACTGGGCCTGGGTGACCGGGAACACCGAAAGTTGGTAGGGCGCGAGCGACACCGACCACTGCCGCTGCGTCCGCCGGTCGGAGAGCGTCACCCGCCCCGCCGGTACGGCGATCATCTCGCGCTCCGGGCTGTCGTCCATGGCTGGCCGATCGTAGTCGCGCGGTTTGCTCACCGCGGCGCGGGTGGGACAGGCGAGCTGCGCCGCCTCACCCGCGCTCGCGGGGCGCGAAGACCGCGGTCCACTCCAGCACGGCCACGATGAGAAGGATCGCGGCGCTGGCCGCGGTCGCCACCAGCAGGGGCAGTCCCGCCGTCAGCAGACCCACCACGAGCAGCGCCGGCAGCGCGGCCAGCCGGGGCCAGGAGAACCGGCGGTCGATGGCGGCGGAGAGCAGCAGCCGGCCGGTCAGGAAGAGGGCCGGACCGGCGACGACCACCGCCACCGCGCCCGGCTCGGTCGGGTGGGCGATGGCCAGCTCCGCCCCGACGGCGGTGGCCACCACCCCACCGACCATCACCAGGTGCAGGTATGCGGAGCCAGGGCCGAGCCGGGACGGGTCGGCCCGCTCGAGGGCCTGGCCCAGACGTCCGCCGGCCGGCGTGATGTAGAGCAGCCCGGTCAGCACGGCCATCGTGAAGACCAGCAGGAAGGCGGCGGTCTGCGCCAAACCCAGGTCGGTCGCGGCGTACGCCAGGCCCGCGACCAGGATCAACTCGCCGAGCGAGATGATGAAGATCTGCTGGAACCGCTCGGACAGGTGCCCGCCGGTCAGCCGCAACTCGTCCCGGCGGGCCCGGCCGAGCCCCGGCGTGGGCCACCCGACGCTCGGTCCGACATAGTCCGTCGCCATGGCGATCAGCCAGAGCGGGACACGCGCCACCGGCACCAGCGCGCCGACCAGCCACAGGGCCCCGCTGGCGCAGAACCAGAACAGGATCCGCAGGCTGCGCGAACGCCGCGGGTGACCGCGCAGCAGGATGCTGGTGAGCACGTTCCGGCCGACGTTGAGCGTGACGAAGGCGCCCGCGAAGAGCGGCGCCCGGTCTCCCAGCGCCTCCGGGACGGCCGTGCCCATCAGCAGGCTGGCCAGCGCGGCGGCGACCAGGATCAAGCGCACGACCGTGGCGCTCGGTGCGAACCAGTCGGTGAACCAGGTGGTGGTCACCCAGACCCACCAGAGCGTGGCCAGCAGCAGCGCGGTCCGCAGCGCGCCGCCGACGTTCAGGTCGGCCAGCAGGATGCTGGCCAGTTGGCTGAGCGCGAGGACGAACGCCAGGTCGAAGAAGAGTTCCAGGAAGGAGGCGCTCACCGGGTCTTCACGGTGCCGCAGCAGCCGTTCCGGCGCGCTCGCCATCGGCACTCCTCCCGGTGGCGCCCTGCGGATGTCGTACCACGGGCGGGAGGGCGGGCGACGGTGGAACGCGAAGAACGACCCGGCGGGCGGTCGTGTCGTTGATCCGGCTGCACCCCCCGCCGCCGACGTACACGGTGGGGGCACCGATCGTCGAGGGGGGACGCCGATGACCAGTCAGCGGGAGACCGTGCAGGTCGACTCGGACCTGTTCCGCACCGTCTACGACTCACCGGCCTCGCTGCCCGGCCGGCACCGCTGGACCACTCCGGAGGCGGACGTACGGCGGCTGGAGAAGCTGCTCGGCATCCCGCCCCGCAGCATCGGCGCCCCGCTCTGGGTCAGCGGCGACGAGCCGGACTGCCCCAAGTGCGGCCGTCGGGTGACCTGGTACGACATCGTCTCGTCGGCGCTCTCCGGTGTGCACGACCGCACGATGATCGCCATGGTGATCCTCGGCGACCGCAAGTACGTCAACACCGAGGTGCCGGACGCCATCCCCGGGGTCCGCTGCGGTGACTGCCACACCGCCATCGACGGGTTGCGCAGCTTCAAGTGCCACAACTGGGCGTACGCCTTCGAGGAGCTGGAGAAGGTCCGCGAGCGGATGTCCGGCGGGCTTGAGACGGCGTGAGTCTCAGCCCGCGGCGCGCCGGGCCGGCCGCCGGCCCGGCGGGGAGGGCGGCTCGGGGCCGGGGTCGGGCACCGGGGGCATCGCCCCGCTGACCGGCGCCCCGCCGGCCACCCGCACCTGCTCGCCGTGGTGCCACAGCTCGACGGTTTCGTGGGTGCGCAGGGTGCCGGTGCGGACGTCCAGCGGCTCGCCGTCGACCCAGAGTCGGATCAGCGTGGCGTTCGGCGCGCTGACCACGGTGTCGCTGAACTCCGGGAAGGCGTAGCCGTCCTCCGGGAAGCCGAGTTCGGCCCGCTCGTGGAAGCCGTTGAGGTAGCTGCCCGGCATTCCGTAGGGCGCGCCTTCGTCGAGAGTGCCGCGCCAGCCGATCCAGCCGTTGCTCAGCGCGAAGATCGATTCTGTCTCGCCGAGCCGGTCCAGGTCGGCCGCCGTCCGGCGGATCCGCCAGCTCCCGTCACCCTCCGACGACCTGCTGCCAGCCGGCCCGGCCGTGGCGGTGGTGTGCACGCAGCCTCCTGTGGTTCCGACGACGCCCCCGGATCGTGGCAGACCCGGCTGTGAGACCGCTGAGGACGAAGGTCAGGGAGGGGTGCTGACCAAAGCACACTGCGGTGACACTTCGGGAATCGGTACCTTTACTCAAGGTGAACACAGCATGAACGGATGGTGAGGTTAGGCATGGTGGAGGCCGGCGCGACCGACGTACCGGAGATCAGCGTCGACTGGTACCAGGACATCGTCGACGCGGCCGCCGACAGCCCGCAACCGGTGCAGTGGTTCGCCGGGCACTTCACCGAGGTGTCGATCCTGCTGCTCGGCGTGCTGCTGCTGGTGGCGGCCTTCACCCGGCTCGGTGGCGGTCCGCGGGACCGGGCGCTCGCCCTGGTCGCGCCGGTTCCGGTGGTCCTGGCGTACGGGTGCAGCGAATGGCTCAAGACGGTGGTGGACGAGGACCGGCCGTGCCGGGCGGCCACCAGGGCGATCATCGCCGGCAGCTGCCCGCCGCCGGGAGACTGGTCGTTCCCGAGCAACCACTCCACCATCGCCGGCGCGCTGGCGGTCGCCACCCTGCTGCTGTCCCGCCGGTTCGGGTTGATCGCGGTGCCGATCGCCGCACTGGCCGCGTTCTCCCGCACCTTCGTCGGCGTGCACTATCCGCACGACGTGGTCGCCGGCGTGCTGCTGGGCGCCCTGGTTGTCCTGCTGGTGACGCCGTTGTTGGCCCGCCCGGCCGCCGAGCTGCTGCGCCGCCGGTCGCGCCAGGCCGAGGGGCCGGTCACCGACCCGGTGGGCGGGGCCGGCCGCCGCTGAGCCGACACGGCGGCGCCCGGCGAGCGGTGGTCAGTTGGCCAACAGCAGGGCGCCTACCGTGCCGAGCACCAGGAACGGGCCGAACGGGAGATGGCTGGACCACCGGGCGCGCCCGGCCACCAGCAGACCGAGACTGACCAGCGCGGCCAGACCGAGGGCGAGCAGCAGCCCGGCCACCAGGACCGGCCAGCCGTACCAGCCGAGCAGCACGCCGACGCCGAGCGCCAGCTTGGCGTCGCCCAGCCCGAAGCCCCGCCGGCCGAGCAGCAGGGTGGTGGCGGCGAAGAAGAGCGCCAGCCCGGCCCCGGCCAGCGTGGCCCGCAGCCAGGGCCCCGCTGCGCCGCCGGTCAGCGCGGCCAGCCCGAGCAGCGCCCAGGCCCCGGCCGCCGCCGGGTAGGTGAGCCGGTCCGGCAGCCGGTGCACGGCCACGTCGACGAAGCAGAGCGGCACCGCCCAGCCGAGCCACCAGGCGACCGCGGCCAGTTCGGCGGCGGGCGGACCGAGCAGCAGCAGCACCACCCCGGCCGCCAGCACGGCCAGCTCGACGGTGACCGCCGGCGGCCCGACCCGGAACCGGCACCGCGCGCAGCGGGCGGTCGGACCGAGCGCCGGCCATGGGTGCCGCAGGCCGACCGGCGTGCGGCACGCGGCGCAGCCGGCCCCGGGTGCGGCCCCCGGCGGCACGGCGTGCCGCAGCACCGCCAGTCGCAGCAGCGGGGTCAACGCCAGCGTGGCCAACACCCCCGCCGACCGGCCGACGGCGGGTGGCTCGACCGCCTCGGACGGTGCCGATTTCGGTGCCGACCCGGCACCGGACGGGGTCGTCGACGGGCCGGTCAGCGCCATGACGGCCGTCCGGACGGGCAGCCGGAGCGGCCGAAGACGAACACGGCGTGTAACTGAACGATCGCTAGGGTGTAGCGGATGGCGCGGAAAGCGACCTCGCGCGGCGCCCACTCCGGTGCCGCCGGACGCCGTGCCGCGCCGGCCCGCACGTTGGTTGACCGGGACACCGCGCCAGGGGACGGATCGGGCCAGATGCCGCGAGCGGGTCGCGCGGAGCCCTGCTCCGGGCGGTCGCACCGCCCGCCCGGGGGCGAACCGCGCCGAGTGCCGGAGTTCGTCGCGTACCGCTGGCGCACGTCCGGCTCGGACTCGACCACCGTCACCCCTCACCACCACCTGTCATCACGGAGAGTGTTCGAATGAATTGCCTCTGTTGCATCGGCGAACGTCAGCCTATGCTCGCCCCTTGGGTGTGACGCAAGCCTCACCGAGCCGATAGGAAGACACCGAAACTTTGCATTTATGAAAGATCCGTAAACGTAAATGCGGCAGCGAATCCACAGCTCCGGATGTGACCATTCGGGCGCGCTTCCGCATGCCCGGCGGCCGACGACGCGGTGGCCGCCGGGTCGCCACCGAGGAGGCACGGCGGTGCAAGGACGGCAGCACAGCCGAACGGCAATCTGCCTGTTGACGGTCGCGGCGCTGGCATCGGCGCCGGCGTGCGGCACCGGCCGGGAGGCCGTCGTCCAGCCGCCGGCACACCCGGCAGCCGAACACGCAAAGGATCGGAACGCCGACGAACAGGCCGCGGGAAAGGCCGCGCTGAACGCGTATTCCGGCTACCTCGCCGCATCCCGTACGGCGGGTCGGCGCAGTGATCCGCACGCGCCGGAACTGTCCCGGTTCCTCGCGGATCCGCTGTTGACCCGGGTCCGAATGGCAATTCGCGAGGCGAAGGAGCACGGCGCGATGCGTACCGGGACGCTGAAGTCCGACCCCACGGTGACCGCCGTCAGCCTCGACTCGGTGCCGGCCACCGTGGAGATCCAGGACTGCCTCGACGCGACCGGATACCGGCTGGTCTACGCCAAGGACCAGCGGGTGGTGCCCGGCAGCGGCGCGAAACGGTACCTGGCCACCGCCACCGCGACCCGCTATCCCGACGGCCGCTGGCTGATCAGCGCGGGCGCGGCTCACCAGGACCAGCCGTGCTGACCTGGGGAGGAAGGGGTGTCCCGGTCCGTCCACCCCGGACCGGGACACCCCGCCAAGCACGGCTCGGGCTGGTGCTCGGGGTGGCTCTGCTGCTGGCCGCTGCCGGCACCGCGCCGGCCGCCGCCCGCCGGGGCGACCCGGGCGGCGATTGCCCACCCGGGCAGCACGACTGCAGCGTCTGGGACGACGAACCCGGCACGCCGGGTGGTGGCGGGGACAACGGCGGGGGTGGCGACAACGGCGGCGGTGGCGACAACGGCGGGGGTGGCGACTCCGGCGGCGGCACCGGCAAGTGTTCGTGGGCCGGCCGCACCGTGCGCTGCTACGACGACGTGCTCGGCTGGTTCAACAACGGCAACGGTTGCTACTACAAGCTGGAGGAGCCGCAGCCGGCCGACACCCCCGAGGGCAAGCAGTGGTACCTGCTCACCTGCAACGGTGGCGACCTCGGCGATCAGCACAGCGAGCTGCTCGACGGTCCCCCGCCCGGCTACGGCGCCCCGCCCGACCCGGAGGAGCTGGCCCGCAGGGCGCTGGCCCGGATCACCATCTCGCCGCCCCGGGTCGCGGTGGCCCCGCGCCGCAGCACCGGCCCCGGCCTGGTCGGGCTGCCGGTCTGGATGTGGGGCAGCAAGGGCCGGCAGTACTTCGGCCCGGTGATCCGCGAGTCGGAGACCGAACGCGGGCTCACCGTGACGATCGAGGCCCGGTTCGACCGGATCGTCTGGGACATGGACGACGGCCAGCACGTCACCTGCAACGGCCCCGGCACCGAGTACAAGGTGAACGGCCCGCACGCCGGCAAACGCTCCCCGACCTGCGGCTACCACCGCGGTTACGCCAAGGCCGGCAGGTACGAGGTGAGCGCCACCACCTACTGGACGGTGACCTGGCGCGGGGGCGGCCAGAGCGGGGTCATCCCGGTGACCCGGTCCACCGGCACCGTGCCGATCCAGATCAACGAACTCCAGGTGGTGACGCGATGAACGCGACGAACGAGCAGATCTGGACGGCGGTGGCCCGATGAGCCTGGCGACACGCAACGGAACCGGACCGGTGGAGGCGCCGGTGAGCCCGCCGAAGGTGGTCCGGCAACGCCGGATGCGCCCCGGCCTGCTCGGCCTGGCCGTGCTGCTGATCGCCCTCGGTGGGCTCGGCGCCGCCTTCGCGGTCACCTCGGTCCGGGCCACCGGCAGTTACCTGGCGGTGGCCCGCCCGGTGGAGGTCGGTCGGCAGCTCAACGCCGACGACCTGGTGCCGGTGCAGGTGGCCGGCGGGCAGGGGCTCTCCCCGGTAGCGGCCGACCGGCTCGACGAGGTCGTCGGCAAGCGGGCCGCGGTGTCGCTGACCCCGGGCACCCTGCTGACCATGACCCAGCTGACCGACGATCCGCTGCTCGGTCCCGGGCAGCAGCAGGTGGCGCTGGGCCTGGACCTCGCCGAGGTGCCCGCCCGGGAGCTGCACCCCGGTGACAAGGTCCTGCTGGTCAGCACCCCCGACGACAACGCCGGGTCGAGCGCCACGGCCGGCACCCGGTTCGAGGCGACCGTGATCGACACCAGCACCTCGGAGAACGACGACGAAGTGGTGGTCTACCTGGCGCTCGCCGTCCGGGACGTGCCGGCGGTGGTGGCGTTGAACGCGCAGGAACGGATCGCCGTCGTGCTGACCGAGGCGGCCTGAGCATGGCGATCATCGCGCTGGTGTCGGCGAAGGGCTCCCCGGGCGTCACCACCTCGGCACTGGCCGCCGCGCTGACCTGGCATCGGCGGCTGGTACTCGCCGAGTGCGACCCGGCCGGAGGCTCGATCCTCGCCGGCTACCTGGGTGGCGCGCTCGACGGGCCGCGCGGCATCGGCGAGCTGGCGGTCGGCGAGCTGCGCGACGGCAACCTGGACACCGCGTTCTGGTCGCAGCTGGTGGACCTGGACGCGCCGCACCGCGAGCGGCTGCTGCTGCCCGGGGTGGTCGACCCGACCCAGTCCGGCAGCGTCACCCCCCTGTGGCAACGCTTCGCCGACTTCTTCACCGGTCTCGACCGGGGGGCGCCCCCGTACGACGTGCTGGTCGACTGCGGTCGGCTGCACGTGGCGAACCCGCCCTGGCCGCTGCTGCGCGCCGCCTCGGTGGTGCTGGTGGTGACCCGCTCCGAGCTGCCTGACCTCTCCGCCGCCCGGGCGACGGTGACGGCGATCCAGCGGGACTTCGCCGAGCACCGGGTGCCGCCGGGCACTCTGCGGCTGCTGCTGGTCGGCGGTGGACACAGTCGCAGCGAGATCAGCCGGGCGCTGCGGCTGCCGGTGATCGCGCGGTTGCCTGACGACCCGCGTACCGCCAAAGTGCTCGCCCTCGGCGGGACGGTGCGGGCCGGACGGCCGCTGATGCGCGCGGCGGCCGGGCTGGAGGTGCCGGTCGGCGCGCTGCTGGACCGGCGCCGGGCACGGCTCGCCTGGCCCGTCCAGCAGGGGGTGCCGGATGCGATTTGAGCCGCTCTCCGGAGATCCGCGTCGGCAGCCGCCCGGCGCCGCCACCTCCACCGCGCCACCGCTGACGCCACCCAACGGCCGGCACCACCCGCCGCCCGACGCCCCCGCGACGCCGGCCACCGCGCCGCCACCGGAGTCGCCACCCCGGCCCCGGGTCGACTTCCAGGTGGTCCGCGAGCTGCGCCGGGAGCTGACCGAACGGCTCACCCTGTGGCAACGCGGCCGGGAGTTCACCGTCGACGAGGAGGACACCGAGCGGGCCCGGCTCGCCGTGACGGTGGTCGCCGAGTACGCCGACTCGGTCCGCCGGGCCGGCACGCCGATGCCCGCCGGCGAGGAGCGGCTGCTGCTCGACCAGGTGACCGCGGAGCTGATCGGCCTCGGCCGACTGCAGACCCTGCTGGTCGACGACACCATCGAGGAGGTCCACATCCTCGGCTGCGACCAGGTGCGCATCACCCGGCACGGCGGCGGCGTCGACTGGGCCGAGCCGATCGCCGACAGCGACGCCGAACTGGTGGAGATCCTCCAGGCGGCGGCCCGCCGGGCCGGGGCCACCGAGCGGTCGCTCTCCACCTCCAAGCCCACCCTGGACCTGCAACTGCCCGACGGCAGCCGGCTGGCCGCGGTGTTCCTGGTCAGCCACCGCCCGTACGCGGTGATCCGCAAGCACAACACCCTGGACGTCAGCCTGGACGACATCGCCGGTTCCCGGGCCGACCTGGACGAGATGATCGACCCGCTGCTGCGCGACTTCCTCCGCGCGTCGATGCGCGCCGGGCTGAACATCATGGTCGCCGGCCTCGCCGGGGCCGGTAAGACCACCGTCATCCGGGCGCTGATGAACGAGATCCCGCCCGACGAGCCGTACGTGCTGCTGGAGGAGAGCCGGGAGCTGTTGCCGGCCCGCCGGCGGCTGCGGCACCGGGCGGTGATGAGCTTCGAGGCCCGGGAGGGGCACGGCGAGCGCGGACTGGACGGCCGGCCGGCCGGCGAGGTGACCATCGCCGACCTGATCCCGGTCTCGCTGCGGATGGGCGTGCTGCGGATCATCGTCGGCGAGGTCCGGTCCCGGGAGATCGTGCCGATGCTCCAGGCGATGACCACCAGCCGGGGTTCCATGTGCACCATCCACGCCCGTACCCCGGCCGGGGTGAGCGAGCGGATCGTCGAGCTGGCGCTGGCGCACGGCCGGGAGATGACCGTCGACCAGGCGCGCCGGATGGCCGGCAACGCGCTCGACCTGATCGTCTACGTGACGATCGAGGACGAGACCGCGATCGGCGGGCGCAAGCACCGGTTCGTCTCGCACGTCGAGGAGGTGATCGGGGCCGGTGAGCACGGCCGCATCACCACCACCGCCGTCTTCGCCCCCGGGCCGGACGGCCGGGCGGTCCCCCAGCACCTGCCGGAACGGGTACGCGACCAGCTGCTCCGCGTCGGCTACGACGCCCGGCTGCTGACCCGGTGGATCGAGGCCGGCACCGGTGCCTGGCGGCGGTCCCGGCAGACCCGACTGGGCCGGCGGTGACGGCATGCGCGACAACATCGAACTGATCGCGGTGGTCTCCGGGGCCGCCTGCGTGGCCGGCCTGCTGCTGGTGGTCGTCGCCCTGGTCGGCACCCGGCGGCCACCCGGGCCGCAGCCGGGCGCCGGCCCCGGGCTGAGCCGGCTCTGGTACGGCTCGGGCAGCACCCCCCGGGAGCGGCGGGCGCACCAGGCGCTGCTGCTCGGCGCGGCGGCGACCGGCGCGCTGGCCTTCCTGCTCACCGGCCTTCCGGTGGTCGGCCTGCTGGTCGCGGTGGCGGTGCCCGGCACGCCCTGGCTGTTCAACGTCGGCCGGGCCGAGCAGCGGGCCATCGCCCGGATCGAGGCGGTCGGCGAGTGGACCCGCCGGCTCAAGGACGTCTCCGCCACCGGGCAGGGGCTGCAACAGTCGATCATCGGCACGGTCGGCACCGCACCGGAGGAGATCGAGGAGGAGGTACGGCTGCTCGCCGCCCGACTCCAGGCCGGTTGGCTGGCCCGTACCGCCCTGCTGGCCTTCGCCGACGAGATCGGCGACCCGGTCTGCGACCAGGTGGTGGCCGCGCTGATCCTGCACCTCACCGACCGGGGCGAGCGGCTCGGCGACGTACTCGGCTCGATCGCCGGCGCCGCCGCAGCCGAGGTCGCGACCCGTCGGGAGGTCGAGGCCAAGCGCACCCAACCCCGGTTCGCGGTCCGCTTCCTCACCGGGATGACCCTGGCCACCCTCGTCTACGGACTGCTGAACACCGAGTACGTCCGCCCGTACGGCACGCCGACCGGGCAGGTGGTGATGGCGGCGCTCGGCGCGGCGTTCATCGGCCTGCTGGCCTGGGTGCGCTCGATGAGCCAGCCGCAGCGCCCGGCCCGCTTCCTGCCCGCCCCCGACCCGCAGGAGGTCATCCCGTGAGCGCGAGGAGTGAGCTTGCGAGCCCCGCAGTCGCGAACGAAAGACGGCCCCGCGTGAGCGCGAGGAGTGAGCTTGCGAGCCCCGCAGTCGCACACGGAGGGCCGGCGCGATGATCCTCAACTGGCAGCTCGGGATCGCGGTGGGCAGCGGCGCGGCCGTCGGGTTCGGCGTGTTCCTGGTGCTCCGCGAGCTGGTGCCGGCGACCCCGGCGCTCGGGCCGGCGCTGCGGCGACTGCACCAGCCCCCCGGTACCAGCTCAACCGCCGGGCCCGGCGGCCGTCGACTGGAGTGGCTCACCGGGCTGTCCCGGTGGCTGCGACCGCCGCACCGGCAGCTCGCGCTGATCGACCAGACACCCGAGCAGTACGCCCTGTCGGTGCTGCTCTCCGCGCTGATCGGGCTGGCCACGCCGACCCTGCTCACCGTTGCGTGCTTCGTGCTCGGCATCCAGCTGCCGCTGGTGGTACCGGTGGTGGGCAGCCTCGGGCTGGCCCTGCTCGCCGCGCTGCTCGCACACCGGTCGGTGCTGACCAAGGCCGCGGCCGCCCGCGACGAGTTCCGGCTGGCCGTCTGCACCTACCTGGACCTGGTGGCGTTGCAACTCTCCGCCGCGCACGGCCCGGTGCAGTCGCTGGAGCGGGCCGCCGCGGTCTGCGACGGCTGGGTCTTCGACCGGATCTCCGAGGCGCTGCGCATCGCCCAGATGCAGATGCACTCGCCCTGGGACGAGCTGCGCGACCTGGCCGACCGGATCGGCATTCCCGAGCTGGGCGACGTCGGGGCGATCATGCGCTCCTCCGGCAGCGAGGGCGCGCAGGTCCACGAGACCCTGCGCAGCCGCGCCGACTCGCTGCGCGACCAGATCCGTACCGACAACCTGGCCCGCGCCGAAGGGGTGACCAGTCGCCTGGACATCCCGGGTGCGCTGCTGGTGTTCGTGCTGCTCGGCTTCGTCCTCTATCCGTTCATCGCCCGTGTCTGACCCCGCCCAGAGAAGGAGCACGTCATGTCCCTCGTCACCTACCTGCACGTCGCGCTGACCGCGCGCCTGGCCGAGCTGCGCCGCCACGGCGAGCGCGGTGACAGCCCGGTGCCCACCGCCGTGATCATCTTCGGTCTGGTCTTCGTGGCGACGATCGTCACCGGTCTGGCCCTGACGAAGTCGAGGGACTGGATGAACGCCATCCCGAACCACACCAACCCGAAGTAAGGCGCCATGCGCCGGACCGTTCACCGGTGGGGGCGCCGGACGGCATCCGCCGCCCGGCGCCGCCGCGCGTCCCTCGCCGTCCGTGCCGCGCCGTGCCCGGCGGCACGGCGGGCGGCGGAGCACCGGCCGCACGGCTGGTGGCCGCTCGGGCGCTGCTACGCCGGCGGCTGGGCGCAGGCGGTACGGACCGGGGCGCGAACCCGGTCGAGCTGGCGGTGGTGATGCCGCTGATCCTGCTGCTGCTCTTCGGCTCTATCCAGGTCGCCGTCTGGTTCGTGGCCCGGTCGACCGCGCTGAACGCCGCGCAGAGCGCGGTGAACGCGCAGCGGGTGCACCAGGCGCCCGAGGGAGCCGGCGCGCAACGGGCCAACCGTTTCCTCGCCGCCTCCGGTGACTGGCTGGTCGGCTGGGACCGGCCGGGGCCGAGCTGCCGGACCACCACCACCGAGGTCACCTGCACGGTGCAGGGCAGGTCGCTCTCGGTCGTACCCCTGGTGAGCTTCCCGGTGCGACAGACCGCGCACGGGACGGTGGAACGGTGGACCACGCCGTGAGTCGCGACGCCGGGCGTGGCTCGGTCTCCATCGAGGTGGCGGTGCTCGCCCCGGCGTTCATCGCGCTGATGGTGCTGGCCGGGGTGACCGGGCGTACGGCGGTGGCGACCGAGGCGATCGACGCCGCCGCGCACGACGCGGCGCGGGCCGCCTCGATCTCCCGGAATGCCGACACCGCCCGGCAGGCGGCTCGGCAGGCTGCCGTCCGTCAGCTGGACTGGCGCGGGTTGGCCTGCGACGGCGCCCCGACGCTCACCTTCAGCGGCTCGGTGGGCGGCCGGGCAACCAGCTTCGCCGCGGCCTACCGCAGCCCGGTCGGGCAGGAGGCCGCGGTCACCGTCCAGGTCCGCTGCACGGTCTCCTACCGGGACCTGCGGCTCTCCGTGCTGCCGGGGATGCCGGACGGCAACCGGATCTCGGCGAGTTTCACCTCGCCGCTCGACCGCTACCGGAGCCGGGGATGACCGCCGTAACCGCCCAGCAGCGGGACGCGGGCCGGGTGAGCATCTTCCTCGCGGTGGCGATGGTCGGGGTGCTCGCCGTCATCGGGCTCTCCTTCGACGGGGCCGGCCAGCTGCGCACCCTGCAACGCGCCGACAACCTCGCCGCCGAGGCGGCCCGTACCGGTGGGCAGGCCATCGACCGGGCCACCGCCATCGCCGGCGGGCCGAAGCGCATCGACCAGCAGCAGGCCCGCGCCGCCGTGGCGGACTACCTCGCCGCCGCCGGCACCGCCGGGCACTCGGTCAGCTTTCCGGTGGTCGGCGGGGAGACGCTGATCAACGTCCGGGTGACCGTCACCTACCGCCGGTCGATGCTCGGCCTCTTCGGTTTCGACAACACCGTCACCGTCACCGGTGAGGCGACCGCTCGGGCCCTCACCGGGGCGCCGTAGGAAGGAAGGCAGCCATGGGTCGCTCCGCCGCTCGCCGGACCGGACGGGTCCTCACCGGGTTCGGCTCGCTCGTCGTGCTCTGCGCGGTGCTGGTCGGCGCCCCGGTGGCGCTGCTCGCCTTCGCCGGCAATCCGCTTCCCGACCACGTACCCACCATCACCGAGGTCGGCGCCGTGCTGACCAGTCGCGACGACGGGCAGCTCTTTCTGCGGGCGCTGGCGTTGGCCGGCTGGTTCGGCTGGGCCACCTTCGCCTTCTCGGTGCTGGTCGAGCTGGGTGCCCAGGCGCTGCGCCGGCCGGCACCCCGACTGCCCGGGATGAGCCGGCAGCAGCGCGCCGCCGCCGCCCTGGTCGGCTCGGTCGCGTTGATCGTCGCCGCGTCGCCGGCCGCCAGCGCCGCCGCAGTGGCCGGCGCCCCGTCGTACGCCGCGCCGGCGGCGTCGGCCGCGGTCGCCCAGGCGGTCCCCGGGGCGACGACGGCGATCCCGCCGCGGCTCTCGCTGGTCACCGGGCCGGTCGCGGCGACCGCGACCGCCCCGGTCCGGGCCACCCGGTCCGCCGAGGTGCCCGTCTACCGGGTGGCGAAGGGTGACTATCTGGGCGCGGTCGCCGAGCGCTACCTGGACGAGTTCGCCGACTACCGGGAGCTGGCCCGGCTGAACCGGCTCGGCGACCCGGACCGGATCCGCCCCGGGCAGTTGCTGAAGCTTCCCGAACAGGCCACCGATCGGGGTGCTCGACCGCACGCCACCGGTCACCTCGTCGCCCGCCCCGCGCCGGCCCGGCCGGCACCGCCCGCCGCGCCGAGCCAGGCCACCCCGGGGCAGGAGACGTCATCCGCGGCGCCGGCCCCGCCGGCGGCCGAGGCGCCCCGCGGCGAGGCCCCGGCCATGACCGTGGGCGCGGCCCGGGTGGGCGAGCCGGACCGGGTGAACCGCCCGCTCGCGGTCTCCGCCGTGCTCGCCGTGGCCAGCATCGTGGGCGCGCAGATCGGCGCGGTGCTCGGGCTGCGCCGCCGGCCGGCCGCCGCCGGCGCGCGGCTCAGCGTCCCGGGCCGGGCCCGGGCGGGTACGACGGCGCGCGGCGGCCTGACTGGGCGCGGCGCCACGCGGAACACGACCGCGCGCGGCGGCCCGGCCGGTGGCGGGGCGACGCGAGGTCGGGGCGGCGCGGCGGCGGCCAGCCAGGCCCGCGCGCACGCGAGCGCTGCCGAAGAGCCGTCGTCCGGCCGGCACCGGCGCGACTGACCGCTGGTCCGCCCGCGGCCGTCGCGCTGCGCGGTCAGGGCAGCCGGGCCTCGAGTACGCCGTTGCGGACCCGGGTGGGCAGGATCTGCTGGTCGTTGCCGGACGGGCCGTGCACGACCTCGCCGCCGTTGAGCCGGAAGGTGCTGCCGTGCCACGGGCAGACCACACAGTCATGCCCGTTGATCTCCTGCACCTGGCCCTGGCCGAGCGGTCCGCTCTGGTGCGGGCAGCGCTCCAGCATGACGGTGACGTCCTCGCCGTGCCGGTAGAGGATGACCGCCACGTCGTCGATCTCCCGGGTGATCAGCTGGCGCTGCGGCAGCGCCGCCATGTCACCCAGCTCGTGCCACCCCTCACTCATCAGGTGCAGCTCGGAGATGCTCTGGTTGACCTGCGCACCCTGCTTGTACGCCAGGTGCCCGCCGATGTAGGCGCCCATGCTTACCGCGCCGAGCCCCGCCATGCCGAGCGCCCGACCGAGGCCGTGCCGGCCGCTGACGCGCGCCGCCAGCGAGCTCGCGTACAAGGCCAGCCCGATGGAGTTGGCGGCGGCGTGCGCCAGGCCCACCCGCCGCTGGTCGGGGGCGAGCGCCGCCCAGTCGTTGAGCCCGGCGACCGCCGCCGGCACGGCGCTCGCCGTACCCACCGCGGTCAGCGTGGTGGCGGCCCGGCGCTGCCCGGGCATGAAGTCCAGGATCGCCGCGCTGATCCAGGCGCCCACCGGCACCTGCACCATCGCCGGGTGCAGCGGATGGCCCAGCGGCACGCCGTGCAGCAGGTCCTTGACCCGCTGCGGGCGCAGAGTCGCCAGCACGACACGTTGCAAACGGTTACCCACCCGGTCGAGGCCGGATGCCTGCTCGATCTTCGTCAAGAGTGCTCGCACGGGTACCGACTTCCCGGCATTCGCGCCCCCAAACCGACCTCGGGTGACGGATCCACAGCGCGCCGTGACGACGGCTCAGCAGCCCCGGAACCCGGCACCCCAGCCAGCCCCGGCGGGGGCGGCGGGCGACAGGCGGCGGCTGCGGCCAGCCGGCGGCCGGCGGAACGGCATGGGCGGCAGGCGGTGGCTGCGCCCGGCGGAACGGCATGGGCGGCAGGCGGTGGCTGCGCCCGGCGGAACGGCATGGGCGGCAGGGCGGCGGGGGCAGGAGGCCTGCCGCGCCTCCTTTGCTCTGCTTCACTCCCGGCAACACTGAAGGGCCCTCAGCGTTGCCTCGGCTGAAGCAGAGCAAAGGAGGCTCGAGGGGTCTCCCGCGCCAGCGCGGCCGGGGCCCTGGCGTGCCGGCGGGGCCGGGGCATGCGAAGCAGAGCAAGGTGGCTCGAGGGGTCTCTGCGCCGTCACGGCCGGGGCCCTGGCGTGCCGGCGGGGCCGGGGCATGCGAAGCAGAGCAACCGTGAGTCGAAGGGCCTCCCGCGCCAGCGCGGCCGGGGCCCTGGCGTGCCGGCGGGGCCGGGGGCATGCTGTGCCGATGGGCGTACGGGTCGAACGCGACGGACCGGTGACCACGGTGATCCTGGACCGGCCGGCGGCGCGCAACGCGGTCGACGGGCCGACCGCCCGGGCCCTCGCCGACGCGTTCCGCGCCTTCGATGCTGACCCGGACGCGGCGGTGGCCGTGCTCTGGGGTGCCGGCGGGACGTTCTGCGCCGGTGCCGACCTCAAGGCGATCGGCACGCCGAGCGGCAACCGGGTCGAGCCGGACGGGGACGGCCCGATGGGCCCGACCCGGATGGTCCTCGGCAAGCCGGTGCTCGCGGCGATCTCCGGGTACGCGGTGGCCGGCGGCCTGGAGCTGGCGCTCTGGTGTGACCTGCGGATCGCCGAGACGAATTCGGTGCTCGGGGTGTTCTGCCGCCGCTGGGGGGTGCCGCTGATCGACGGCGGCACCGTCCGGCTGCCTCGGCTGATCGGCGAGAGCCGGGCGATGGACCTGATCCTCACCGGCCGGCCGGTGCCGGCCGAGGAGGCGTACGCCATGGGGTTGGTCAACCGGCTCGTCGCGCCGGGGACGGCCCGGGCGACGGCCGAGGAGCTGGCCGCGGAGATCGCCCGGCATCCGCAGACCTGCCTGCGCAACGACCGGGCCGCGGTCCTGATCGGCCGTGGGTTGCCCGAGCCGGCGGCGATGGCGACCGAGCTGGCGTACGGGATGGAGTCGCTGGCGACGGACGCGGCGGCCGGCGCGGCCCGGTTCGCCGCCGGCGCCGGCCGGCACGGCGCCCCGGCGTCCTGACCCGCCGGCCGCCGTCACGGTCCGGCCGGGCCGGACGACGGCGGACGCCGCCGGGAGGGTGGGTCCTCCCGACGGCGTCCGGATCCGAGGTGGTCAGTTGCGGACGATGGTGAAGGTCGACGTGGTGTTCTTGATGTCCTGGTAGTTGTCGGACAGCCGCAGGTTGTTGAAGGTGGCCGAGCCGACGGCCGGGCCCTGACCGGGTTCCGGCATCTCGTTGACCCAGATACCGAAGCCGGACTTGGCGTCGAACGCGTCACCGCTACGCCGCGCCCCGGAGATCGAGACGTTGGTGAAGACGGTGTCGGTGACCGGGTTCTCCGGCTGGCTGCCGTTGTACTTGGTCTGGAACATGATCCCGGAGTACGTCGGGTCCACGATGTCCACATCCGTGACGCGGATGCCGCGGAACTCCTTCGACGCCGAGAACACCCAGATCGCCGGGAAGGTCTGCGAGCCCCAGAAGTGGCCACCGGCCCGGATCAGGGAGATGTTCTCGAACCGGGTGGGTGGGCTGGCCCCGAACCCGATGAACGGGTAGCCGAAGTCCAGCGAACTGATCGTGATGCCGGAGTAGGTCAGCATGTCCGCGATGTAGAGATTGCGGAACACGTTGTCATAGCCGCCGTACACCGCGATGCCGGCCGCCCGCCAGGTCAGCGTGGCACTCAGGTTCTCGAAGACGTTGCCGTGGTTGCCGGTGGACGCACCCTGGTCGGTCGCGGAGAAGAGCGCGAACGCGTCGTCCCCGTTGGACCGGCCCTCCGAGTTGGCGACCAGGTTGTTGGTGCTGCCGTTGGTCATGTTCACCGCGTCGGCGAAGGTGTTCCGGAACCGGCTGTTCGTGATCTTGAGGCCGCTGACGCTGACCCCCCAGTACGCGCAGACGGTGTGCTCGACCCAGACGTTGTCCAGGGTCATGTTGTCGACGTCCTTCAGCTCACCCCAGACCTTCCCCGGCCCGTCGATCCGGTTGGTGTAGTTGCCGAAGAAGGCGAGGTGTTCGAAGGAGGACCCGCTCGCCGAGGACTCCACCCGGAAGCCGGCGTCGGTGTTCTGCTGCGAGGTCGGCGTCTGGAACCGGGTGTACCAGATGCCGGCGCCCACCACCTTGACCGCCTTGCCGTAGACCTGGAACTTCTGCGCGGTCTCGTACGTGCCGGCCGGCAGGTAGACCCCGACCAGGTTGCCGGTGGTGTCCATCCGGACCGCGTCCAGGGCATTCTGCACGTCCTGGTGGCTGAACCCGGTCGGCACCCGGTACCGCGCCGGATCCGGGTTGGCCCGCGGCGCGACCTGCTCCAGGTTGATGAAGTCGATCGCGTACGTGGTGCTGTTCGCCGGGTCCTTCTGGAGCCGGATCCGGCTGCCCGCCGGGATGGTCGAGTTCAGCAGCACGTTCGCCTCGTCGTAGAGGTGCCGCGGCGGGCCCGCGCTGGGCGAGTCGCTCGGGCTGGCCTCCGCGCCGTAGAGCCAGATGTGCTTCGAGGTGAGGTTGATCGGCTTGTGCAGCACCCCGTTGACGTAGATGTTCAGCGTCGAGTTGATCCCGCCACCGCCCGGGGCGTCCGGGATGGAGAAGCGGGTCACCAGGGCGTTGGCCGGCGCCTTGGTGGTCCACTCGACGTACGCGCCGTTGCTGTTGAGGGTCACCGCCCGCCGGCCGGAGGCCTCACCGGCCAGGTCGCCGATGTCCCGGTTCGGCGCGAGCACCTGCGCCCCGCCGCCGACCGAGCCCTCCTCGGCCTCGTACATGTCGTACGGCAGGTTCGCCCCACGACCGACGAAGAGCGACCGGTCGCTGGTGTTGTTCTGCCGCTTCACCGGCAGTTCGTTGGCGTCGTCGGCGAGCACCACCCGGACCGTGTACCGGCCGTTCGCCGCGGTCCAGGTGCCGAGGTTGACCGGGCCGGCGGTGGCCCCGGCCGCGATGGCGCCGCTGTACGAGCCGGTCAACGTGCGGACCACGCTGCCCGAGTCGTTGAGCACGGTCAGCGTGATGCCGTGCGCACCGCTCGCCGAGGCGACGGTGCCCTGGTTGCGGATGCTCACCGAGAAGTTGACCGTGGCGCCCGCGGTCGGCGTGCCGGGCGACCAGGTCACCGCCGAGGCGACCAGGTCGGAGCTGGCCACCGGGTTGACGGTCAGCGCGGTCGGGTTGGTGTAGGTGTTGTTCGCCTCGTTCTGCTCGATCACCGTGTTCGCCTCGTCGACCTTGCCGATCAGCTGGTAGCTGCCGGCGTTGCGCGGGCCGATGTTCGCCGAGACGGTGGTCGACGCGCCGGCGGCCAGGGCGCCGACGTTGGCCGTGCCGACCTTCGTCGTACCCAGGTAGAGGCCGACGGCAGTGGCGGCGGAGGCCGCGGTGCCGGCGTTGCGGACCGTGGCGGAGAGGGTGATCGCGTCGGTCTCCACCGGCGCGGCGGGCGACGCCGTGAGCCCGGTGACGGTCAGGTCCGGGTTCGGCGCCGCGACCCCGATCACCTGGAACTCCGCAACCTGCCCGTTGGAGGAGCCGGAGTTCGCGGTGAACTGCAGCCGGACGTCGGCCGCCGTCGCCGAGACCGGGATGGTCACCGTGTTGCTGCTGCCCGGGCTGAACGAGTACGTCGCCGAGCCGACCAGCGTGCTGAACCCGGACCCGGACTGCTCCCGGCCGAGCACCTGGAAGGTCTGGGTACGGGGGCCCCACGACGGATCGGGGTTGAGCTTTACCACCACGGAGCTGATGCTCGCGTTCGCGCCCAGCGCCACGGTCAGCGTGCTCGGGTACGCCCCGGGCGCGCCCTCCCAGTAGGTGGCGACGTCGTTGTCGTTGGCGTTCACGGCGTTGAAGACGTGCACCACCGACGACGCGGTGATCGGCTTGCCGACCGCCAGGTTGGTGCCGCCCGGAGGCGTGCTGCCGTTGCGGGTGACCGTGTTGCTGTTCGACGACACGTTCCCGGCGGCGTCCTTGGCGCGCACGTAGTAGGAGACCGTCGCGGTGTCCGGCTGGTTGTCGGTGTAGGTCAGCGTCGAGCCGTTCACGCTGCCGCGCAGCGCGCCGTTGGCGTAGACGTCGTAGCCGGTAACCCCGACGTTGTCGGTGGACGCGGACCAGGTCAGCCGGACCTGGCCGGTCGCCGGCTGGGTGTACGCGAGGTTCCCCGGCGCGGTCGGCGCCACCGTGTCACCGGTGTTGCCGGTGCGGGTCACCGTGTTGCTGTTCGCCGACTGGTTGCCGGCGGCGTCCCTGGCCCGGACGTAGTACGAGACGGTCGACCCGGCCGGCTGGGTGTCGGTGTAGGTCAGGGTGGTGCCGCCGAGGCTGGTCCGCAGCACCCCGTTGGCGTACACGTCGTAGCCGGTCACCCCGACGTTGTCGGTGGACGCGGACCAGGTCAGCCGGACCTGATTGGTCGCCGGCTCGGTGAAGGCGAGGTTCCCGGGCGCCGACGGCGCCTGGGTGTCCCCGGTGGCCGGGCCGTAGATCTCCAGCTCCGACAGCTGTCCGGCGGGCCAGCCGCTGTTCGCGGTGACGAGCAGCCGGACGTAGCGGGTGGCCGCGGTGGGCACGGTCACGGTGACCGTGTTGCCGGTGGCCGGGTTGAAGGCGTACGACGCCGAGGCGACCAGGGTGCTGAACGTCGACCCGTTGGTGCTGCCCTGCACGGTCAGCGTCTGGCTGCGGGCGCCCCAGCCGGCCGGCAGCTTGAGCACCAGCCGGTTGACGTTCACCGTGGCTGCCAGGTCGGCCTGGATCCACTGCGGGAAGGCGTTGTTGGCGCTCTCCCAGTAGCTGGCGGCGTTGCCGTCGTTGGCGTTGCCGGCCCCGTAGACGTCGGAGTGGCTGCTCTCCGCCATCGCCTTGCCGAGGGCCAGGTTGGTCGACGAGGTGGCCGCGCCGTACACCTCCAGCTCGGCGAGCTGGGCGGCGCTCCAGCCGGTGTTCGCGGTGATCGCGACCCGGACGAAGCGCGTGCTGGTGGCCGGGAAGTTGATGGTCACGGCGTTGCCGGCGGCCGGGCTGAACGACCGGCCCGCGGAGGCGACGATGGTGCTGAAGCCGCTGCCGTCCAGGCTGCCCTGCAGGGAGAGGGTCTGGGTGCGGGCCTCCCAGGCGCTGGGCAGCTTGAGGATCACCTGGTCGATGGAGGTGCTGGCGCCGAGGTCGACCTGGGCCCACTGCGGGAGAGCGCCGCTGCTCTCCCAGTAGCTGCCCTGGTTGCCGTCGGTCAGGTTGGCGGTGACGAACGATCCGTTGGTGCTGCTGGCCGAGGTGCTGCGTCCGGCGGCGAGGTTCGGCCCACCGGCGGCGACGGCCGGTAGGGCCGGGGCCACGGTGACGACCAGGCCGACCGCGGCGAGCATCGCGATCATTCGGGTACGGAATCTGGACATGGCGGGGGTACACCTTCTTCCCGGGGGACGTGGAGAGGCGTGTGCGGTGGTGCGGGGTGGAGCGGGTGTGCGGCGGGACCCCGATCGGCGTACGGAGCCCCGCCGCACACGTCTCAGGTGGCGTAGACCTCGAACTCGGAGAGCTGGCCGGCGGGCCAGCCGCTGTTGCCGGTGACGGTGAGCCGGACGAACCGGCGGTCACCCGCGGGCAGCGCGATCGACACGGTGTTGCCGGTCGCCGGGTTGAAGGTGTAGCCGGCGGCGGCCTTCAGCGTGCTGAACGTCGAGCCGTCGGTCGAGCCGAGCACGGTCACCGTCTGGGTGCGGGTCTGCCAGGCCGAGGCCGGCGGCAACTTCAGCAACACCCGGGACACCGGCCGGTTACTGCCCAGGTCGACGGTCACCGACTGGGGGAAGGCGTTGTTGGTGCTCTCCCAGTAGGTGTTCGGGTTGCCGTCGACCGCGTTGCCGGCGACGTACACGTCGGCGTGGCTGGTCTCCGCGATCGGCCGCCCGGCCGCCAGGTTGCCGGTGGGTGGCGGCGTGGTGGGTGGCGGGGTCGTCGGCGGCGGCGTGGTCGGTGGCGGGGTGCTGCCGTCGCCGTACACCTCGAACTCGGAGAGCTGGCCGGCCGGCCAGCCGCTGTTGCCGGTGAGCGTGAGCCGGACGAACCGGCGGTCACCGGCCGGCAGCGCGATCGACACGGTGTTGCCGCTGCCCGGGTCGAAGACCCGGCCGGCCGAGCCGGCGAGCGTCGACCAGGACGACCCGTCGGTCGAGCCGAGCACAGAGATCGTCTGGGTGCGCCGCTCCCAGCCGGCCGGCAGCTTCAACACCACCCGGTCGACCGCGCGCGCGGTGCCCAGGTCGACGGTGAGCGACTGCGGGAAGGCGTTGTTCGCGCTCTCCCAGTAGCTGGCGGTGTTGCCGTCGACCGCGTTGGCCGGAACGTAGTTCTGGTTGACGCTGGTCGCGGTGACCGGCCGCCCCTGGGCCAGGTTGCCGCCGGTCGGCGGCGGGGTGGTGGGCGGTGGCGTGGTGGGCGGCGGGTTGGTCGGGCCGCCGCCCCACTGCGGCTCCGGCCACGGCCCGCAGTACGGGGTCGGCGTGTACCAGCCCGAGTTGCCGGCGCCCTGAGTGATCTGGAAGCCGCCGCCGACGCAGTTGTGCATCGGGTTGGACTGGGCGATGCCGGTGGCCCGCACGTTGGTGAACGAAACCTGGCTGGGGGCCTGCACCTGGAGGGCGTACGTGCCCGCGCCGTCGATCCGGACGTTGTTGAGGTTGATCCCGTTGGTCTGGCCCTCGATCCAGTGCAGCGCCGCGTAGGAGCTGTCCAGGATGTCGGTGTCGGTGATGTTGATGGTCGGGTTCTGGAACGGCTCGTTGAGCGCGGAGAACCAGATCGCGCCGACCCCGAAGCGCCAGTTGTAGTCGGAGTTGCCGTTGCGGATCAGGGTGTTCCGGGCGATCGTCCAGGTGCCCTGGACGCCCGTGGCGCCCTGCACGCCGGGGTAGCGGTTGGCGACGTGGATGCCGCCGCCGTTGGTCAGCGAGTCGGCGGTCACGTTGTCGGTGATCTTGATGTCCCGGCCGCCGTAACTCACCAGGTGGTTCGCCAGCAGGGTCACGCCGATGGTGTTGTGCGTGAAGGAGTTGTTGACGTTCGGCACGCTCTGCGCCCACATGGCCAGCGCGTCGTCGCCGGTGTTGCGGACGAAGGTGTTGGTCACCGTCGAGTTGGTGACGCCCCAGTGAAAGTTCACCCCGTCGGCCGTCTGGTCCAGGATCCGGCTGTTGCGGATGGTGAAGTTGTCCATCGGGCCGTCCATCCAGGCGCCGACCTTGGTGTTCTCCAGCCAGAGGTTGTCCACCACCGAGTTGGACATCGCCCCGCCCAGCGCGTTCACCTGGTCGTCGTCCACCCGCTCGCGGATGTCGCCGATGATGGCGAAGTCGCGCAGGGTGACGTTGCGGCTCGGGCCGCCGGCCTCGTGCGGCCGGATCCCGCCGCTGTAGCCGCCGCCCGGGACGTACTTGCCGTAGATGCCGGCGGCGCGCTTGCGGTCGGTAGGGTGCCGGCCGCCGAGCACCGAGTACCACGGGCCGGCGCCACGCAGGGTCACCCCGTCGACCACGACGTGGTCCCAGAGGGTGAAGGTGCCGATCGGGATCCAGACCGCCTTCCCCTGGGCCTTTCCGGCGTCCACCGCCGCCTGGAACTTGGCGGTCGAGTCGGTGCCGCCGCTCGGGTCGGCGCCGAAGTCGGTGACCACGTCGAGGACACCGGCGGGCTTGGCGATCGGCGCGACCAGCTCGAAGTCGGCCAGGTCGATGGTGAAGGTGGGCGTCTGGGCGGTCGAGGCGACCTGCAACCGGATCTTCGTACCGGCCGGGTAGGTGGTGCCGAACAGCGCCCGGGTCTCGTCGTAGAAGTGGTGCGGATTGGTGTCGCCCGGGTTGTTGTTGAACGGGTAGCCGCCGTAGTACCAGCCGTACCTCGAGGTGACCGGGACCGACTTCAGCAGGGTTCCGTTGGCCCGCAGGTCGATGGCGGCGTCCCGGCCGGTGCCGGCGGCGTTGTCCGGCAGGCTGTAACGGAAGGTCACCGCGTTGGCGGGCGCGGTCAGGGTGAACTCGACGTACTCGCCGACGGCGTCGAGGGTGACGGCCTCCCGGCCGGACGCCTCCGACGGGAGCGTGCCGTAGTACCGGTCCGGGCCGATCTTCGTGCCGGTGTGCGCGACCTCCTCCGCCTCGTGCTCGACGAAGGGGACGGTCGCGCCCCGGCCGGGGATGTCGAACGGGGAGAGCCCGGCCGCCTGGGCCGGGGTGGCGGTGCTGGTCAACGCGATGACGGTGAGCGAGGTGGCGGCGAGCGCGGCGCCGGCGAGGGCGGCGACCCCCGCGCGGGTGCGGGCTCCTCGGGGCGGGTGCGGGGCGGCGGTGGTGTGGTCGGGCATGAGCGGCGCTCTCCCTTTCATGGATGGTGCAGGTCCCCCCGTGCGTTGCGGCTGCGCTTGGGGTGGACACCTCCTCTCAGGCTCGGGACCGGCGGGGCCGGCGGGGTGGCGCGGTGCCGGCGGCCGGGACGGGGCCGCCGGCACCGCGAGGTGCGGATCAGGCCGGTTCTGCTCCGGCCGCGGTCGGTTCGGTGGTACGCAGCCAGACGGCGGTGTCCGGCGGCAACAGATCGTCGTCGAGCGGTCCGCTGGCCAGCAGCACCTCGTCGTGCGGCGGCAGCGGGACGGCTGTGTCGGAGAGGTTGACCAGGCAGGTGAAGCCGGGCCGACGGCGGTAGGCGAGCACCCGGTCCGGGGCGGGGAGCCAGGTCATCTCGCCGTCGCCGAGCGCCGGGTCGGATCGGCGGATGGCGATCGCGGACCGGTACAGCTCCAGCATCGAGCGCTGGTCACCGGTCTGCGCCCGTGCCGTGCGGTCCTTCCAGTCGGTCGGCTGCGGCAGCCAGGGCGACGCGGCCCCGTCCGGGCTGAAACCGAACGGGGGCTCGTCGCCGGACCAGGGCAACGGCACCCGGCAGCCGTCCCGGCCTGGGTCGACGTAGCCGGAGCGCGGCCACATCGGGTCGGTGCGCAGCTCCGGGGGAATGTCCTCGACCTCCGCGAGCCCGAGTTCCTCACCCTGGTAGACGTAGGCGGCACCGGGCAACGAGAGCGAGAGCAGCGCCGCCGCGCGGGCCCGGGTGGTGCCGAGTTCGAGGTCGGAGAAGATCCCCTCCCGCTTCTTGGCGAAACTGAAGGTGGTGTCCTCCCGGCCGTACCGGGTGACGTGCCGGGTGACATCGTGGTTGGAGAGCACCCAGGTGGCCGGCGCGCCGACCGGCGCGTGCGCGCTCAGCGTCCCGTCGATGCTCTCCCGCAGCGCCGAGGCGTCCCAGGCGCAGCCGAGGAAGTCGAAGTTGAACGCGGCGTGCAGCTCGTCCGGGCGCAGGTAGTTGGCGAACCGCTGCCGATCCGGCAGCCACACCTCACCGATCAGCGCCCGGTCGCCGGGGTACTCGTCGGCGACCCGCCGCCAACCACGGTAGATGTCGTGCACGCCGTCGAGGTCGTGGAACGGGTGCGGCTGGTCCGGTCGGACCTCGGGCAGCGTCCCGTCCTTGACCAGGAGCCCGGCCGAGTCGATCCGGATGCCGTCCACGCCCCGGTCGAACCAGAACCGCAGGACGTCCTCGAACTCGGCGCGTACCCGGGGGTGGTCCCAGTTGAAGTCCGGCTGCTGCGGGGCGAACAGGTGCAGGTACCAGTCGCCGGGCGTGCCGTCCGGGTTGGTGGTCCGGGTCCAGGTCTCGCCGCCGAACTCGCCGACCCAGTCGGTGGGCCGCTGGTCGCCGTTCGGGCCCCGGCCGGGACGGAACCAGAACAGCTCCCGCTCGGGTGCGTCCGGTCCGCCCGCGAGCGCCGCCTGGAACCACGGGTGTGCGTCGGAGCAGTGGTTCGGCACCACGTCGACGATGGTCCGGATGCCGAGCGCGTGGGCCTCCGCGATCAGCGCCTCCGCCTCGGCCAGGGTGCCGAAGACCGGGTCGATGTCGCGGTAGTCGGCCACGTCGTAGCCGGCGTCCGCCATCGGGCTGGGGTACCAGGGGCTGAACCAGATCGCGTCGACGCCGAGCGCGGACAGGTGATCCAGCCGGGACCGAATGCCGGCGATGTCGCCGATGCCGTCGCCGTTGCCGTCGGCGAAGCTACGCGGGTACACCTGGTAGATCACCGCTCCACGCCACCACGGACTGTCGTCTGCTGTGGACACGAGCACCTGCTTTCTGCGTCGGTACGTCGGCGGGTTCGCCGGACCTGGATGTCTCTGCGGCGAACCGTCGTTGTTCGCTGCCGGGGGTCGCGCTGGTGGGGTGTAGGGGTCAGCTCTTCATCGAGCCCGCCTGAAGGCTGCCATGATCAACCTTTGCCATCGTCGGGGGCTATCCCTTGAGGCTGCCGGTGGTCAGGCCGGACATGATGTTCCGCTGGAAGATCAGGAAGATGATGACGGTCGGGATCGCGGCGATGACCGACGCGGCGATCACCACGTTCATCGGCGTACCGCCGGAGAAGGCGTAGATGCCGACGCTGACCGTCCGGGTCTCGGGCGACGGCATGACCAGCTTCGGCCAGAGGAAGTCCTTCCAGACCGCGGTCACCGCGAAGATCGAGACCACCCCGAGGATCGGGCGCGACATCGGCAGGATGATCGACCAGAGCGTGCGCAGCGGCGTCGCCCCGTCCATCAGGGCCGCCGACATCAAGTCCTCCGGAATCGAGTCGAAGAACCGCTTCAGCAGGAAGATGTTGAACGCGTTCGCGACCAGCGGCAGCCAGATCGCGAACGGGGAGTCGAGCAGGTTGATGTGCAGGATCGGCAGGTCGATCACGGTCACGTACTGCGGAACGATGAGGACCATCGCCGGGATCATCAGCGTCGCCAGCATCAGGCCGAGGATCACGTTGCCGAAGATCGGTCGAAGCTTCGACAGGGCGTACGCCGCGGCGGTGTCGAAGACGAGTTGGAACACCACCGCGCCGGTCGCGTAGTAGAAGGTGTTGAAGAGCAGCTTGGCGAGGTCGAGGTTGTTCCACGCGTCGATGTAGTTCTGCGGCTGCGGATCCTCGGGGAACAGCGACGGCGGGGTCTGCGCGATCTCCTGGCCGGACTTGAGCGCGCCGGTGACCATCCAGTAGAGCGGCCCGAGGAAGACGAGCGTGAAGCCCACGACGACGACGGCGAGCAGCGTCCAGTAGATCGCCCTGCCGCGCCCCCGCCTCAGCTGGGCGTGGGAGATGAGGGTCCGGGTCCCGGAGTCCTGTGCCATTTCTCGCCCGTCCTAGTCCTGTTTCGCGGTCAGTCGCACGTAGACGGCGGAGAACCCGGCCAGCACCACCAGCATGATCACGCCGAGTGCCGCCGCGCCGTTGAGGTCGTTCTGGAAGAACCCGTGCTGATAGATGAGGTACGCCACCGAGGTCGCCGAGTCCTCCGCGCCGGCACCGTTCGCCAGGATCAGCGGCTCGATGAAGAGCTGCATCGTGGCGACGATCTGGAGCATCGCCAGGAGCGCGAGGATCAGCCGGGTCTGCGGGATGGTCACGTTGAGGATCCGCCGCCAGATCCCCGCGCCGTCGAGCTCGGCCGCCTCGTAGAGCTCGCCGGGGATGTTCTGCAGCGCGGCCAGATAGATCAGTACGGCGCTGCCCATGTTCATCCAGGTCGACGCGAGCACCATCGCCGGCATCGTCATCTCGGGGGACTGCATCCACTGGGAGGTCGGCAGGTGCAGCGCCTTGAGGATCGCGTTGAAGAGTCCCGCCTCGCTGGGGTCGTACGCGTAGAACTTGAAGAGGAAGAGCGCCGAGGCCGGCGGCAGCATCACCGGCAGGTAGACCAGGATCCGCAGATACCCCTTGGCGTGCCGGAACTCGTTGAGCAGGATCGCCACGAAGAACGGCACCGCGTACCCGAGGACGAGCGCGAGGACGGTGAAGTAGAACGTGTTCTGCCACGCGGGCCAGAAGCTCGGGTCGGCGATGATGCGGGCGTAGTTGTCCCAGCCGACCCAGGTGGTCTCGCCCCGCCGGGTGCGCTGGAAGCTCATCACGATGCCGCGGATCATCGGGTACCAGGAGAAGACGGCGAAGCAGATCACCGCCCCGATCAGGAACGCGTGTCCGGTGAGGTTGTCGCGTACCTTGCGGCTCGTACGCCCGGCCGGGGACGGCGACGGGGGGCGACCGGTTGCGCTGATGGTCCCCGGGGCGGTGGTGATCGCCAAGGCAACTCCTGGTGAGTCGGTGACCGGACGGTTCGGCGCGGATGGTGTGGGGGCCGGCGGGCCGGCCCCCACACCGTCGGATCAGCTCTCGGCGGCGAGGAGCTGGTTGACCTTCTCCTCGGCCGTCTTGAGCAGCGCGTCGATGTTCGAGTTCGGGTTCGTCAGCACCCCGGACATCGCGGCGTCGAGCACCGCGTAGACCGCCTGCGCGTTGCGCGGCTCACCCTTGATCGGCACCGGCGTCGCCTCGAAGATCGCGAAGTTCGCCGTGTCGACGTTCGCGTTCGCCTTACGCAGTTCCAGCTCCTGCTTCTGCGCCTCGCTGCCGTTGGCGAAGAGCAGCGGCTGGGGCAGACCCACCGGGTAGTTCTGCGGCTTGGCCCGGGCGTAGTCGAACTGGCCCTTGCCCGGCGTCAGCTTCTGGTACGCGATCCACTTCAGACCGGCCTCGACCTGCTCGGGGGTCAGGCCCTTCTTGAAGAAGTAGCCCTCGCCACCACCGAGCGTTCCCTTAGCCGGCCCGTCCTGGCCGGGCAGCGGGGCCATCGCCCAGTCCTGGAACTTGCCCTGGAACTGGCTGACGATCGCCTGGGTGGCGTCCGGCGCACCGATGAACATGCCGACCTTGCCCGCACCGGCGTTCGTCAGCAGGTCACCCCACTGCAGCAGCTGGCGGGCGCCCATGCTGTTGTCGCCGTACCGCATGTCCTTGAGGTTCTGCAGGACCTGCTTGCCCATCGCGTTGTTGAAGTCGGCCTTCTTGCCGTCCGGGGTCAGCACCTGGCCGCCCTGCGAGTAGAGCAGGGAGGTGAAGTGCCAGCCACCGGTGTTGCCCGCGCTGTACTCGGAGTAGCCGGCGACACCGTTGCCGAGCGCGGAGATCTTCTTCGCGGCGGCCCGGACCTCGGCCCAGGTCTTGGGCGGGTTGTTGACGTCGAGCCCCGCCTGCTGGAACAGGACCTTGTTGTAGACCAGGCCCATCGAGTAGTTCTTCACCGGGACGGCGTAGAGCTTGCCGCCGTCGGTGAACACCTCCTTGAGCGCCGGGTCGACGCTGTCCCAGGTCGGGACGTTGTCCTTGTTGGCGTACTCGGTGATGTCCATCGCCTGACCGGAGTCGAGCACCTGCTGGAGGTCGGTCATGTACCCGTAGAACACGTCGGTCACGGTGCCGCCGGCGAGGCGGGCGGTGAAGTCCGGCGGGTTGTTGCACTGCTCGCCGACGCTCACGCTCTTGATGACGATGTCCGGGTTCTGCCGCTGGAACTCGGCGACATCGTCGTTCCAGTTCTGCAACAGCTCTTTCTGGGAGCCGACCGGCTGGCAGTCGACCGTGATGGTGACCTTGCCGCCTGCGTTCGTGTCCTTGTCGTCGCTCTTCGTGGAGCATGCCGTGAGGCTGAACCCCAGGCCGGCCACGAGCGCTATCGCCGCAGCCTTTCGGTATTGCGGTACGGACATCTGTCCATCCCTTCTCCGAACGGGTGTGTCCATGACCTTCGCTGACCCGCGGTGGTCGTCACCGCGGCGATGCCCTGCAACTGATCTGTCTCCGCCGTCTGGACCTGACCCCTGGAGCCGCGTCGGGGCCAGCGCGGGATGGTGATCTAGCTCTCTTGCTCGGGATGTTTCGTGGCGATGACGATACAAAGTCGAATCGGCTGCCGCAAGAACTGGACTGGAATTCGAAAGACTACGACGAAACTGCCGGGAGACCTGAACGGCCGGCTCGGGCACCACGCCACCCCCGGCAGCACGCATCCAAGCTGGTGAGCACGCCCAACGGGCAACCCGACGGCCGCGCCCGGCGGGCGTGGCTGCGTTGAGCCGACCGGGCCGCGTTCGGGGGCGGGCCGCGGTCGGGGGGGTAGGCCGCGTTCGAGGGCTGGGCCGCGTTCGGCTGGCCAACCAGGTGGATCAAGCGGTTTGACCCACGTGATCGACGCGCGACGAAACCTGGCCGCCGGCCGCGGGAAGCGGTCGACGGCCAGCGTGTCGTTCAGGAGGCCACGGGCCTGTCGCCCGGTGTGTCCAACCGGGCCGCTCGGTCCCTGTTCGGTGGGTCGGTCAGCGGGCGGGAGCGGGAGCGGTCGAGCCGCGTACCACCAACTCGGGCTCGAAGAGCAGCTCGTCGTGCAGCACGCCGACCCCTTCGATCTGGGTGACCAGCAGGTTCACCGCCGCCTGCCCCATCGTCTCGATCGGCTGGCGGACGGTGGTCAGCGGCGGGTCGGTGCAGGTCATGAACGCGGAGTCGTCGAAGCCGACCACCGAGATGTCGGCCGGCACCGAACGACCCAACCGGCGGGCCGCCCGGATCGTCCCGAGGGCCAACACGTCGCTGGCGCAGATGACGCCGGTGACCCCCCGGTCGACCAGCTTGGTGGCGGCGACCCGGGCGCCCTCCATGGAGAAGCTGGAGCGCTCGACGCACTCGTCCCCGTCGGCCCAGCCCGCCACCTGGATCATCGCGGCCAGCTTCCGCTGGGACGGAACGTGGTCCTCGGGGCCGAGCACCATGCCGATCCGCTCGTGGCCGAGCGAGCGCAGATGGCCGTACGCCTGCTCCACCGCCACCGCGTCGTCGGTGGAGACCCGGGGAAACCCCAACTCGTCCACGCCCGCGTTGACCAGGACCACCGGCAGACCGCGGTCGGTCAACCGCCGGTAGTGCTCGTGGGTGGCGTCGGCCAGCGCGTACGAGCCACCGGCGAAGATCACCCCGGAGACCTGGTGGTCGAGCAGCATCTCGACGTAGTCCGACTCGGACACTCCGCCGATGGTCCGGGCGCAGAGCGCCGGGGTGTAGCCGCGCTGGGCGAGCGACCCGGTGACCACCTCGGCCAGCGCCGGGAAGATCGGGTTCTGCAGCTCGGGCAGCACCAGCCCGACCAGTCGGGCGCGCTCGCCGCGCAGCTTGGTGGGCCGCTCGTAGCCGAGCACGTCCAGCGCGGTCAGCACCGCCGTCCGGGTCGCCTCGGAGACCCCGCCCCGACCGTTGAGCACCCGGCTGACGGTGGCCTCGCTGACGCCGGCCTTCTTCGCTACCTCGGTGAGCCGTTTCGTCACGGCCGCAATCCTACGTCAAGCTGGTGCAAGAACTGGACAGCAAAAAGTCCCGGCTCGACCACTTCCGGTCACCACTCGACCGTCACTTGAGGTTGCGCAACGCTTCCTCGATGGCCCGGTGGAAGGTCGGGTACGCGTAGATCATGTGCCGCAGCTGGCTCAGCGGCACCGCGGCGTGCACCGCGACCACCAGCCCGGAGAGCACCTCGCCGCCGGCCGGACCGGCCGAGGTCGCCCCGATCAGCACCCCCTGGTCGGCGTCCGCGACGAGCTTGATGAAGCCCTCGTCGCCGACCTGGTGGATCCAGCCCCGGGTCGAGCTGCCCAGCTTGGTGAAGCCCACCTGGACGTTGATCCCCCGGTCCCGGGCCTGCTGCTCGGTCAGCCCCACCGCGCCGACCTCCGGGTCGGTGAAGGTGACCCGGGGCAGCGCCCGGTAGTCGGCGCGCGGCACGGTGCCCGCCGATCCGCTCGACCCGCTGGCGCCGAGCCGGCTGGCCGCGCCCATGGCGCCGCCGACCACGCTCGCGGTACCGCTGGGGTCCGCACCGGCCTTCTCATGCCGGGTCCGGTCGAGCAGGTCGGCGACCACGATCCCCGCCTGGTACATCGCGATGTGGGTGAACGCGCCCTCGCCGGTCACGTCGCCGACCGCCCAGATGCCGTCCGTGGCGGACATCCGGTCGTCGACCCGCAGGTAGCGCTGGCCGGGGTCCACCCCGACGGTGTCCAGCCCCAACTCTTCCAGGTGGGCACGGCGGCCGGTGACCACCAGCAGCCGCTCGGCGGTGAACTCGGCGCCACCGGCGTGCAGGGTGAACCGCTGCCCGTCGTGTTCGACCCGCTCGGCCCGCAAGCCGGTCCGGATCTCCACCCCGTCGGCCCGGAGCGCCGCGGCGGCCACCTCGGAGGCCTCCGGCTCCTCGACGGCGAGCACCCGGTCCAGCGCCTCGACGACGGTGACCCGGACCCCGAACCGGGCGAAGACCTGGGAGAGTTCCAGCCCGATCGCTCCGCCGCCGAGCACCAGCAGCGACTCCGGTAGCTCCTCGACCTCGATCGCCTGATGGTTCGTCCAGTACGGGGTGTCGGCCAGGCCCTCGATCGGCGGCACCGACGGCCGGGTGCCGGTGCCCAGCACGATGCCGTACCGGGCCTGGAACACCTGGTCGCCGACGCGGACCCGGCCGGGCCCGTCCAGCCGGCCACTGCCCCGGACGAACCGGCCACCCCGGTTGACCAACCGCTCGACCGCGACCCGGTCGTCCCAGTTGTCGGTGGCCTCCGCACGGATCCGCTTCGCCACCGGCGCCCAGTCCGGCCGCACCTCGGCGGTGCCGGCGAGCCCGTCGACGCGGCGCGCCTCGGCGAGCGCGTTCGCCGCCCTGATCATCATCTTGCTCGGGATGCAGCCCCAGTACGGGCACTCCCCACCGACCAGGTCCCGCTCGATGCCGACGACGGTCAGGCCGGACTCGGCGAGCCGCCCGGCCACCTCCTCGCCGCCGACGCCGAGCCCGACCACGACCACGTCCACCTGCTCCGGCTCCGCCACCCGGACAGCATCCCCCAGCCGACCGCGCCGAGCCAGCCAGGCCCCGAAAAGTCGACCACCCGGGACAGGTCGATCGCCTACCGTGGCCGGATGCCCGACGTCCGCTTCGCCGCCGTACACGACTGTTTCCACGACCTGCTGGCCACCGGTCGGGAGACCGGGGCGTCGCTGGCCATCTGGTACGACGGCCGACCGGTGGTGGACCTGGTCGGCGGGGTCACCGCGGCCGGCCTGGACGCCGCCGGGTGGCGGCCGGACACCCTGGTCAACGTCTACTCGGTCGGCAAGCCGGTGGCCGCGCTCTGCCTGCTGCTGCTCGTCGACCGGGGCCGGCTCGGGCTGGACGATCCGGTCGCCGCGTACTGGCCGGACTTCCGGGCCCCGGCCACCGTCCGACAGGTGCTCAGCCACACCGCCGGCCTGCCGGCCTTCCCGGCGCCCCGGCCGGCGACCGCCGTGGCGGACTGGGACCTGCTCGCCGGTGACCTCGCCACCGCCGAGCCGGAGTGGACGCCGGGCACCGCCGCCGGCGAGCACGCCTGGACGTACGGGCACCTGGTGGGCGAGTTGGTACGGCGGGTGGACGGCCGGTCGGTGGGCCGGTTCCTGGCCGACGAGATCGCCGGCCCGTGGCGGCTGGACCTGGGCTTCGGGTTGAGCCCGGCGGACCAGCGGCGCTGCGCCGACCTCTCCTACGGCGACGCGGACTGGCCGGTCCGGATGGTCGGCGAACCGGGCTCGCTGCGGGCCCGGGCCGTCTCCAATCCGGCCGGCGGGTTGGACGTCGCGGTGCTGAACAGCCCGCTCTGGCGCGGCGCCGAGATGCCCGCGGTGAACCTGCACGCCACCGCGACCGGGCTGGCCCGGCTCTACGCCGGGCTGCTCGCCGGCGGCACGCTGGACGGCGTCCGGCTGTTCAGCCCCGAACTGGTCGCCGAGGCGACCCGGGTCCAGTACGACGGGCCGGACCTGGTGCTGGACCGGCGGACCCGGTGGACGTTGGGCATGCAGTGGGAGGAGGACGGCAGCTGGGGCATGGGCGGGCTCGGCGGGAGCTGCGGCTGGGCCGACCCGCAGCGTGGCTACGCCTTCGCCTACGCCACCGCCCGGCTGGCCGACTTCGACCGGGTGGAGGAGCTGGCCGAGGCGCTGCACAGCTGCCTCTGACCGCCCGCGCCGGCAGCAGGGGTCGCGGTGCGGGCGGCGGTCACCGAGCGGTGCGCGCGGTCACCGAGCGGCCGGACCCGGCGGCCCGGGTACGACCACCGGGGTGCCCGTCGGGGCGAGCAGCGCGCGGGCCGCCACGCTGAGCCGCCGCCGCTGCGGGACCACGGCCCGGCGGGCGAAGACGTCGTAGTCCTGCGCGGCCACCTCGTCGAGGATCCCGCCGTAGAGCGCGTACGCCGTCCGCATGCAGGACTGTGACGCGGGCGCGAGCATGGTGATCCCGGGTGCCGCCGCCGCATAGTGCTGTTGGGCCCGGGTCACCTCGTAGGCGATCAGCTCGCGGATCGCCGGGGTGGCCCGGCCGTGCCGACGGGCGTCGACGAGGTCCCGCCGGGTCACCCCGAACCGCGTCAGGTCCTCCTCCGGCAGGTAGGTCCGCCCCCGGTCCAGGTCCTCGGCCACGTCGCGGATGAAGTTGGTGAGCTGGAAGGCGAAGCCGAGCTGCCGGGCAGGTTCCCGGGCCGCGATCGGGTCGCCGCTGCCCAGGATCGGCAGCATCATCGTGCCGATGACCGCGGCCGAGCCCTCCATGTAGTCGAGCAGGTGGGGGTAGGTCCGGTAGGAGCTGACGGTCAGGTCCATCGCCATGCTCTTGAGGAACGCGGCGAAGTCGTCCCGGTCCAGGTCGAAGACGGCGATGGTGTGCAGCACCGCCGGGAGCAGCGGATCGTCGATCGGCTCGCCGTGCAGGCCGGCCATGAACCGGCCGCCCCAGTCGTCGAGCCGGGCGGCGCGCTCCGTCGGCGGCAGGTCGTCGGTGCGGTCCACGATCTCGTCGGCGTACCGGGTGAAGCCGTAGAGGGCGTGCACATGTCGGCGTTTCCACCCGGGGAGCAGCCGGGTGGCGAGATAGTAGGTGCGGCCGTGGCGTCGGTGCAGCTCACGGCAGCGGTCGTAGGCAGCGGTGAGATCCGTGTCCACCGGCCTCCTCCTCCAATATCGACGCACCAATCGACGCAACTCGTAACTCTAGGGTACCCTCGGCCGCATGGCCAACGACGCGGTTGCGGACGATGTGCTCCGCGTGCCGGTGCAGCCGGCCCGCCGGAGCGAGCCGGCCCGCACCGTCCTGGCCGACCACACCGGCGACCTGGTCGACGCCGTCGACGACACGCTCGCCGCCTTCCTGACCGCCGAGGTCGACTCGCTCACCGAGATCGACCCGGCGATCGGCGACTTCGCGGCCACCGCCCGGGACGCCGTTCTCGCCGGGGGCAAACGGATCCGCCCCACGTTCGCCTACTGGGGCTGGCGCGGGCTGGTCGGCGACGCGGCGCCCCTGCCACCGGTCGTGCCGGCGTTCGCCGCGCTGGAGCTGCTGCACACCTTCGCCCTGGTGCACGACGACGTGATGGACGCCTCCACCACCCGGCGCGGTCGGCTCACCACGCATGTGGCGGTGGCCGCGCAGCATGCCGCCGCCGGCCGGCGGGGCGACCCGGGGCGGTTCGGCGAGTCGGTCGCGGTGCTCGTCGGTGACCTCTGCATGGTCTGGGCCGACCGGCTGCTGGCGCACGCCGTCGTGCCGCCGCACCGGCTGCTCGAGGTGCGCCGCTGCTACGACCAGATGCGGGTGGAAACCATCGCCGGGCAGTACCTCGACGTGTTCGGCGAGAGCGAGGCGGCGGGCTGGTCGGTCGACCGGGCACTGCGGGTGGTCCGCTACAAGACCGCGAGCTACACGGTTCAGCGGCCACTGCACTTCGGCGCCGCCCTGGCCGGTGTCACCGCCGACGCGCCGCAGGTCGCCGCGTACACCCGCTACGGCCTCGCCGTCGGCGAGGCGTTCCAGCTCTGCGACGACCTGCTCAGCGTCTACGGCGACCCGGTGACCACCGGCAAACCGGCCGGCGACGACCTGCGCACCGGCAAGCCGACGGTGCTGATGATGCTCGCCCGACAGCTCGCCACCCCGGCACAGCGCCGGGCGTTGGAGCCCGCCGGCGCGCCTGCGGGGCAGCGGGAGGTCGCCAGGCTGGCCGAGCTGGTCGAGCTGACCGGCGCGGTCGCCCGGGTACGGCGGATGATCTCCGACCGGGTGGCCGAGGCGCTGGCGGCGCTGGACGGCGCGGCGATCGACGTGGGCGCGCGCCGTGCGCTGGCACGGCTGGCCGTCGCGGCCACGGACCGGCGGGCATGATGGGCGGTTTCCCGGGAGGAGGTGGTCGCGTGCGGACGGTGGGCGGACGAACGGACCGGGTGGTGGTCGTCGGTGCCGGCCTCGGTGGCCTGGCCTGTGCGCTGCACCTGGCCGGCAGCGGCCGACAGGTGACGGTGCTGGAACGCGAGTCGGTGCCCGGCGGCCGGGCCGGCCGGCTGGGCGTCGACGGCTACGAGTTCGACACCGGCCCGACCGTGCTCACCATGCCGGAGCTGATCGCCGAGGCGCTCGGCGCGGTCGGCGAGGAGCTGGACGACTGGCTCGACCTGACCCCGCTCGACCCGGCCTACCGGGCCTACTACCCGGACGGCTCGACGCTCGACGTCATCACCGACACCACCCGGATGGCCGCCGAGATCGCCCGCGTGTGCGGCCCCCGGGAGGCGGACGGCTACCTGCGCTTCGTCGACTACGCCCGCCGGCTGTGGCAGCTGGAGCGGGCCGACTTCATCGAACGCAACCTGGACAGCCCGGTCGACCTGCTCACCGGCAACCTGCTCAAGCTGCTCGCCGGTGGCGCCTTCCGCCGGCTGCACACCAAGATCGGCCAGTTCTTCCGCGATCCGCGCACCCAGCGCATCTTCTCCTTCCAGGCCATGTACGCCGGGCTCGCCCCGCACGACGCGCTGGCCATCTACGCGGTGATCGCGTACCTCGACTCGGTGGCCGGGGTCTGGTTCCCGCGCGGCGGCGTGCACGCGGTCTCCCGGGGTATGGCCGGCGCCGCCGAGAAGCACGGCGTGCAGATCCGCTACGACACCACGGTGACCGAGGTACGCACCGCGAACGGCCGGGCCACCGGGGTGCTGACCGCCGACGGCGAACTGGTCCCGGCCGACGTGGTGGTGCTCAACCCCGACCTGCCGGTCGCCTACCGTGACCTGCTGCCCCCGGGCCGCCAGCGCCGGCTCGCCTACTCGCCGTCCTGTGTGGTGCTGCACGTGGGCTCGCGCCAGGAGTATGCGAAGATCGCCCACCACAACATCCACTTCGGACGGTCCTGGAAGGGCACCTTCGATGAGGTCATCCGGCGGGGCGAGCTGATGTCCGACCCGTCGCTGCTGGTCACCAACCCGAGCCGGACCGACCCCACGGTGGCGCCACCGGACCGGCACACGTACTACGTGCTCGCCCCGGTGCCGAACCTCGACAGGGCCCCGTTCGACTGGCACGGCGACCTGCCGCGCCGCTACGCCGACCGGCTCATCGGCACCCTCGAGGAGCGCGGCTACGTCGGCTTCGGCGCCGGCGTCGAGGTGCTGCGCACGATCACGCCGGCGGAGTGGGCCGCCCAGGGCATGGCCGCCGGGACCCCCTTCGCGGCCGCGCACACCTTCCGCCAGACCGGCCCGTTCCGCCCGAACAACCTGCACCGGACGCTCTCCAACGTGGTCTTCGTCGGCTCGGGCACCCAGCCCGGCGTGGGCGTGCCGATGGTGCTCATCTCCGGCAAGCTGGCGGCCGGCCGCATCACGGGAGGCAATCGATGAGCCAACGCGAGGAGCACCTCGTCGAGCTGGTCGACGAGGAGGGGCGGGCACACGGGGAGACCACGGTCGCGGCCGCGCACCAACCGCCGGGCCAGCTGCACCGGGCCTTCTCGGTGATGCTGGTGGACCCGGACGGGCAGGTGCTGCTCCAGCGCCGGGCCGCCGTGAAGACCCGCTTCCCGCTGCGCTGGGCCAACTCCTGCTGCGGCCACCCGGGGCCGGGTGAGTCCCTGAGCGAGGCCGCCAACCGGCGGCTGCGCGAGGAGTTGGGCACCGGCCCGGTCGAGCTGACCGAGGTCGGGGTGTACGTCTACTACGCCGAGGACCCGGCCACCGGCCGGGTCGAGTTCGAGTACGACCACGTCCTGCGGGGCGAGTTCCGCCCCGGCGCGCCGCTGTTGCCGGACCCGGCCGAGGTGGCCGAGTTGCGCTGGGCCGAGCCGGCCGCGGTGGCGGCCGACCTCGAGGCCGATCCCCGGGCCTATTCACCCTGGCTGGGCGGGGTGGTCGACCGGCTGCTGCACCCCGCCGACCCGAGTAAGCCCACCGTGGCACCGTCCGGCCTACCGACCGATGAGGCGCCGGAGCGGTCGGGTGGCCGATGAGGCGCTGAGCGCGGGTGCGGTGGCCCGTCGGCTCGGGGTCGCGGTGACCACCCTGCGCACGTGGCACCAGCGCTACGGGCTCGGGCCCAGTCAGCACGAGGCGGGTCAGCACCGCCGTTACACGGCGACCGACCTGGCCCGTCTGGAGATCATGCGGCGGCTCACCGCCGACGGGGTCAGCCCGGCCGAGGCGGCCCGCTGGGCCCGCCAGGCACCCGATCCGGTACGCGCCGAGGACCTGGGCCGGCCGCGGCCGGCCGGCGTCCGGGACGGCGGCCCGACCATTCCGGTCGGCCGGGCCGGACCGGCCGCCCGAGGGCTGGCTCGCGCGGCGATGCGGCTGGACTCCGCGGCGATCGGCGAGGCGGCCGCCCGCGCCCTGGCCGCCGACGGGGTCGTCGCCACCTGGGAGCGGCTGCTCCGGCCGGTGCTGGCCGGCATCGGCGAGCGGCACGCCGCGACCGGCGGACTGATCGAGGTGGAACACCTGATGTCCCGCTGCGTCTCCGAGGCGTTCGCCGCGGCCAGCCGGACGGCCACCCCGGGTGGGCCGGCGCGGATCCTGCTCTCCTGCGCCGACGAGGAGCAGCACACGCTGCCGCTGGAGGCGCTCGCCGCCGCGCTCGCCGAAGCCGGCGTCGGCTACCGGATGCTCGGCGCCCGGGTGCCCGTGCCAGCCCTGCTGGAGGCGGTCAACCGGACCGGGCCGGCCGCCGTGGTGCTCTGGTCACACAGCCGGGCCACCGCCGACCCGGCCCAGCTCGACGCGCTGCTCGCCGCGCCCCGGCGGCCACTGCTGGTGCTCGCCGCCGGCCCCGGCTGGTCGACCGAGACGCTGCCCGCCGGGGTGGTCCACCCCACACAGCTCGCCGAGGCGGTCGCACTGGTCGTGGCGGTACGGGACTCACTGGAGCGGTGACCGGGGGTGTCGGGGTCTGACGGCGTCCACTAGCGTCGGGTGGTCCGCGTACCCCGACCCCCTTCGGGAGCGAACAGATGAGATCCCGCGCCCTGCTGGCGTACGCCCTGGGTCTGGTCCTGGTCCTCGGCGGCTGCGCCCAGCCGGGCCGCGTCGTCGCCGTCGGCGGCCCCGCCCCCAGCCCCTCCACCACCCCGGCGCCCAGTCCCAAACCGACGGTCTCGCCGCGGCCGACCCGTCCTCCCACCACCGGCAAACCGGTCCGCCCCCTGCCGGCCAAACTGCCGGCCGGGCTGCGACGCACCACCGGCGTACGCCCGGTCGCGCTCACCTTCGACGACGGGCCGAGCCCGACGTGGACGCCGAAGATCCTCGACCGGCTGCGGGCAGCCAAGGTCACGGCCACCTTCTGCCTGGTGGGACGGGAGGCGCAGCGCCATCCCGAGCTGGTCCGGCGGATCGTCCGCGAGGGGCACCAGCTCTGCAACCACAGCTGGAAGCACAACATCGACCTCGGCCGGCTGCCGGTCGCGGAGATCCGGGCCGACCTGGTCCGGACGAACAAGGCGATCCAGACGGCCGCCCCCGGCGCGCCGATCGCCTTCTACCGGCAGCCCGGCGGGCGGTGGACGCCCGAGGTGGTGGCGGTCGCCAAGCAGCTCGGCATGCGCTCGCTGCACTGGAGCGTCGACCCGCAGGACTGGGCCAAGCCGCCGGCCACGACGATCAAGCACCGGGTGCTGGCCGCGGTCCGGCCCGGCTCCATCGTGCTGCTGCACGACGGGGGCGGCGACCGGGCCGCGACCTTCGCCGCCTGCCCCGCGGTGATCGCCGACCTGAAGCGGCGCTTCGGCGTCACTCGGCTCCGCTAGACCCCTCCGACCTGCGGTTTTCCGGGCTCGGCGGGCCCGAGCCATACCGGTTTTGTCGACCGCAGGGACATCACGTATGCTTTCCAAGCCTCCGGCGGGGCCGGATGGGAGCAAGTCCGCTTGACGTTGCCAATGTGCAATGATGGCGGGGCCGCCCTCATCGTCTAGCGGCCCAGGACGCCGCCCTTTCAAGGCGGTAGCACGGGTTCGAATCCCGTTGGGGGCACGACCGGCGCAAGCCGGAGCAACAAAAGCTAGGTCCTGTGGAGCAGTTGGAGTGCTCGCCGCCCTGTCAAGGCGGAGGTCGCGGGTTCAAGTCCCGTCAGGACCGCAGCGCTTACGCCGCGCGAAACATGCGCGGCGTTCTGCGTATCGGAGCGTGTGGCCCTCCGGCGGGATGTCCGCCACTTGGGTAGCATGGTCCGAGCGGCCCGGCCAGGTAGCTCAGTTGGTACGAGCGTCCGACTGAAAATCGGAAGGTCGGCGGTTCGACCCCGCCCCTGGCCACATAGCCTTTCGCCGGGCTACAGAGATCCCCACCAGCGGAAACGCAGGTGGGGATCTTGCTGTGTCGGCCGTCGCTAATCGGCGGCTGGAACTCGTCGCGACCGGTCGGTCCGGTGCTCATCGGTCCGGGGTCTCGGTGGTCTCGACCCGCGCGATGAGCAGCTTCAGCCGCCCGATCTCTTCGGCGAGCGCGGCGCTGCCCGCGGCGGTGAGCGTGATCCAGGTGCGGCCGCGCCGCCCGGCGTACCCCTTCTCGACCCCGACCAGGCCGGCCGTCTCCAGCACGCCCAGGTGCTGGGAGAGGTTGCCGGCGGTCAGCTCCAACTGGGTGCGCAGGTAGCCGAACTCCACCCGACGGGCCTCGTGCGCGATGGTGAGGATGCCCAGCCGGACCCGCTGGTGCACCACGTCGTCCAGGCCGGTGACCGGATGTGGTGATTCGGTCTCGTCGGGTGCCGGGGGGTCGGCGGGGCCGGTCACCGGGACCCCCGCAGCCGTTGCGCCAGCGCGAAGCCGGCGCTGCCCAGCAGCAGCAGGCCGCCGTTGATGACCAGCTGTGGGGCGAATGCCCACCGGGGCCCCCAGCCGATCCCCCACCCGAAGTTGATCGGCACCAGCACCACCGCAAGGTACCCGAGGGCGAACAGCGCCAGCGCGACGCGTCGCTCCAGCCAGGCCAGCACCAGCAGGGCCAAGCCGATCGCGCCGGTCGGATCGAGCAGCCGGAACAGGAACTGGACGAAGGCGGGCGGCTCGTCGGGGTAGTACGGATGGTCGAGGATGCTCCACGCCCCCGAGACGGCGGCGGACAGCACGACGAGCGCGACGCCGGTGAGCACGTACGGCAGCACCCGGGTGCCCAGTCCCCGGGCCCGGGCGACCCGCAGGTACCCGCCGGCGATCACCACGTACGCCAGCACCAGCGCCGCCCACCAGTAGAACTGCGCGGCCCGGTACCAGGCCTTGCAGACCTGGCCGTCCGCCACCGGCTGGCAGTCGCTGAGGACCGGTTGGCTGAAGCGGTACACCAGGATCGCCCCGAACGTCACCAGGGCCAGCACCAGCAGCGGCAACCACGTCACCCGCTGGGCCAGACGAACCCGGCGCGCGAGGTCGCGCGCATCGGCCAGGAGCCGGCGGGGATCGCCGCCGGCGGGGATCGACTCACTAGTCATGCCAACAGGTTTCCATAACAAACCTATTGGCGCTAGTGACCGCCCCAACTTTGCCGGCGGCGAAGTCAGGCGGTCTCGACCAGGAGCCGGGCGTAGTTGGCCATCGACCGTTGGTAGCGCGGCAGGTGCCTGGCGAGCGCCCCGACCGCGATCGACACTGCCTCCCGCTCCCGGCCGACGTTGGTCAGGGCCAGCGCGAGCGTCGCGCAGACCGCATCGTCGAGTTCGTCGGAGCCGCGCTCGCGCTCCTCGGTCAGCAGCCGGACGCTCTCCTCGGCCTGCCCCACGTTCCGCAGCGAGCTGGACATCTGGATCACTGACCGCCGCCGCCGGATGCCGTCGAGGCCCAACTCCAGCGCCGTGCGGTAGAGCGGGACCGCCCTGTCCGAGTGACCGGTCGAGTCCCAGGCGCAGGCCCGCTCGAACGCCGCCACCGGATGATCCGGTCCCAACTCGTCGGCGAGGGCGCCAACCCGCTCACGGAACGCCTCTCCGTCCCAGTCGTCGGGCGCCGCGTTGAAGGCCGCCCACAGGTCCGCGCTGCGCTGCTCCCAGTCGGTGTTCGGGCTCATCCTCGTTCTCCTCATGATCGTCGGTTCGGACCGGAACTCTGCGGGGGTTGGTACCGTGCCCGCCAGAGATTCGGCCCTTGCCGAGTCTCCTTCTCCTTCCACGGGTGGTGCGGATGGCGATCATGCTGCGATTCGGCCCTGCTGATCTGCTGCGCTGCCGCTTCGCCGTCTCACCCATGCTGGAGACGCTGTCCGCGGTGCGCCTGCTCTCCCCCCGCGAAGGCGTCGGCCCGCACCAGCGCTGGCTCGACACCATCGACACGCGGGAACTCGACCTGCGGCCGATCGCCCTGCTCCAGCCGCGTCGCGGCTACACCCCCGATTTCCTCTCGCCGCCGCCGGCCGGCCCGCACACCCGGTTCGAGGACGAACTCGCGGCCCTCGCGGCCACAGACCATGATCGGGTACGCGCAGAGGTGCGACGGTCCTTGGCGGACAACCCGGGGGCGGCCGGGTCCGCGACCGGACGACTCCTGCTGGGCGAGCCGGCTCTTGTCCTTCAGACGCTGGTCTCACTCGTGGAGCATGTGTGGCGGGTCCTGGTCGAACCGGTCTGGCCGCAGGTACGCGGGCTGCTCGACGCCGATGTGGGCTTTCAGACCCGACGTCTCGCCGAAGGCGGCCTGGACCGGTTGTTCGCCGAGCTGCACCCCCGCCTGCGCTGGAACAACGGCGTGCTGACCCGTGAGTACGGCGGCGACGAGCGTCGCGATCTGCGCGGCGAGGGACTTGTCCTGGTGCCCAGCGCATTCAAGTGGGATCAGGTCGTCGTCATCGTGGACCAGCCGTGGCAGCCCACCGTGATCTATCCGGCGCGCGGGCTCGGCGCGCTCTGGCAGCCCCTTTCCGCCGACCGGCATAGGGCTCTGGGCCGGTTGATCGGTAGAACCCGGACGGTGCTGCTGCTCGGCCTCGACGAGCCGGCCAGCACGACGACGCTCGCTCACCGCCACGCGCTGGCGGCCGGGACGGTCTCCGAGCACCTGTCGGTGCTGCGCGACGCCGGGTTCGTCGCCGGAGAGCGACACCGGCACGAGATCCGCTATCGACGTACGCCCCTCGGCGAAGCCGTGCTCCGTCGGAACGATTCGTCTGGTCGACCGCGACCGTGACCGATCCGTGGCGATCGCCCCCCGGCCCGTCACCATCAGTGAGCAGGGGTGGCTAGTCCTGCCGTAGGGCGAACCAGCCCACCGCCGTCACGAAAAGCACCAGCGCCACCCCGAACAGGCAGAGTTTGATCGCGAAGGGCAGGGCGACAAGCGATGCGACCTGCTGGACGAGTAGACCAGCAGCCACCAGCGCGACCCCGCCACCGATGCGGACCGGCTGGGCACGCTGCTCCTCGGACAGGCGCCCGAAGCTGAGCCGCCTTCGGGGCAACCGGCGGGTGACGGCGGCACGCAGACCGAACACGAGCAGCGCCAGGCTGACGACCGCCACCACCAGGCGGATGGCGACCAACACCGGCTCCGTGTCGCTCAGGCTCATGCGGCCTCAGTTCCCGGGCGCCAAGATCCCTACGCTGTCGCGCCGCGTGCTGGTCGGTCCGGACCGTCCAGGGCTCGGCGGGTGTGAGCCGCGGGCCGGCGGGACAGCGGTCTCAGCGCTGGGGCGGCTGTCCGTGCTGGGCCATGCCGGACCTGATCGCCTCCCACACACTCCGGCCAGCCTGCCGCAGCGCTTCGCTGGCCTGCTCGGCGAGATCGGTCGGACTCGGCACCATCCGCCCCTGCTCGCCGCCCGGCTGGCTGGGCTGACCCGGCCGTCCCCGGCCCGGCTGCCACCCGTGTCCGGCCTCGGCCGTACCCGGCCGCGCCTCGCCCGGGCCCGGCTTCTCACCCTCGCTCGAACCTGGCTTCTTACCCTCGCTCGGGCCCGGCTGTTGGCCCGCGGCCGGCGGCTGGCCCGCCGCACCCTGGCCGGGCCGCTGCTGGCCCTTGGCTGCCGGCTGGCCTGCTCCGCCCGCAGGCTGGCCCGCACCGCCCGCCGGCTGGGGCTGACGCGCACCGCCCGTCGGCTGACCCGCACCGCCCGTCGGCTGGCCCGCACCGCCCGTCGGCTGGCCCGCACCGCCCGACGGCTGGCCCGGCCCGCCCGACGGCTGCTTCGGCTCGCCCTTGGCCAGTGGGCCCGCTCCGGTCCACTCGGCCCGTGCGGCGACCGACCCGACCTGCCGCCCGAGCCGGTCCACCACGTTGCCGAGCTGCTCGGTGTTGCCGGTCAGCTGCTGGGCCGCCCGGTCCGCGTCGTCGAGCGCGGTCCGGGCGCCACCCGCCAGCGCGTCGATGATCTGGGGATTCTGGTCGATGGTGTCCAGGGCCCGGTCGAGGATCCGCATCAGCCGCTCCAACCGGACCTTGAGCAGCGCCTCGGCCCGGACGTCGGTGATGTCGAGTTCGACGGCGTCCAGACGCACCCGGACTCCGGCGTCCAACTGGAGCAGGTTGGCCAGTCGTGCCCGGAGGGACAGATCGGCGTCCAGCCCGTCCACGGCGAGCCGGATCGAACCCACCCGCAGCTCCGGCACGTCCAGCAGGACATCCGGCTCGCCCGATCGCGGCTCCTCCTCGGCGGGCCAACGGCCCTCCCGCAGGTGCCGCTCCGGCGGGACCTGCTGGCGGCCCCGCGCACCCTGACCCGGCTGCGCCAGGCCCTGACCTGTCCGCCCCGGCTCGGCATCCGGCTGGCCCGGCCGCGGCTTCCCGCGCTGGCCCGACTCGGTCTCGCTCATCTGCCCCGCTCCCGGCTCGGCTGCCCCGGGACGGCCCGGGCCCAACCGGCCGCGCTTACCCGAAATGCCGCGTCCCATCCCCGTTTTGGCCGTCTGGTGCGGACCACCGGCCGATCCGGCGTGGTGTCCGGAACCAGGCAACCGCGCGCCGGTGCACACTCGGGTATCAGCCGGTATTGTCCGGGCCTATGGGACAGGAGATGGCTGATCCGGCCGCCATCCGGCAGGACGTCGACCAGTTCTCGTTGCGCTGCGGCCTGTCCGTCCCCGTCCCCGCGGAGCGGGCGTTCGCCGTCTTCACCGAGGCGCTGACCGACTGGTGGGTCAGCGAATACACCTGGTCGGGGCCACAGGCGCTGGCCGAGCTGGGGATGGAGCCGCGCGCCGGCGGCATGCTCTACGAGATCGGCCCCTACGGCTTCCGGGCGGACTGGGGCCGGGTGCTCACCTGGGATCCACCCCGACGGCTGGTCTTCACCTGGCAGATCGGCCCGGACCGGTCGCCGGTGCCGGACCCGGCCCACGCGAGCGAGGTCGAGGTGCTCTTCCTCGCCGAGGAGCCGGAGCAGACCCGGCTCGAGCTGGAACACCGCCATTTCGACCGGCACGGCGAGGCGGCCGAGGGCTACCGGAAGGCGCTCACCGTCGGCTGGCACGAGCTGCTCTCCCGCTATGTCGCCACGGTCGACGGCCACCGCCCGCCGCTCACCTGAAACCCAGGCCCGCGCGGGCGTCAGGTCACCGCCCGATGCCGCGGTCCGCGCCCGGGCCGGCGTCCACCTCCGGACCGCCGAGGTCGGCCCGACGGCCCGCCTCGGCCCCCGGACCGAATCCACCGCCGGCGAGCCGGCGCCGCGGGGCGGTACGCAGTCGCGGATAGACCTCGGCGAGGCGCTGCCGCACCCGGTCGGAGCGGTCCGCCAGAACCAGCGCCACCCCGGGCGCTGCCGACCCGCTCGCCGCCTCGGCCTCGGCCTCGCGCAGCCGCGCACCGATCACCTGGGCGAACCCGGCCAACCAGGAGCGGCGGAAGGCGGCTGGCTGCTCGCCGGCGGGGACGAGCGTCCCGGCGAGACCGTGGGCGGCCTGTACCAGCAGTGAGGTGAAGAGCAGGTCGACCCGTTCCAGGTCACTGGCGAAACCGAAGAGGTGCATCGCGAAGCCGCTGCCGTGCGGTCGCCGTACGCAGCGACAGCGCAATGGGTCGGCGACCGCGGCGAGCAGGCCGACCTTGTCCCGGGCGTACGGGGCGACCACCTCGACCACCCGATCGCCGACCGGGTCGGTCGCCGGTTCCCGGGCGGCGAGCAGCGCCCGGTCCACCCCGTAGCGGGCGATCAACTCCGTCGCCTTGGCGGTGAACGCCGCCGACTCGGCGGGGGTGCAGGCCGGGTCTTCGGCCTGGGCCAGCAGTTTGCGGACCTTGCTGAGCATGGCCTCGGACATGCCACCAGAGCTATCACACCGGCTGCTGTCGAGGCCCGGCCCGCCGGCCGGGTCAGTCCGCGCGGCTGCGCAGCGTGGCCACCGTCGAGCCGGCGAGGGTGAGCAGGCAGTCGGGCAACTGCCCGTCGGCCGCCGCCGCGCCGAAGAGCGCCTCACCCGTGTCCACGTCCCGGTTGGCGTACGCGCTGACGAAGCGGGCCACCCAGCGGGTGTCGTAGCCGGCCTCGTCGATGCCGGGGAAGTCCAGGGCGCACAAGCCGGGCGGCCCGGGGTCGCCGACCATGGTGGCGGCGAGGCACCAGGCCACCCCGTACGCCCCGGCCAGCCCGGACCGGTCGACGACCGCGTCGAACGTGCCCACCACCGCGTCGCCGTCTCCGGCCAGCGCCGAGCGGAGCACGGCGGTCGCGTCGTCGAGCAGCTGCTGTGGTAGCTCCGTCACGCACCGCACAGTAGGCGGACGGGTCAAGGGACCATCGCCACCCGGCCGACTGCTACTCTCCGTGCTCACCGCGGACGACCTGCGGAGTAAGCCGGCTCCACGGTCCCGCGCCCAGCGTCGGCACGCTAATGTGCGCAGCGGACCTTCGCCGGAGGAAGGACGATCATGCTCGTATCGCGCGGCTCGCGTGCGGCCACACTGGCTGCCTGCGCCACGTTCCTGCTCGCCACAAGCGCCTGCGGGACTGACAGCCCCGAAGAGGCGACGACCCAACAGGCGCGCCTCTACGGGACCGACGGCAACATGCTCAACTCCTTCCCCGCTGAGTTGAAGGAACGGGCAGACCTCGTCGATGGCATGAAGGGCACCACGCCGCTGACGCCGTTGCCGGAGGACTTCAAGAGTCGGCTACGGTCCGTAGACCCCAAGCTGACCGACTACCTCTACGCCGCGGAGACGTACGACGCGGTGATGATCAGCGCGCTCGCCGCGCAGCTGGCCGGCAGCACGGAGCCCGCCGCGATCGCCAAGCAGATCGTCGCCGTGACCAACGGGGGCGAGCGCTGCGAGGACATCGCGACCTGCCTGAGCCTGGCCCGCAACGGCCAGGACATCGAGTACCGCAGCGTCTCGCTGACCCGCGCCGGCTTCACCGACGCCGGAGAGCCGGCCACCGCCAGCTACGCGACGCTGCACTTCGACGGTCAGCAGCTCAACGACGGCAAGACCGAGTTCGTCGGTGCCGGCAGCGAGTCGGCGGCGAGCACCAAGACGCCGCCCAAGCCGAAGAAGCAGCGTACCGGCGCCGCGGACGCCAACGACGGCTCGCCGCTGGTGATCGGTGGCCTGCTGCCGAAGACCGGTGACCTGGCGCTCGCGTACCCGCCGATGGCCGCTGGCGCGACACTCGCCATCCAGCAGATCAACGCCGCCGGCGGGGTGCTCGGCGACCCGGTGACCTGGATCGATGGCGACGACGGCACCAGCCCGACCGTGGCGAAGGCGACCGTGGCGCAGCACATCGCGGCCGGTGTCGACGTCATCATCGGGGCCGGCGGTTCGGGCATCTCCCTTGAGGTGCTGCCGGACGTGGTGCAGGCCGGCCGGATCCTCTTCTCCCCGTCCAACACCGACGATGGTCTGACCACGGTCGACGACAAGGGCCTCTACTTCCGTACCGCGCCGCCGGACAGCCTCCAGGGCCGCGCGCTGGCGGACGTGATCCTGCGGGACGGCTCGCAGCGGATCGCGATCGTCGCCCGGAAGGACTCCTACGGCGAGGGCCTGCAGGCCGTGGTCAAGAAGGAACTGGAGCAGGCCGGGATCAGCGCGGACCGGCTCAAGCTGCTGACCTACCAGCCGCCGGAGGGCGAGGACGCCCCGCCGGTGGACTTCGGCGGCGGCGCGAAGGAGATCAAGGACTTCGGCGCGGACGCCGTGCTGGTGATCGGCTTCGGCGAGTCGGCGCAGGTGATCCGGGCGCTGGCCGACGCCGGCGTGCAGATCCGGCACTGAGCGGGCCCCAGCCCGACGAACGACGACGGCCGCACCGGGAAACCGGTGCGGCCGTTTCCGTGCCCGCGGGGGGTCAGCGGCTGCGCCGCCGGTCCAGGAACTCCGTCATCCGGCGGTGCTTCTCCTCGTCCTCGAAGAGCACCGCCTGACTGATCAGGTCGACCTGGGGATGGGCGGCCGCCGGGGCGTCCACGGCGAGCTTGGTGAGCCGCAGCGCCAGCGCCGAGCCCGTGGCCATCTCGTCGAGCAGCCCGTGCGCGGCCGGCAGCAGCTCGCCCGGCTCGGCCACCACCCGGTTGACCAGCCCGATCCGCAGCGCCTCCGCGGCGTCCACCCGCCGGCCGGTGAAGAGCAGCTCCTTGGCCCGGGCCTCGCCGATCAGCGCGGGCAGCCGGTGGGTGGCGCCCGCGCCGGCCAGGATGCCCAGCCGCACCTCCGGTTGACCGAAGACCGCCCGCTCGGTGCACACCCGCAGATCGCAGGCGTACGCCAGCTCGGCGCCGCCGCCCAGCGCCGGACCGTCGACGGCGGCCACGGTCGGCATGGGCAGCGCCCGGACCCGGGCGAACGCGGCCGAGTTGATCGCGGCGAGGGCATCCAGCCGGCCCCGCTCGCGTAGCTGCCCGATGTCGGCGCCGCCGGCGAAGATGCCGTCCGTGCCGCCGGTGAGCAGCAGCAGCCGGGGGTGGGCCTCCAACTCGGCGCAGACCGCGTGCAGCTCGGCGATCAGGTCAGCGTCGATCGCGTTGCGCTTCTCCGGCCGGTCCAGGGTGACCACCAGCCGGTCCGGCTGTTCCTCGATCCGCAGCCCGCTCACTCGGCTCGCCCTTCGTTCGCGACTGCGGGGCTCGCAAGCTCACTCCTCGCGCTCACTGCTTCACGCCGCCTTTCCAGCGATAGAAGCCCTGGCCCGACTTCTTGCCCAGCCGGCCGGCGGCCACCATCTCCTCCAGCAGCGGCGGCGGCGCGAAGCGGTCGCCGTACGCGGCCTGGAGGGTGCGGGCGATGTCGAGCCGGACGTCCAGCCCGACCAGGTCGGTCAGCTCCAGCGGGCCGATCGGATGCCGGTAGCCGAGCACCATCGCCTTGTCGATGTCGGCGGGGCTGGCGACCTGGTCGGCGACCATCCGGATCGCCTCGAGGCCGAGCGTGACGCCGAGCCGCGAGGTGGCGAAGCCGGGCAGGTCGCGTACCACGACGGGGTCCTTGCCCAGCCGGCCGGCGAGTGCGACACCCGCCGCGGTGGTCTGCTCGGCGGTGGCCGGGCCCACCACGATCTCCAGCAGCGCCATCGCCCAGACCGGGTTGAAGAAGTGCAGCCCGAGGAAGCGCTCCGGCCGGGCCAGTCCGGCGGCCAGGTCGCCGATGGCGATGCTGGAGGTGTTGCTGCCCAGCAGCGCGGGGCGCAGCGCCTCCGCGTCGTGCAGGACGGCCCGCTTGAGGTCGAGCCGTTCCGGCACCGCCTCCACCACCACGTCCGGCTCCTCGGCGACCTCGCTCAGGGCGGCGCGTAGCGTCACCCGGCCCCGGTTCGCGCCGGCCTGGTCGGCGGTCAGCTTGCCGCGTTCCACCGCCCGGTCCCAGAGCTCACCGAGCCGGGCCACAGCCGCGGCGCCCTGGGCGGGGTCGACCTCCACCAGCTCGACGGCGTGCCCGGCGCCCGCCGCCACGTACGCGATGCCGAGCCCCATCGTGCCGGCCCCGACCACCACGAACCGATCGCTCATACCGGCACTCCGCTGCGCTCCGTGCCGCCATGAGGCTCAGCCGCACTGCACCTGATGATTCGCTCGCTGCGCTCGCTCATTGCGCCTCCCCGCCGCGTCCGCCGGCGGCACGGAGGTCACCCGCGGCCGACGATGCGCTCCACTCGCTCATGCTGCGACCCTATGAGTCCGGATCGCGGGGGCATGCGTGGGGGCGCGGCGGATCGGGTACAGACGGCGGTCAACCGAGGGAAGGACCAGTCGACATGAGCCAGGCACCGGAAGGCGTCGCGGGCGCGGAGACCACCGAGACGGTGGAGACCCGCGGGGAGGAGCGGGTCGACCTGCTGCGCGCGGACACCAACAACGACGGCCGCACCGACGTCTGGGTGGTGGACACCGACGGCGACGGCAAGGCTGACCTGTTCCAGTTCGACACGGACGGCGACGGCAAGGTGGACGTCACCATGGTCGACCTCGACGAGGACGGCACCCCGGACGAGGTGGTCGACGGCGACGGGGGCCTGCCGCCCGAGCCGCTGCCGCCGACCGTCCAGGTCTGAGCGCCCGGGCCCCTGCCGCCGCCGAGTCGGCGCGGGGGCCCGCTGCCGCTCCGCGGGGGCCCGCGCTCGTCAGCCGGCCAGTCGGAGGGTGGCCAGGTAGTACGGCGCGTCGCGGTCGTCCACATCGGTCAACCGCCACGCGCTGCCCTGCACCAGCTCGGCGAACTCCGTCGGCGAGCAGACCAGGTAGTCGAACCAGTCGGTGGCCAGTTCGCGGTAGCGCAGCCGGAGCCGGAGCTGACCGCCGAGCCGGCCCCGTCGCCGGTTCAACTCGTGGTAGCCGGTGTGCACCGGATCCCGGGTGCCGTACGGGTCGGTGCCGTGCGCGATGATCTGCGCTCCCGGCCGGGCCAGCGCGGCGAGCGCGGCCAGCAGCTCCGGCGCCCGCTCCCGCCCCTCGAAGAGACCCAGGTTGTTGCCGAGCAGCAGGAAGGTGTCGTACCGGTGGCCGTCGGCGACGTGGTCGTCCACCGTCCCGTGCACCAGCCGGTGCACGCCCCGGTAGCGGCACACCTTCAGCGCGCCGAGCGAGGTGTCCAGCCCGGTGACCGGTACGCCGAGTTCCTGGAGTCGCAGCGCGATCCGGCCGGCGCCGACCCCGATGTCGAGCGTCTCGCCCCGGGCCCGCTCCACCGCCCGGTGGTCGTACGGCTGCCAGTCCGCCGGCCCGTCGAGGTAGTGCGCGGCCGGCGCGCCGTTGATCAGCCCGTCGTCACGCTCAATGATCTCGATGACCGGCCGGGGCAGCCGCCCGCCGACCATCGGTCGGGGACCGACCCCGGTGGCGACGGCGAGGGTGTCCCGCAGCAGCTCACCCACCACATCGCCGATCTGCGGTCCACTCGTCACGAGCTTCACGCTATCCGGCCGGTCAGTCAGCCGCGCGGCCGTATCCTGGCCACGTGACCACCTTGGACCGCCTGTCGGCGGAGAAGTACATCCTGCTGACGACCTTCCGCAAGGACGGTCAGCCGGTGCCGACTCCGGTCTGGGCGGTGCGGGACGGCAACGGTCTGGCGGTCTGGACGGCGGCCGACTCCGGCAAGGTGAAGCGGATCCGTAACAACGGCACCGTCACGGTGGGCCCGTGCGACGTGCGGGGGCACCCGCACGGCGTGCCGGTGCCGGCCCACGCGAGCCTCTACGACTCGGCCGGCAGCCGGCGGATCCGTGGTCTGCTCAAGCACAAGTACCGGGTCCTCGGTCGACTCACCCTGCTCGGCAGCCGGCTGCGCCGGGGCGAGGGTGGCACGGTCGGCATCCGGATCGAGCTGACCGAGGAGCGGGCATGAAAAAGGGGCGGCGGACCGAAGTCCTCCGCCCCTGATCCACGAACGTGGGTGCCGGTTCAGTCCCCCTGGCGCTGCTGGGGAATCTGCCCCTGCAGCAGGGCCCTGACCTCCGACTCGCGGTAGCGGCGGTGGCCGCCGAGGGTGCGGATGGCGGAGAGCTTGCCCGCCTTGGCCCACCGGGTCACCGTCTTCGGGTCGACACGGAACATCGACGCCACCTCGGCCGGCGTGAGTAGCGGCTCTGGTTCATGCGTTCGCGATGCCATCGGTCACTCCTCCACATGTATAGACATCGGCCGGGGTCCCGCCGGCCGACGCGTCTCCCATGGTCCGGCTAGTCCCCGATGTCCGACATGGGCCGAACGGCCGAACGTCCCTAGACGGACGGATGAACCATGCCCGATTTATGCGACTTTTACACGGCAGAAAGTACCTTATTCGGACTCATGATCACGGTTCGTGAAGCGTCAACTACGAGCACCCCTCGCCTTGGGAGCGCTTCTCGGGCGATATGCCCCTAGTTGCACCGCTCGAGCAGCTGCACCGCTCGCCACCGCGCGACCAGCTTGTCGTACGCGGCCGAGGCCTCCTCCGCCTCACCGCGGGAGAGCCCCGCCAGCCCCGCCGCGACCAGCTCGGGCGAGTCGTCCGCGGTGAGCGTCTCGTCGGGCAGCAGCTCGACCAGGCCGCCGTAGTCGAGTTCCACCACCGAGCGCGGGTGGAACTCCTCCAACCAGCGGGCGGCCTCCTCGACCGCCTCGGTGATCGGAGCCTCGCCGACCGACTTGCGCAGCACCGAGAGCGCCCGCGACGACCGGCGCCGGGCCTTGGAGATCTCGGTGCGGTAGCGCAGCGACCGCCGATCGGACTCGGTGACCAGGTCCCGCTCCGCCGGGTCGAAGAGCACGAACCAACGCAGCGGCACGCCCCAGGTGGCGATCTGCTCGTGCACCCGCGGCACGCCGTGCTCCAGCACCCGGGCGCCGCTGCGCCAGTCGTCCACCACGGCTTTGGCCTGACCGGCGAGGACCGGGGGCACGAAGGCGTCGGCGAGCACCGAGGGCACGCCGTCGCGGGCGCTCAGCGCCGCCTCGGCCACCCGGATCCGCAGGTTCCACGGGCAGACCAGCAGCGTGTCGTCCGTCTCCAGGACGTACGCCTCCTCGGGCAGGTCGGGCAGGCGGGTCCAGCCGGCGCCGAGCGCCTCGATCACCGCCGTCCGCTGCCGGCCGGGCCCCTCCACCGGGGCGACCGCCCGCCCCTCCGACACGTAGCGCCGCCAGTACGACTGGCGGTCCCGGTCGAAAGCGGTCAGCGGCTCGTACACGCGCAGGTAAGAAGCGAAGAGCGACGGCACGGCGCGATCCTCCCACGAACCTCGCCCCGTCGCCGTCAGCGCCCGCCCACCACGCGTGCCGCGCTCGACGGGCAGCCGGCGGCCGATATTAGGCTCAAGCTCACCGGCAGCATCCCCGCCGGCGTCCACCAGGCACGCGTCCCACAAGGACGCACCGACACCAGGAGCCAGTCATGGGCGTATTCGCCAGCACCGACGACCCGGGATCTACCGGCCACGAACAGGTCGTGTTCTGCCAGGACAAGCAGAGCGGCCTCAAGGCGATCATCGGGATCTACTCCACCGCGCTGGGGCCCGCGCTCGGCGGCACCCGCTTCTACCCGTACGACAGCGAGGAGGCCGCCCTCGCCGACGTGCTGGACCTCTCCCGCGGCATGGCGTACAAGAACGCTCTCGCCGGGCTGGATCTCGGCGGCGGCAAGGCGGTCATCTGGGGTGACCCGGAGCAGATCAAGAGCGAGGCCCTGCTGCGCGCGTACGGCCGGTTCGTGGAATCGCTGGCCGGGCGCTACTACACCGCCTGCGACGTCGGCACCTACGTCGCCGACATGGACGTGATCGCCCGGGAGACCAGCTACGTCACCGGCCGCAGCGTCGAGCACGGCGGCGCCGGCGACTCCTCGATCCTCACCGCCTGGGGCGTCTTCCAGGGGATGCGCGCGGCCGCCGAGCACGTCTGGGGCACCCCGTCGCTCTCCGGCCGGCGGGTCGGCGTGGCCGGGCTGGGCAAGGTCGGCAAGTACCTCGTCCGCCACCTGCTCGACGACGGGGCCGAGGTGGTGGCGACCGACGTCAACCCGCGGGCCCTGGAGTGGGCGCGCACCAACCACCCGCAGGTCACCCTGGTCGACGACGCCAGCATGATGGTCGCCGGCGACATCGACGTGTACGCGCCGTGCGCCCTCGGCGGCGCGCTGAACGACGACACGGTGCCGGCGCTGCGCGCCAAGGTGGTCGCCGGTGCGGCGAACAACCAGCTCGCCCACCCCGGCATCGAGAAGCTGCTGGCCGACCGGGGCATCCTCTACGCCCCCGACTACGTGGTCAACGCGGGTGGCGTCATCCAGGTCGCGGACGAGATCGAGGGCTTCAACTTCGAGCGGGCCAAGCTGCGGGCCACCCGGATCTACGACACCACCCGGGAGATCCTCCAGCTCGCCGACGCCGAGGGCGTCCCGCCGGCGGTCGCGGCGGACCGGCTGGCCGAGCGGCGGATGGCCGACGTCGGCCGGTTGCGCACCATCCACCTCCGGTGACCCCGTCCCCGGGAGCGGACCGTCCGGATCCGCTCCCGGGGCCATCCCGACCCCGGCCGCGTTCTAAGCTGGGGATGGGACAGGTTCGTGCCGTTTCGTCCGGTGTCACGGGTGCTCATGGCTCCACCCCTTACCGGGTACACTGGGTGACGGCCGGATCACTGCGACGCGCAGGGCCGGCTGACGGTAACCCGAGGTGCCGAACGGTGGCATCCCCATGTACCGTAAGAGCCACGAGAGATGCCTGACGTCATCGGGGCCCGCCTTCGGGCTGCCCCGCATTCTGTGCGAGGGGGTCGAGCCATGGGGCGCGGCCGTGCTAAGGCCAAGCAGACGAAGGTGGCCCGGGAGTTGAAGTACCACTCCCCGAACACCGACCTCACCGCCTTGCAGCGTGAACTGGCGAGTGCTGGTAAGTCTGAGCACAACTTCGACGACGACTACAAAGAGTTCGTCGACGACGATGATGAGGATCACGCGGACGAGGACCCAGACACCTGGGTCCGTCCGACCCGCTGACCTCTCGACGCAGCTGAGCACGCGGTAGCCCCCGCGTGCTCACGCATGTGCCCGCCGCAGCGGCGTAGCGACCGACGATCAGGGACCTGCCCTGCAGAATCGCCAGACAGGTCCCTGATCCCGGTACCGCACCCTCAGCGCGGTCGGTTGTTCCAGTTGTAGAACGTCGGGATGTTCTCGAAGTGGTTCCAGGCGCAGACCGCGCCCTCGCCGTTTCCGCCCGCCACCTCCGACCGGAGCCGTCGCGCGGCCTCCGCCTCACGCAGCAGTGCGATGAGCCCCGGGGCGGCGTCCAGCACCCGCTCGGCGACTCCGACCGGGGCGGCGTCCGCCACCCGCTCAGACTGCCGGTGACTGGTGGTCTCGGGCATGCTCCAACACTCCCTCCAATAGGCGGATCTTGCTGTTGCGGCAGTGCTCGGTCTCCGTACCGTCAAAACGCCCCAGCTCGAAGTAACGGTTGGCGGCGTGACCGCCGCCACAGAAGCCGAAGTAGGGGCAGCTGGACCGGCACGCCTCGACGCCGGCGAGAAACTCGCCCACCCACGGCGTGCGCTCCGCGCCGGCCAGGATCTCGGCCAACGGGGTGTCCAGCACGTTGCCGCTGCTGAAGTCGCCGTACCTCGGGTCGGTGAAGCCGGCCAGCTCCGGGGAGAGCACGGTGACCGAGCCGTCGTGCCCGATCGTGGGGATCGGGTCCAGCCGGCGGGGCAGCACGTCGTCCGCCACGCCGTCCAGGACCGCCGCGGCGTACCGCAGCGACCACTCGACCTCGCGCAGGTGGATCCGGGGATCCCGCCGCCACGCCGCGACCAGCTCGGCCCAGAAGGCGGTCACGTCCGCCGGGTCGTGCGAGTTGTCGCGGGTGTTGACCCCCTCGGTCTCCTCGATGTTGATCCCCAGCACGTCGCAGCCGAGATCGAGGAAGTAGTCGTACAGCTCGGTGGCGAGCCCCGGCTCGGGCCGGGAGACCACCGCGAGCGCGGAGAAGGGCAGCCCGTGCGCGCGCAGTGCGCCGACACCGCGCAGGATCCGGTCGTACGCCGGGGAGCCGGCCCGGCTCACCCGGTCGCCGTTGCGCTCCCGGGGCCCGTCCACGCTCACGCTCACCCGGACCCGGTGCTCGGCGAAGAACCGGCACCAGGCGTCGTCGATGAGCGTGGCGTTGGTCTGCACGTGGTGCTCGACCTCGGGGCCGAACGGCGCGAGCAGGGCCGCCAGGTGTTCCCGGCCGGCCGCCAGCGGCTCGCCGCCGTGCCACACCACGGAGAACCGGCCGGCGGTCGCCCACGGGTTGACCGCCACCGCCACCGCCTCGGCCACCGGCACCGGCATCCGCCGGTCGGCGGCCCGGAACGGCAGATAGCAGTATGCGCAGTCCAGGTTGCAGAGGGTGGTCGGCTGCATCACGACGTACGACGGAACGGCGGCGACACCGCGCATCCCGCTGAACGACTGTCCCCGAGCAGCCATTGCCCTCCCTTGCCTAGCCTGAGGGTGCCCTTCAGGCTAGGCGGCATTGGCCACTCGGGTGAACCCCTGATCAGGTGCTCGTATGATCAGCAGAGCGTGATCAGCCGCGGGTGTGCTGCCCGATCATCTGAACGTTGCCGGAGCCCTCGATGATCTCGCCGGCCTGCCACGCCTCGACGCCCCGCCCGGTGAGGGTGGCCAGCGCGCGGTCGGCGTCCTCGGCGGAGACGATCGCGAACATGCCGACGCCCATGTTGAACGTCGCCTCCATCTCCGGGTCCTCGATCCGTCCCTTGGACTGGATCAGGTCGAAGACCGGCTGCGGCCGCCAGGTGGAGCGGTTGACCACCGCGTCGACGTGCTCGGGCAGGACCCGCACCAGGTTCCCCGGGATGCCACCGCCGGTGACGTGGGCGAACGCCCGCACCTCGGCCTCGGCGATCAGCTTGAGGCAGTCCTGGGCGTAGATCTTGGTCGGGGTGAGCAGCTCCTCGCCGAGGGTCCGCTGCCGGCCGAAGTCGTCGATCACCACGTCGAGCCGCATCCGGCCCGCGCCGAGCAGCACGTGCCGGACCAGGGAGTAGCCGTTGGAGTGCAGGCCCGAGGAGCGCATGGCGATCACCACGTCGCCCACCTCGACCCGCTCCGGGCTGAGGATGTCGCTCTCCTCCACCACGCCCACGCCGGTGGCCGAGATGTCGTACTCGTCGGGGCGCAGCACGCCCGGGTGCTCGGCCGTCTCGCCGCCGAGCAGCGCGCAGCCGGCGTAGCGGCAGCCGTCGGCGATACCCGCGCCGATCTCGGCGACCTTGTCCGGCACCACCTCGCCGGTCGCGATGTAGTCCAGCAGGAAGAGCGGCTCCGCGCCGCAGGCGACCAGGTCGTCGACGACCATCGCGACCAGGTCGATGCCGACGGTGTCGTGGATGTCCATCTGCTGGGCGATCACCAGCTTGGTGCCCACACCGTCGGTGGAGGAGGCCAGGATCGGGTTCTTGTACTTCTGGGTGTCGAGCCGGAAGAGACCGGCGAACCCGCCCAGGTCGCCGAGCACCTCCGGGCGCCGGGTCTGCCGCACCTTGGACTTCAGCAGCTCGACCGCGCGGTCGCCCGCCTCGATGGACACGCCGGCGTCCGCGTACGAGACCGCCCGTTTGCGCGCCTGGCGACCGCTGCCGGCCGTCCAGGGCTGACGGTCGCCACCGGCGCCCGTCGGGCTGGTTCCTGCGCCGCTGCGCTCGGAAACGTGCGTCACGGTTCTCCCCTTTGTGGTTCTCGGTGCGGCGCCGGAGGTGGCCGGCCCGCGCCGGGCGGTGCTACGGGCGGTGGACGGTTGAGCCGCCCGAAGTGGCGACGAGCGGAGGAGTGCTGCGCTCCGGGGCGTCCGGGCCGCCGTTGGCGACCCGCCGGCCCACCCCTTCGAGCACGTGCTTGCCGATCAGGTTTCCCGCCGGCAGCTCGATGGGGTACTCCCCATCGAAACACGCCCGGCAGAGCCGGGTCTTCGGCTGCTCGGTCGCGGCGATGAGGCCGGACAGCGATACGTAGCCCAGCGTGTCGGCGCCGATCGAGCGCCGGATGCCCTCGTTGTCCAGCCCGTTGGCGAGCAGTTCGGCCCGGGTGGCGAAGTCGATGCCGTAGAAGCACGGCCACTGCACCGGCGGCGACGAGATCCGCACGTGCACCTCGAGCGCACCCGCCTCGCGCAGCATCCGCACGATGGCCCGCTGGGTGTTGCCGCGCACGATCGAGTCGTCGACCACCACCAGCCGCTTGCCCCGCACGTTCTCCCGCAGCGGGTTGAGCTTGAGCCGGATGCCGAGCTGGCGCAGGGTCTGCGACGGCTGGATGAAGGTGCGCCCGACGTACGGGTTCTTCATCAGGCCGGCGCCGTAGGTGATCCCGGACTCCTCGGCGTAGCCGATCGCGGCCGGGGTGCCGGACTCGGGCACCGGGATGACCAGGTCGGCCTCGACCGGGTGCTCCTTGGCCAGCTGGCGGCCGATCTGCACCCGGGCGGAGTGCACGTTGCGCCCGGCGATGGTGGCGTCCGGACGGGCGATGTAGACGTACTCGAAGAGGCAGCCCTTCGGCTCCGGCACGGCGAACCGGGTGGAGCGCAGGCCGTTCTCGTCGATCGCGATCAGCTCACCCGGCTCGACCTCGCGGACCACGCTCGCGCCGACGATGTCGAGCGCCGCGGTCTCACTGGCCACCACCCAGCCGCGCTCCAGCCGGCCGAGCACCAGCGGCCGTACGCCGTGCGCGTCGCGGGCCGCGTAGAGCGTCGACTCGTCCATGAAGACGAAGCTGAACGCGCCGCGCAGCTGCGGCAGCACCTCCAGCGCGGCCGCCTCGACCGAGAGATCCGGGCGGCTGGCCAGCAGCATGGTCACCAGAGAGGTGTCGTTGGTCGAGCCGTCGTCGACCAGGCCCCGCTCGGCGACCTCACGCTGGAGGTCGGCGGTGTTGACCAGGTTGCCGTTGTGCGCCAGGGCGATCGTGGTGCCGGCGGTGGTCGAGCGGATGGTCGGCTGGGCGTTCTCCCAGGTCGAGCCGCCGGTCGTGGAGTAGCGGGCGTGCCCGATGGCGAGGTGCCCGCGCAGGCTGGCCAGCGTCGGCTCGTCGAAGACCTGGGCGACCAGGCCGAGGTCCTTGTAGACCACCACGCCCGAGCCGTCGCTCACCGCGATGCCCGCCGCCTCCTGGCCCCGGTGTTGCAACGCGTAGAGACCGAAGTAGGTCAGATTGGCGACCTCTTCCCCGGGAGCCCAGACGCCGAAGACGCCGCACTCGTCCTGGGGGCCGGGTCGTTGGGGATCAAGGTCGTGGCTCAGCCGGCCGTCGCCTCGAGGCACCTGCCGCTCCCTCATGCTGGGTCTGAATGGCCGGGCGGGATCACGGGTCAAGATCCGTACCCTCGGCCGGGACCGCTGTCGTCGCCTGACAGTGTACGCGAATCGCCGTCGATACAGAAAGTCACGATCTGCCTCCGGCCAGTTACATCTCCTGGCCCGTCCAGGCAGCTAGAGCGGCAGATGGGCGGAGAGATCACCCCGAGGGCCACTCACCCGTACACGACCCTCGGTAACCGCTTCCGCCCAGTCGAGGCGGCCGGTGGCCACCGCCAGCCAGGTCGCCGGGTCCATTTCCACCACGTTCGGTGGGGTACCACGGGTGTGTCGAGGACCCGGAACACACTGCACAGCGCCGTATGGTGGAACCCGCACCTCCACCGATCGGCCGGGGGCGCGCTCCGCGAGGACGACCAACAGCGTCCGGACCGCCTCCCGGAGGACCGGCCGTTCGGGCGTACGCCCCTCATCGAGCGCCGACAACGCCGCCGCTACCGCGGCGGACTTAATGTGCGGAGAGGACACGACGGGACGATACGACCCGAGCCGGCGCGACTCGACGCTGGCCCTGGGTCGCGCCGAGACAGCCGGACAAGGCATAGTTGCCGACGGCGTATTCGTACCGTGATGATCCCCGGCCCGGCGCCCGCCGGTGAGGGAAGTCAGCCCGGAAGGCGGTGGACGTGTCAACACACCGACGTGCCTGGAAGCAGCGGGCCGGTGTGGTCGTAGCGCTGGTTGCCGGCGCCCTCTTCGCCCTCCCCGCCACACCAGCAATGGCTGCACCCAACGTCACAAACGTCTCAGCCTCCCCAGGCACCGTCCAGGCGGGCGGCGAGACGACAGTGAGCTACACGCTCGACTTCGACGACCCGGTGGTGCCTGCCGACGTCACCGTCAGCTCCAACAACTCCAAGCTTCAGTGCATCGACGGCTGCTCGCAGGGGAACGTGACCGAGAGCCGCACCTACACCGCGAAGTTCAAACTGGCAGACGACGCGTCGAACGGGTCCGCCCGCATCACCGTCAAGGCCAGCGCTGGGCTCGGTAGCGGGCAGGGTTCGACGACGGTCAACCTCACGGCCAAGGCGGCACCGCCGCCGCCGCAGGTGCAGACCGTGAAGTCGGTCTCCGGCAAGGTCGTGGCCCAGGCCGACGGCAGCGCGGTACCGAACGCGATCGTGATCCTTCGGGACAGCAAGGGCAAGCAGTTCGACACCACCAGCGACGGCAGCGGCAACTTCCGGTTCAACGGGAGCACCGACAACCCGATCGCCCCGGGTCGGCTCGACCTCGGCGCGAGCAAGGACGACATCCGGGCGGTCAAGAGCTTCAACGCCTCCGCCGGCCAGTCGATCACCGGCCAGCGGATCAATCTGGCGATCAAGGTCGAGGTGACGCCGAGTGCCACCCCGTCGGCCACCGAGGAGGCGCTGCCGACCGACGAGGCGACCGACGAGACCACCGAGGAGACGCCGGAGGCGACCGACGGCGCGGCGGCCAACGCCAGCAACGAGGACTCCGGCAGCAGCACAGGCTCCTACGTGATCATCCTGCTCGGCGGCCTGCTCGTCGCCGCCGGCGTCGGCACGATCGTGCTGCTCTGGATGAAGCGCCGGGAGAACCCCGACGACGCCGGTGACGACGCGCCGGCCGGTGGCCCCGCGGGTGGTCCCGTGCCGGCCTCCCGGGGTGCCTTCCGCGGCGCGGACGACCAGACTCGGGTGGTCAACCGGGCCGGAGCCGGCCCGGACCCGACGATGGTCGGCGGCGCGGCGTTGAGCGAGGCCCCGACGATGATGCACCGCCCGGTCGTCGACGACGTCCCGCCGGACCCGTACGGTGCCCCGCCGCAGTCCTACGGCGCGAGCCCCCAGCAGGGCTGGGCCGGCAACGGCTACGGCGACGAGCCGGCCGGCTACGGCGCTGGCGGTTACGGCAACGCACCCGCCTCCGGTGGCGGCTACGGCAACGCGCCCGCCTCCGGTGGCGGCTACGGCAACGCGCCGGGCTCGGGCGGCGGCTACGGCGCCGGCGCGGGAGCCGACGGTGGCTACGGAAGCGCCCCCGGTGACGGTTACGGCACTCCGCCCGCCTCCGACGGCGGCTACGGCGGTGCGCCCTCCTCGGGCGGCGGCTACGGCAGCCGGGACTACGGCGCGCCGACCGGGGCCGCGGGCTATCCGCCGGCGACCGCGGGCGCTGCCGGCTATGACGAGCCGACCGGGCGCTACACCGGCGACAGCACCCAGTACCCGGCTCCGGCCGACCCGTACGCCACCGGGCTCTACCAGCAGGACCAGGCCCAGGGGTACGGCCAGACCGAGCCCGCGCCGTACGGCCGGGGCGCCGAGCCGGCCGGTGGCTACGGCCAGGCTGGTGGCGGCTACGACCAGGGTGGTTACGGCCAGCAGAGCGGCTACGACCAGCCGGGTGGCTACGGCCAGGAGCCGCCGGCGCAGCGCGGTGGCTACGACGACCGGGGCTACGACCAGGGCGGATATGGCCAGGGCGGCGGCTACGGCCAGTCCGGTGGCTACGGCCAGGAGCCTCCGGCGTCGTCCGGTGGCTACGGCCAGGAGCCCCCGGCCCAGTCCGGTGGCTACGGCCAGGAGCCCCCGACGCAGCGCGGTGGCTACGACGACCGGGGCTACGACCAGGGCGGATATGGCCAGGGCGGCGGCTACGGCGACCAGAACCAGGGTGGCCGAGGCCGCGACGCCAACGCGCCGCAGCAGGACCGGGGCGGCCGCCGGCTGGACTGGCTGGACGACTGACCGGCGGGCCACACCGCCTGACCGCACGATCGAAAGGGGCCGCCCGGGTCAACCCGGGCGGCCCCTTCTTCGTCTCTTGTCTCGGTAACTCAAGCGGCTGTCTCGGTAGCTCAGGCGGCGGAGAAGACGCCCTGGCGCAGCAGCGGGACGACGTCCGACACGTCGAGCCGGACCGCGATCTCGACGTCCTCGGCGAAGCCGCGCTCGACGAGTTCCCGGCCGGAGACACAGCCACGGATCGCCGCCGGCACGTCCGGCGTACTGGCCAGCGCGGCGAGGGCCATCGCCGCCTCGACGGAGAGCCCACCGGGCACCCCGGAGAGGGCGTCCAGCACACTGGCCGCGCCGAGCTGGTCCTCCACTGAGGGGCGCAGCGAGCCGTCCGGCCAACGCTCCCCCGCGGCGACCACCCCGACCGGGGCGTTCGTCGTGCCGTACCCCTGGCGGCGCAGCCATCGCCCGACGGCGCGGGCGTTGCGCAGGCAGGCCGCGACCACCGGTAGTCCGGTGGCGCTGGCCGCGGCACTGATCGCCGAACCGTTCGGCGAGGGGAGAACCAGGTCCGGGACGGCCGGCGCCGCCCGCAGCGCCGCGGGTGAGAGCGACCACGGCTGCTCCGGGCTGGCCTGCCGGCGACCCACCGCGGCGACCGCGCCGACCCGGCGGGCGTAGTCGGCCGCCTGGTCCCCCCAGGGGAACGGGTGCACCCGGGTGCCCCGGGCGACCGCCACCTCGACGGCGGTGGTGAACGAGAGCACGTCCACCACCACCAGCGCGGCACAGACCCGGCCGAGTTCCGCCGCGCCGCTCAGCCCCCAGTCGAACCGGGCGCCGGAACCGGGTTGGGCGTAGACCGCCGCGTCCACCGCCTCAGCGCTCGTCAGGCGCCGACGGCTGCTCGGTGTCACCCGCGTCGCGGTCGGCCACCTCGTCGCTCCCGGTCGTCGCGACCGGCTCCGCCGGACCGACCGGCGCGACCGGGCCGGCCGAGGCGATCGGCTCGGACTCGACGGACTCCGGGTCCACCGGCGCGACCTCGGCGGTCGGCTCGGTGACCGGCAGCGGGACCGCCTCGACGGCCCCGGCCACACCGGCCGCCGGCGCCGGCACCTCGACCAGCTCCGCGCCCCCGAAGAGCCGCGGCAGGGTGGCGGTGTGCGCGGCGCGCAGCTCGTCCAGACCGATCCGGAACTGGCCGTGCACCTCGAGCGCACCGGCGCCCGGGTCGGTGACCCCGATCAGCTCGAACGGCACACCACGCTCCGCGCAGAGCGCGGTGAACGCCTTCTCGTGCCCGCGCGGCACCGAGACCAACGCCCGCCCGGCGGACTCGCTGAACAGGTAGACGAACGGCATCGAGCCACCGGCGAACTGCTCCGGCACCGCGACCCGGGCGCCGACCCCGCGACGCAGGCAGGACTCGACCAGGCTCTGGGCCAGGCCACCGTCGGAGAGGTCGTGGGCCGAGCTGAGGTGACCCACCCGGGCCGCCTCGGCCAGCAGGTCGCCGAGCGCCTTCTCGCGGGCGAGGTCGACCTGCGGCGGGATGCCGCCGAGGTGCTCGTGGGTGACCCAGGCCCACTCCGAGCCGGAGAGCTCCACGTGCGTCTCGCCGAGCAGGAAGAGCTGGTCGTGGTCGCCGTTCGGCCGCGGCACGAAGCCCATCGGCACCCGCTCGGCCACGTTGTCCAGCACGCCGAGCACGCCGACCACCGGGGTCGGGTGGATCGCCGCCGCGCCGGTCTGGTTGTAGAAGCTGACGTTGCCGCCGGTCACCGGGATGCCCAGCTCGGCGCAGCCGTCCGCCAGGCCGCGCACGGCCTCGGCGAACTGCCACATCACGCCCGGGTCCTCCGGCGAGCCGAAGTTGAGGCAGTTGGTGACCGCGATCGGCTTGGCACCGGTGACGGCCACGTTCCGGTACGCCTCGGCCAGCGCCAACTTGGTGCCGTGGTACGGGTCGAGCCGCGCGTAGCGGCCGTTGCCGTCGACGGAGAGGGCGACACCGAGGCCGGTCCGCTCGTCGATCCGGATGACGCCGGAGTCCTCCGGCTGGGCGAGCACGGTGTTGCCCAGCACGTACCGGTCGTACTGCTCGGTGACCCAGGTCTTGTCGGCCAGGTTCGGCGACGCGATCATGCGCAGCACGGTCTCCCGCAGCGCCTCCGGGCCGGCCGGGCGGGGCAGCGTCTCGGCCCGGTCGGCCTGGAGCAGGATCAGGTCGGCCGGCTCCCGCATCGGGCGCGCGTAGACCGGGCCGTCGTCGACCAGTGAGCCCGGCGGCACGTCGACCACCAGGTGGTCCCGCCAGGTGATGGTCAGCCGGCCCGGACGGCCGTCCGCCTCCGGCGGGGTGACCTCGCCGATCGCGGTGGCCAGCACGCCCCACTTGTCGGCGGTCTTGAGCACCGCGTCGAGCTTGTCCGGCGCGACGACGAGAAGCATCCGCTCCTGCGACTCGCTGGCCAGGATCTCGTGCGGCTCCATCGAGGGCTCGCGCAGCGGCACCCGCTCCAGCCACACCCGCATGCCGGTGCCGGCCGCCGCGGCGGTCTCGGTGAGCGCGCAGGTCAGGCCCGCGCCGCCGAGATCCTGGATACCGACGACCAGTTCGCCGTCGTAGAGCTCCAGGCAGGCCTCGATCAGCAGCTTCTCGATGAACGGGTCACCCACCTGCACGGCCGGGCGGCGCTGCTCGCTGCCCTCGTCGAAGGTGGCGCTGGCCAGCACCGACACGCCGCCGATGCCGTCCCGGCCGGTCTTGGCGCCCATCAGCACCACGATGTTGCCGGGGCCGGCGGCGGCCTTGTTCTGCAGCCGGTTGACCGGCAGCACGCCGAGGCAGAGCGCGTTGAGCAGCGGGTTGCCCTGGTAGCTGGGGTCGAAGACCAGCTCCCCGCCGATGTTCGGCAGGCCGAGGCAGTTGCCGTAGCCGCCGACGCCGGCGACCACGCCGGTGAGCACCCGGGCGGTGTCCGGGTGGTCGGCCGCGCCGAAGCGCAGCGGGTCCATCACCGCGACCGGGCGGGCGCCCATGGCGAGGATGTCCCGGACGATGCCGCCGACGCCGGTGGCCGCGCCCTGGTAGGGCTCGACGAAGCTCGGGTGGTTGTGCGACTCGACCTTGAAGGTCACCGCCAGCTCGTCGGAGACCTGCACCACGCCGGCGTTCTCGCCGATGCCGGCGAGCAGCCGGTCGCTCGGCGGGGCCTTCTCACCGAACTGGCGCAGGTGCACCTTGCTGGACTTGTAGGAGCAGTGCTCGCTCCACATGATCGAGTACATGGCCAGCTCGGCCTGGGTGGGCCGGCGGCCGAGGAACTGCCGGATCCGGTCGTACTCGTCGTCGCGGAGACCGAGCTCGGCGTACGGCTGGAGCTCGCCGGGGGTGCCACCGGCGCGTGGCACGGTGTCGACGCCGTCGACCCACTCGGCGGCGACCGGCTCGACCACGCGGGCCGGGGCGGCCGGCGGCACGACGTCGGCCGGGCGCGACTCCGCCGGCTGCGTCGGGGCAGCCGGGAAGGCGTCCGGTGTCTCCCGTACCGGGTCCGGATGGGTGGTCATGACCTCTCCTCGCTGCGCTCGTGGCCGCCCGCCGGACGGTTGAGCTGACCGATGATCCTGTCGCCGCCGGTCACGCCGGCGCTCCCACCAGGTGCTTGAGGACCGAGGTGAAGAAGCCGAGGCCGTCCAGGGAAGGCCCGGTGAGCGCCTCCACGGCGTGCTCGGGGTGCGGCATGATGCCGACCACGTTTCCGGCCTGGTTGGTGATGGCGGCGATGTCGCGCTGCGACCCGTTCGGGTTGCCGCCGATGTAGCGGGCGACCACCCGGCCCTCGGCTTCGAGCTGGTCGAGCGTCGCGTCGTCCGCGACGTAGCAGCCCTCGCCGTTCTTGACCGGGACGAGCACCTCCTGGCCGGGCTGGAACGCGTTGGTCCACGCGGTGCCGGCCGTCTCGATGCGCAGGAACTGGTCCCGGTTGCGGAAGTGCAGGTGCTGGTTGCGGGTGAGCGCGCCGGGCAGCAGGTGGGCCTCGCAGAGGATCTGGAAGCCGTTGCAGATGCCGAGCACCGGCAGGCCGCCGCGGGCCGCGTCGACGATGGTCTCCATCACCGGGGCGAACCGGGCGATCGCGCCGCAGCGCAGGTAGTCACCGTAGGAGAACCCGCCGGGCAGGACGACCGCGTCGACCCCGTGCAGCTCCGGGTCACCGTGCCAGAGCCGGACCGCCTCGGCGCCGGCGATGCGGACGGCCCGGGCGGCGTCCCCGTCGTCGAGCGAGCCGGGGAAGGTGACCACTCCGACCCGCGCGGTCACGGTCGCGCGCCCGCGGTCTCGTCGGTCTCGACCAGGCGGACGGTGAAGTCCTCGATGACCGGGTTGGCGAGCAGCTTGTCCGCGATCTCCCGGGCCTGGTCCAGGTCCGGTTCACCGGTGAACTCGATCTCGATCCGCCTACCGATCCGGACCGAGGCGACGTCGCTGACGCCGAGCCGGGGCAGCGCGTTTGCGACGGCCTGGCCCTGCGGATCGAGGATCTCGGGCTTGAGCATGACGTCGACGACGACGCGAGGCACTGGGCACTCCTGACTGTGTACGCAGTTGGGTGCCTACCCACAAGGGGCGAGCCCAGCCAGCCTACCTGGCAGATACCGCCCCGGCCGCACCGGCCGGGCCCCGTCCAGACAGTGATCAACATAACCATCCGCCGAGCGGTGGGCGGACCGCCCCGACGAGCGCGGCACCCGGGCCGACCAGGCCATTCACGGCGTCGGGGGAGGCCAAATCGTTACATAGATCAGCCTCAATCGCAATATTGAAAACACCACCGCCGAGCCCTAACCTACATCGACAGAGTTCAATGATGCGCCGGTGGGTGACCCCTGCCGCCGGCCGTCCCCGCCCGGCGACCCCGGGCCCCGCCCACCGTCAAGGAGTCCAGCGACATGCGTATCCGTTCCCTGCTCGTGGTGGCCAGCACCGCGCTGGTCGGCGCCCTCGGCGCCGCCTCGGGCGCCACCGCCGCCCCCGCCGGCCCGCAGCCCATCATCGGCGGCGGCACCGTCTCGTCCGCCCCGTGGGCCGCCGCGGTCCTCAGCAACGGCTCGTTCACCTGCTCCGGCAGCGTGATCGCCGCGCAGTGGGTGCTCACCGCCCGGCACTGCATCAGCGGCACGATGTCGGTCCGGGTCGGCAGCGTCTACCGCGCCTCGGGCGGCGTGACCCGCACGGTCAGCGCCACCTACACCCGCAACGACCTGGCCCTGATGCGCCTCTCCAGCTCGGTGAGCACCTCCGCGGTCACGCTGGCCAGCAGCAACCCGCCGATCGGCTCGACCAACTCGATCTACGGCTGGGGCATGACCTGCTACAGCGGCTGCTCCGCGTCGAGCCAGCTCAAGACCGCCAACGTCCAGGTGACCAGCAACAGCGCCACCGACGCGTACGGGGGGCAGGCGATCCGCAGCACGCGGATCAACGGCAACGCCTGGCGGGGCGACTCGGGCGGGCCGCAGTTCTACAACGGCCGGCAGGTCGGGGTGGCCTCCACCGCCGACGGCTCCAGCATCCAGAACTACGGCAGTGTCGCGTACAACCGGGCCTGGATCACCTCGGTGGCCGGTGTCTGACGGTTAGCGCCCCCGCGGCGCGGATGGTCGGCCCCGCGCCGGCCGTCCGCGCCGCGCCGTTTTGCAGCATCCGATCAGGTGAACAACCCTCGCGAACACCCCGCTGACCTGCTGACAGCATCAGAACCGTGCTGGTCGTGACGACGGAGCAACTGCCCGGCTACGAGATCCGCCAGATCCTCGGTGAGGTGGTGTCATCGATGGCCAGGACGCGCAACCCCTATCGCGAGGGCGTCAAGAACCTGCGCGGCGGCGCGTACGACCCGATGGCGCCGGACAACCTCACCCGCTGGCGTACCGACTCGGTGGCCCGGCTCGGTGAGGAGGCCATGCGGCTCGGCGCGAACGCGGTGATCGGCATGCGGTTCGACAGCCGCGACTGCGGCGAGATGTGGATGGAGATCTGCGCGTACGGCACGGCGGTGATCGTGGTGCCCAAGGTCCCCGACGTGATGCCGCCCGACCAGCCCCTGGTGGCCGCGGAGACCGCCCACGAGTCGGAGATCGCGGAGGCCCCCGGCGGCATCGCCGAACCGGCCAGCGCCCCGAACCTGCGCACCGCCGCCGAAACCCCCACCCGCGACTAACCCACCAACCCCACCCACCTCACGCACCCCACCCCGCGCCCAGTTGATCAAGAGGTTGCGTCAGGTTGGAGATCGAACTTGACGCGAACCTCTTGATCAACAGCGCTCGGGCCGGGCGCCCGGGTGGGGGTCAGAGGATGGGGGGTGGGGAGTACGTGGCGGCGATCGGGTGGGCTTCGACGAGCTTGGTGATGCGGCGGGTTACCGCCTGCACCTGGGCCGGGGCGGCGCCGACGAAGGCGGCCCGGTCGGCAACCAACTCGTCGATCTCGGCCCGGGTGAGACCCAGCCGTCCGTCGGCGGCGAGCCGGTCGAAGAGGTCGTTCTCGAGCGCGCCCTTCTCCCGCATGCCGAGCGCCACGGCGACCGCGTGCTCCTTGATCACCTCGTGTGCGACCTCCCGGCCGACGCCCCGGCGGACCGCCGCCACCAGGATCTTCGTGGTGGCCAGGAACGGCAGGAAGCGCTCCAGCTCCCGGTTGATCACCGCCGGGTACGCGCCGAACTCGTCGAGCACGGTGAGGAACGTCTGGAACAGCCCGTCGGCGGCGAAGAACGCGTCCGGCAGGGCGACCCTGCGGACCACCGAGCAGGAGACGTCCCCCTCGTTCCACTGGTCACCGGCCAGCTCGCCGACCATCGACAGGTAGCCCCGAATGATCACGGCGAAGCCGTTCACCCGCTCGCTGGACCGGGTGTTCATCTTGTGCGGCATCGCGCTGGAGCCCACCTGACCGGGCTTGAAGCCCTCGGTGACCAGCTCCTGACCGACCATCAGCCGGATCGTGGTGGCCAGCGACGACGGCCCGGCGGCGACCTGGGCCAGCGCGGCGAGCACGTCGAAGTCCAGCGAGCGGGGATAGACCTGGCCGACGCTGTCCAGCACCCGGGCGAAGCCGAGGTGCTCGGCCACCCGGCGCTCCAGCTCGGCCACCTTGTCGGCGTCGCCGTCGAAGAGGTCGAGCTGGTCGGCGGCGGTGCCGACCGGCCCCTTGATCCCGCGCAGCGGGTACCGGGCGATCAGCTCCTCCAGCCGCTCGTACGCGATGAGCAGCTCCTCCGCGGCCGACGCGAAGCGCTTGCCGAGCGTGGTCGCCTGCGCCGCCACGTTGTGCGAACGGCCGGTCATCACCACGCCGGAGTACTCGTTGGCGTGCCAGGCCAGCCGGGCCAGGGTGGCCACCACCCGGTCCCGGACCAGCTCCAGGGAGGCGCGGATCTGGAGCTGCTCGACGTTCTCGGTGAGGTCCCGCGAGGTCATCCCCTTGTGCACGTGCTCATGCCCGGCGAGCGCGCTGAACTCCTCGATCCGGGCCTTCACGTCGTGCCGGGTGACCCGCTCGCGCTCGGCGATCGAGGCGAGGTCGACGTCGTCGACCACCCGCTCGTACGCCTCGACCACCCCGCCCGGGACCGGCACACCGAGGTCGCGCTGCGCACGGAGCACGGCGAGCCAGAGCCGCCGTTCCATCCGGACCTTCTCCTCCGGCGACCAGAGGGCGACCAGCTCGGGCGAGGCGTAACGGTGGGCGAGCACGTTCGGGATCGTCGTCACGTACCTCATTCTCCCGTACCTGGTCACCGGGGACGTCGCCGGGCGGCACAGCCCACCGTGGTGGTTGAGCCGTTCGGCGACACCCCCGGCGGCCGCGCGGCTCAGGGGCGCCCCAGCTCGTAGACCGTGACCGGGCCGGAACGGTGGCGGACGACCGCCAGCGCGGCCAACTCCGGCGAGACCGCTCCGGCGCGGGTGTCGGCGACGAGCCAGCGCACTCCGTACTCGCGGCGCAGCCGCTCCAGGTCGACAGGGGTGGGGGTGGCGAAGATCCGCTCGTTCAGCGCGAACTGCTCCCCGTCGGGCGGGGCCTGCCGGGCGTAGCCCAGACCGTCCCGACCGTGCGCGGCCAGCGCCGCATCGGTGTAACCCCAGCTCTCCACCACCGCGCGGCGCCCGCCCAGGCCGGTCACCCAGAACGCGCGCGCGTCGCAGTGGCCGGTCGTCCGCACCGGCCGGCAGTGCACGTTGGTCGCCACCACATCGTCGGCACCGGCGTGACCGTCCAGCCAGAGGGCGGCACGCATCTCGTCGGCGGTCACCACCAGCGCCCGGGTCTTCGCATCCTGGGGTGGGGATTCCGTCCGGACGGACCGCGCCACCTCGTCGACGCCCTGCGCGACGCTGGCGCCGAGGAACGCGGCGGTCACCCCGACCAGCACCACCGACACCCACCTGCGGCGACCGGACCGGACCCGTACCAACCCGCCCTGCCCGGCGCGCACCCCCTCGGGCTCCGCCACGTCGGCGGAAGCCGGATCACCGGAACCCACCTCGCCGGTCGGAGCCGGACCACCGGAATCGGCCTCGCCGGCCGCAGCCGCATCACCGGAATCGGCCTCGCCGCCCGGAGCCGGAGCACCGGAATCGACGTCGGCCGGGTTGGCGGTGCCCGGCGTGGTCGCGGTCCGCGAGACGCGCTCCTGCCGACGGAGCAGCCGGGCGGTCCCGAGCGCGAGCAGCGCGGCCAGTGCGACGAAGGCGGCGAATCGGGCCCCGCTGACCGCGAGGACCCCCAGCCAGCCCTGCGGGGTCGCCGCCGGCCGGGCGACCGTCGGCAGAACCAGCTGGGCGACCGCGCCGGCCACGCCGGCGGTCACCGCCACCGGCCAGGCCGGGCGGGCGGCCGCAAGCAGCCAGCCGCTCAACACCGCGCCGAACGGGATCACCGCGAGCCAGAAGTAGATCTGACTCGCCGACGGGTGGTGGAAGACCCAGGTCGCACCCCCGCCCGCCAGCACCGCCCCGGCGAGCAGCCAACCGGCCGGATCGGACCGGTGTTCCCGGGCCGCCGGCAGGAGCAGGCCGGCCAGGCGGGGCGCCTGGGTCAGCAACCACCAGCCGAACAGGGCCAGCGCCAGCAGCCAGCCGGTCGCGTCGGTACCGGCGAGGCCCGGGGGCAGCAGACCCCCGGCCCGGGCGCCGTCGTCGGCGCCGACCGTCTCGCCGTACGGCAGCATGAAGCGCAGCAGCCCGAACGCCTGCACCCGGAGGGTGCCGGCGCCGCCACCGGCGAAGAGCCGGTAGCCGAGTCCCATCGCCGCCACCAGGCAGAGCAGCGCGACCAACGCCCGCCACGGCACCCGGCGGCGGGTCCACCAGGCGACCACCGCGGCCAGGCCGAGGCCGGCGATCAGCGGGGGCAGGGCGCTGGACTTGGCGCCGGCGCAGGCCAGCCCGAGCGCCGGCACCAGCACCCAGCCGGCACCCAGCCCTCGGCCCCGAACCACCGTGACGCAGGCTCCGGCGAGGAGCATCACCAGCGCCAGCACGTAGGTCTGCGACGGGCTGGCGTACGACAGCGCGGCCGAGCCGTCCGCGACGGCGGAGCCGAGGACCACCGGCACCCCGAGGTACGCGACCGCCGCGGCCACCGGCCCGGCCCACCATGATCCGGCGAGGTCCCGGGCGAGGCCGGCGGTGACCAGCGCCGCGGTGGCGGCGACCGGCACCAGCCAGAGGCGCAGCAGGAGCACCGTCGGAGGCACTCCGGTGACCATGCTGCCGGCGGCGAGGTGGGCGTCGGAGAAATAGTGGTAGCGCAGTTCCTCACCGGCCACGTGCGGCAGCTCGAACGGCATCGACCGGGTGAGCTCGTGTACCAGCCCGAGGTGGTAGAGCAGGTCCGGGTAGTAGGCGTAGCTGACCGGGGGCAACGGCACCAGGCGCCACTGCGTGACGCCCCAGAGCATCAGAAGCAGAAGTACCGCGCAGACCGACCAGTGCCACGCCACCGGCAGCGGTCGCCGCGGCCCGACCCGCCAGTGCCGGCGCAGCCGGGGTACGGCCACGAACGCCACCAGCAGCGGCACCGGCCACCAGCGCAGCAGGTGCTGACCGCCGGTCGCGGCGGCGAGCGCCCAGGCCCCGAGTTCGAGCAGCAGGCCGGTGGCGGCGCCGTGACCCAGGTCCTCCGGCAGGTTGCCCCGGCTGCCGCGCAGTGCGCGGTGCACCAGGGTGCCCGGCAGCACCAGCGTCAACGCCCAGTAGGCGGCGAAGCGGGCGACGTCGGTCGCCGGCACGCCGGTCCACCACCAGGCCGACGGAAGGGCGGCGAGGACGACCAGCCAGGGCAGAATCGCCAGCATCCATCGGCCGGTCGGCCGCGTTCGGGTTCCGGCCAGCGGCGCGACGCGCTCGGCCAGCAGCGACTCAGCCACCGGCGAGCACGGACCGGCGGGCTGCCGGAAGGTCCACCTCGGCGGCCCGCTCCCCGTCCGGGTCCGCGAGGGCCGCGGCCGGCTCCGGGTCCACGGAGTCCACGCCGGGAGTGGTCCGCTCCGGGTCCACGGAGTCCGCGCCGACGTGGAACGTCGGCCGGTTCTGCACGGTGGCGTAGATCCGCCCGACGTACTCGCCGAGCAGGCCCAGACAGACCAACTGCACGCCGCCGAGCAGCAGCACCGCGACGAACGTCGAGGTCCAGCCGGGGATGGTCACCCCGCGCAGGTGGGCGGTGATCCCGAAGCCGATCAGCGCGAGGCAGCCCAGGAAGCTCACCGCGCCGAGCCAGGTGGCCAGCCGCAGCGGCGCGGCGGAGAAGTCGGCCACGCTGTTCCAGGCGAGGGCGAGCATCTTCGGCAGCGGATACTTCGTCTCGCCCGCCGTGCGGGCAGCCCGTACGTAGGGCACCTCGGCGCTCGGGAAGCCGAGCGCCGGCACCAGGAGCCGGTAGACCGGCGTCCGTTCGGGCAGCCGGCGCAACGTCTCCACCACCTCCCGGCTGACCAGCCGGAAGTCACCGGCCTGGGCGGTCACCTCGGCGCCGACGATCCGACGCATCAGCCGGTAGTAGGCCCGTGCCGTGTGCCGCTTGAAGAAGGTGTCGGTGCGGCGGTCGACGCGGACCCCGTACACCACGTCGGCGCCCTCGCGGGCCAGCCGGAGCATCTCGGCGATGACCTCCGGCGGATCCTGCAGGTCCGCGTCGAGGCTGACCACCCAGGCGCCCCGGGCCCGGTGCAGGCCGGCGGTGAGGGCGGCCTGGTGCCCGCTGTTGCGGCGCAGCCGGACGATCCGCAGCTGCGGCCAGTCGCGGGCGTGCCCGGCCAGCAGGGCCACGGTGTCGTCCCGGCTGCCGTCGTCGACGGCGACCACCTCGTAGCCGACCTCGAGCCCGTCGAGCACCGGCCGGAGCCGGGCGACGAGAGCAGGAATCACCGCTTCCTCGTTGAACATGGGTACGACCACGGAGAGCGTGACCGACCCAGGTGTGTTGGTTCCCATCGATGCCGGCCCCGTTCCGGACGCAGAAAGGCTTCACCTGGTCACGTGCGTGGGCACGTGGCCAGTCACCCTCGCGTGCCGAGGTGACCGTGGCCTGGCTCCGGTGTGAACGATCGGCCAACGCCGATCAGCGCCCCGGAGCCTCCGCTCAGCGCTCCAGGATCGCCGTCACGCCCTGGCCGCCGGCAGCGCAGATGGAGATGAGCCCGCGCCCGCCACCCCGCTCGGCCAGCAGCTTCGCCAGCGTCGCCACGATCCGGCCACCGGTCGCCGCGAACGGGTGCCCGGCGGCCAGCGACGAACCGTTGACGTTGAGCTTCTCCCGGTCGATCGGGCCGAGCGGGGCGTCCAGACCGAGCCGGTCCTTGCAGAACTCCGGCGACTCCCAGGCGGCCAGGGTGGCCAGGACCTGCGAGGCGAACGCCTCGTGGATCTCGTAGTAGTCGAAGTCCTGCAGGGTCAGCCCGGCCCGGGCGAGCATGCGGGGCACCGCGTACGCCGGGGCCATCAGCAGCCCCTCGTCGCCGTGCACGAAGTCGACGGCGGCCGTCTCCGACCAGCTGAACCAGGCCAGCACCGGCAGGCTGTGCGCGCGGGCCCACTCCTCGGAGGCGAGCAGCACGGTGGACGCCCCGTCGGTCAGCGGCGACGAGTTGCCGGCGGTCATCGTCGCGTGCTCGGCGTCCGGCCCCTTGGCGCCGAAGACCGGCCGCAGCGAGCCCAGCTTCTCCAGGGTGGTGTCCGGGCGGAGGTTCGCGTCCCGGGTCAGCCCGAGGTACGGCGTCATCAGGTCGTCGAAGAAGCCCCGGTCGTACGCGGCCGCCAGCCGCTGGTGCGAGCGGAGCGCCAGCTCGTCCTGGGAGCGTCGGTCGACGTTCCAGCGCAGCGCGGTGCGGGCGGCGTGCTCCCCCATCGACAGCCCGGTACGCGGCTCGGCGTTGCGCGGGATCTCCGGCTTGAACGGCTGGAGCGGGCGGAGCTTCGCGGCCACCTTGAGCCGCTCGCCGAGGGTGCGCGCGCTGTTGAGCTTGAGCAGCGTGCGGCGCAGGTCCTCGTTGACGGCCAGCGGCGCGTCGGAGGTGGTGTCGACCCCGCCGGCGATGCCGACGTCGAGCTGCCCAAGGGCGATCTTGTTGGCGACCAGGATCGCCGCCTCCAGGCCGGTGCCACAGGCCTGCTGGATGTCGTACGCGGGGGTGTGCGGGTCGAGCCGGGAGCCGAGCACCACCTCGCGGGTGAGGTTGAAGTCCCGGGAGTGCTTCAGCACCGCCCCGGCGACCACCTCACCGACCCGCTGCCCGGCCAGGCCGTAGCGGGCGATCAGGCCGTCCAGCGCCGCGCCGAGCATGTCCGAGTTGGACGCGCTCGCGTAGCGCGAGTTGGAGCGGGCGAAGGGGATGCGGTTGCCGCCGATGACCGCCACCCGCCGGATGCTCTGCACGATCGGCCTCCTCGACAGTGTTTGCCCGTACCCTACTCGCCAGTAGGCTACGCCTATGACCGACAGGTACGCGAGCTTCGTCCAATCGGGGGCCGGCCGCACGCTGGTCAAGCGCCTCGGGCTGCCCGACCCGCCCCGACTGCGCCGGCACCGCCCCGGCGACCCGATCCTGCCCGGGCCCGCGCTGCTCGGCGCGGCCACCGGCGGCCGGCTCGCCGAGCCGGTCGGCAAGCTGCTGACCGCCGCCGGGGTCGAGCTGCGCGACCCGGCGGGGGTGGAACCCGACGCGCGCTTCGGCGCCCTCGTCTACGACGCCACCGGCATCACCGACTCCACCGGCCTGCGGCAGCTGTACGACTTCTTCCACCCGCCGGCCCGGTCCGTCGCGCCGAGCGGACGGGTGATCGTGCTCGGCACCCCGCCGGCCGAGTGCCCCACCCCACGCGAGGCCACCGCCCAGCGGGCCCTGGAGGGCCTCACCCGCAGCATCGGCAAGGAGTTCGGCCGCGGCGTCACCGCCCAACTGGTCCACGTCACCCGCGACGGCGACCCCGGCACGCTCACCGGCCTCGACGCGACCCTCCGGTTTCTGCTGTCCGGCCGCTCGGCGTACGTCTCCGGGCAGGTGATCCGGATCGGCGCCGGCCAGGCGAGCGCGCCGGCCGACTGGGACCGACCGCTCGACGGCCAGGTCGTGCTGGTCACCGGGGCGGCCCGGGGCATCGGCGCGGCGCTGGCCCGGGTGCTCGCCCGGGACGGCGCGCAGGTGGTGGCCCTGGACGTGCCGGCCGCCGGCGACGAGTTGGCCCGGGTGGCGAACGAGATCGGCGGCAGCGCGGTGCAGCTCGACCTGACCGCGCCGGACGCCCCGACCCGGCTCGCCGAGCACCTCGCCGCCCGGCACGGCCGGGTCGACGTGGTGGTGCACAACGCCGGCATCACCCGGGACCGCACGCTCGGCCGGATGGATGCCGACCGGTGGGACCAGGTGATCGACGTCAACCTCTCCAGCCAGGAGCGGATCAACGACGTGCTGCTGGAGCGGGAGCTGATCCCGGCCGGCGGACGGATCGTCTCGGTCTCCTCGATCGCCGGGATCGCCGGCAACCGTGGCCAGACCAACTACGCCACCAGCAAGGCCGGCGTGATCGGGCTGGTCGACTCGCTCGCCCCGGCGCTGCGCGAGCGCGGCGTCAGCGTCAACGCGGTCGCGCCGGGCTTCATCGAGACCCGGCTGACCGCCCGGATCCCGGTGATGCTGCGCGAGGCCGGCCGGCGGATGAACAGCATGTCCCAGGGCGGGCTCCCGGTCGACGTCGCCGAGACGATCGGCTGGCTGGCCTGGCCGGCCAGCGGGGCGGTCAGCGGCAACGTGGTCCGGGTCTGCGGCCAGAGTCTGCTGGGGGCGTGATGACCGAGCCCGCCACCGGCACGCCCGAGCCGGCGACCGCCCGCACGACCGTCGAGCTGCCCCGGATGCCCTCCGCCGGAGCGCTGTACCGCCGGGCGCTGGTCGGTGCCCTGCCCGGCACGGGCGGCCGGCGGGCGTCCCAACCGCCGGCGGTCCGGCTCAGCGTCGCCGACATGCCGGTCGACCTCGACCACCTGGCCGACTACGACCGGGTCTGCGGGTTCCGGCTCGCCGACCGGCTGCCGGCCACCTACCCGCACGTGATGGGCTTCCCGCTGGCGCTGCGGCTGATGACCGCGCCCGAGTTCCCGGTGCCGCTGACCGGCGTCGTGCACGTGGCGAACCGGATCACCGTGCACCGGCCGATCCGCACCGACGAGACGCTGGACTTCGCCGCGTACGCGGAGAACCTGCGGCCGCACGACCGGGGCCGGCAGCTCGACGTCGTACTCGTCGGGTCGGTCGGCGGCGTGGAGGTCTGGCGCGGCGTCTCGACGTACCTCAGCCGGGAGCGGCGCGGCGGCGGTGACCGGCGCGACCGGGGTGAGCGGCCGGCGGCGCCGGCCGCCTCGGCGAGCTGGCGGGTCACCCCGCGGGTCGGCACCGACTACGCCCGGGTCTCCGGCGACCACAACCCGATCCACACCTCGCGGCTGGGCGCGCGGCTCTTCGGCTTTCCGCGCCCCATCGCGCACGGCATGTGGAGCAAGGCCCGCTGCCTCGCCGCGCTGGCGAACCGGCTGCCCGACGCGTTCACCGTCGAGGTCGCGTTCAAGCTGCCGGTGCCGCTGCCCGGAACCGTCGCGTTCAGCGCCACCCCCGCGGACGCCGGCTGGGAGTTCGCCCTGCACGACGCCCGCTCGGCCCGTCCGCACCTCGCCGGCTCGGTGGGCTGACCGGAGTTTCGCCGAAGAAGCCCCGGAGGAGGGCGGGGCACCGAGCATGAGGGCATGGAAGCCGTGCTCGACCTGCTCCGGGAGACGGTCCTCTCGCCCTGGGTCTACCTGGTGCTCGTCGCGATCACCGCGGTCGACGCGTTCTTCCCGGCCGTGCCGAGCGAGGCGGCGGTGATCACCGCCGCCGTCCTCTCGTCCGCAGGTGGGCACCCCAACCTGATCGGGGTGATCGCGTCGGCCGCGCTCGGCGCGTTGATCGGCGACCACATTTCGTACTGGATCGGCCGCGGCGGCGGATCACGGCGGCTCGCCCGCCTCCCCGAGCAGAGCAGGCGGCGGGCCGGAACGGAGTGGGCCCGGCGGGCGATCGACCGGCGTGGCGGGGTCATCCTGACCACGTCCCGGTACATCCCCGGCGGGCGGACCGCGGTCACCCTCACCATGGGCGCGGTCCGCTATCCGCGGCGGCGCTTCCTCCTCTTCGACGCGATCGCCGCGATCACCTGGGGCTGCTACTGCGGGCTGCTCGGCTACTTCGGCGGGCTGGCCTTCCAGCGCGACCCGATCAAAGGTGTGGTGGCCGGGCTGGGCCTGGCGGTCGCGATCACGCTGGCCCTGGAAGTGGTCCGCCGGCTACGCCGCCGGGCCCACGCCCGCACCGCCCGCCGCTGACCGGAACCCGCCGGTCACGTCAGATCGGCGTCGTGCACCAGAATCGCCGCCTGCACCCGGTTGGTCACCTGGAGCTTGGCCAGCGCCCGGCTGACGTGCGCCTTGACGGTCGCCTCGCTCATCGCCCGCCGGCGGGCGATCTCGGCGTTGGCGTGCCCGTGCGCCACTTCCCGGATGATCTCCAGCTCGCGCCCGGTGAGCAGGTCGAGCCGTTGCCGGGCGGCCTCCCGTCGAGCCGGGCCGCGCTCGGCGAAGGAGCTGATCAGCCGCCGGGTCACCGTCGGGGCGAGCATCGCGTTCCCGGCCGCCACCGTGCGGACCGCCGCCGCCAGCTCCCGGGGTGGAGTGTCCTTGAGCAGGAAGCCCACGGCACCGGCGCGCAGCGCCTGGTGCACGTACTCGTCGAGGTCGAAGGTGGTCAACATGATCACCTTCGGTCCGGCGGCGACCACCTCGGGCGCGGCGGCCAGCCCGTCGGTGCCCGGCATCCGGACGTCGAGCAGGACCACGTCGGGGCGGAGCCGGCGCGCCTCGACCAGGGCAGCGGAGCCGTCCGCCGCCTCGCCGACCACGGTGATGTCCGGCGCCGCCTCCAGGATCACCCGCAGCCCCGCGCGGACCAGGTGCTCGTCGTCCACCACCACGACCCGGATCACGGCACCGCCACCGGGATCAGCGCCCGGACCAGGAAGCCGCCGTCGACCCGACCGGTCTCCAGCCGGCCGCCGAGCAACTCGACCCGCTCGCGCAGGCCGAGCAGCCCCAGCCCCGCACCGGGCAGCGCCGGGCCCGCCGGTGAACTGCCGTTGCGCACCACGACCTCCACCCCGTCCGGCAGGTAGCGCAGGCAGACGGTCGTCTCGGCCTCCGGGGCATGCTTGCGGACGTTGGTCAGCGCCTCCCGGACCACCCGGTAGACGGTGCGGCCGACGGTCGGCGGCAGCGGCCGGGCGACGCCCTCGTCCCACCGGCGCACCCGGAGCCCGGCCGCCCGCGACTCATGGAGCAGTTCCTCCACCGCGTCGAGCGGGTTGCCCTCGGAGTCCGGGCCGGCCGACGGGGGCGTGCCGCTGCCGGCGTCCGGGTCGGGCTGGCGCAGCACGCCCAGCACCTCACGCAGGTCGGTCAGCGCCTGCCGGCCGGTGGACCGGATGAGGGCGGCCGCCTCGACGGTCGACGCGTCGGTGGAGGTCACCTCCAGCGCCCCGGCGTGCACCACCATCAGCGACACCCGGTGCGCCACCACGTCGTGCATCTCCCGGGCGATCCGGGCCCGCTCTTCGGCCCGGACCCGTTCCGTGCGGGCCAACTGCTCGCGCTCCAGCCGTTCGGCCCGGTCCCGCAGCGCGGCCAGCACGTCCCACCGGGATCGGACCAGCAGGCCGGCGAGCAGCGGGAAGACCACCAGCCAGGCGACCAGCAGCGCCGCGTTGGCCGGGGTGGCGGTGGTGAGCCGGCGCAGGCCGCCGACGGACAGCCCGACCAGCACCCCGCCCGCCATCGCCAGTGCCGCCCCCACCACATAGCCGGCCAGCCGGCGCCGCCCCCGCAACCGCCGGCCCGCCTGGTACGAGGCGACTGCCACGACCGGCCCCGCGGCCAGCACCAGCCATCCAACGGCGGCGGCCAGGAACAGCGGCCACCGGCGGGACCGCACGAAACCGGCCGCGCCACCGCAGGCCACGGCGATCAGCAGCACCAGCCCGGCCGGCAGCGGCGAACGCACCCCGATCGCGCCGGTGGCGGAGCTCCAGACGGCGGCGGCCACGACCAGGGCGAGCAGCGGTGGCACGTACCGCTCGACGAGCCGCCGGAGGACGACGGCGCTGATGGCCACGGGCCGAGCCTAGGTGCTGCCCGGCGGCGCGGCCGGCCGCGACGGGACGGACCCGGGTCGGGTGGGGGGAGACCCGGATCCCCGGTCCGGGGCGGACGCTACTTAAGTAGTGGTCCCCGGGTGACCAGCGGCCGATGGCGGGCAGCGCCGCAACGACCAGCATCGGAACCATGGATCTGCTCGACCTGCTGCACCAGACCATGTCCTCGCCCTGGGTCTACCTGGCGCTCTTCTCCATCGCGGTGCTCGACGGCTTCTTCCCGGTGGTGCCGAGCGAGACCGCGGTGATCACAGCCGGGGTGTTCGCCGCGTCGGGCGAGCCGTACCTGCCGGCCGTGATCGTGGTGGCCGCGGCCGGTGCGCTGGTCGGCGACCACGTGTCGTACGCCATCGGCCGGACCGGCGGCACCCGGCTGCTGGGCCGTCTCCCGGCCGGCGGACGGCGACGGGCCGGCGTGGAGTGGGCCCGACGCGGGATCGCGCAACGGGGCGGGTTGATCCTCACCGTCGCCCGCTACGTCCCCGGCGGACGGACCGCCGTCACGCTCACCATGGGCGCCGTCCACTATCCGCGGCGGCGCTTCCTCGCCTTCGACGCGCTCGCCGCCGGCTCCTGGGGGCTCTACTCGGCCCTCGTCGGCTACCTGGGCGGGCTGGCCTTCGAACAGGACCCGGTACGCGGGCTGCTGCTCGGCCTCGGGCTGGCTCTCACGGTGACCCTCGTGGTCGAAGGGGTACGCCGGCTCGCCCGGCGCCGACCGAGCGGGAGCGGGACGGGCGGTGCGGTCAGCTCGCGGGCGGGCGCCAGGTGACGCCGTGCAGCAACTGGCCGGCGCCGAGCCAGGCGACGTTCATCATCCGGGTCGCGGTCTTCTCCGGGTCGGCCTCGGGATGGTCGGCGAGCCAGTCCGCCAGCGACTCGGTCGCGCCCACCAGGGCGTACGCGACCACCTCCAGGTCGGTGGCGGCCACCTCGCGCCCCTCGCCGCGCAGCGCGTGGTCGAGCATGCCGGCGACCACCTCGACGAGCCGTGCTCGCATGGTCGCCAACTCGCCGGCGAACGGCTGCTCACCGCGCGCCTGCCGGTAGAGCACCGCCCAGCCGTCCCGGTACGCCCCGACGAAGCCGAAGAACGCGCGCAACCCGCGCCAGAGCCGTTCGTCGGCCGGCAGGTCCGGGGCCGCGGCGCCGGCGATCGCCTGCATCATCCGGGTGCCCTCCCGGTGCAGGCAGGCGACGAAGAGCTCCTCCTTCGTGCCCAGGTACGCGTAGACCATCGGCTTGGAGATGCCGGCGTCCTCGGCGATCTCGTCCATGCTGGCCGCGTGGAAGCCACGCCGGGAGAAGACCCGGACGGCCGCGTCGAGCATCTGCTGCTCGCGTACGGCCCGGGGCAGGCGCTTGAAGGTGGGACCGGTGGACACCTTGCGAGCATACCTACTCGTGCGTAAGGTTACGCCGGAGTAACCAAGCCGGCCCGCCCGAGAGGTGTTTCCCCCATGACTGACTTCGATCCGGCCAACTTCACGAACGTCGGCCCGAAGGAGTTCGCCAAGCTGGTCAAGTCGACCCCCGACGACAAGATCGCCGAGGTGATGTCCGGCGACGCGCGGGGCAAGATCCTGGGCGAGGTCTTCGGCCGGATGCCGTCGCTGTTCCGGGCCGACCGGGCCGGCTCCACCAACGCGGTCATCCACTGGACCATCACCGGCCGGCCGGACGGCGGCAGCGACACCTACGAGGTGGTCATCGAGAACGGCACCTGCACCGTCCCGGAGACGCCGCAGCGCGACCCGAAGCTGACCCTGACCATGGGCCCGGTCGAGTTCCTCAAGATCGTCTCCGGTGGGGCGAACCCGGTGATGATGTTCATGACCGGCAAGCTCAAGGCCAAGGGCGACCTGGGTCTGGCCGCCAACATCGCCAACCTGTTCGACATCCCCAAGGCCTGACATGCCCGAGTTCTCCCTCGACCTGAACGAGGAGCAGCGGGATCTCCGCGACTGGGTGCACGGCTTCGCCGCCGAGGTCGTGCGCCCGGCCGCGGCCGAGTGGGACGCCCGCGAGGAGACCCCCTGGCCGGTCATCCAGGAAGCGGCGAAGGTCGGCCTCTACGGCTTCGAGTTCCTCGCCACCTGCTGGGCCGACCCCACCGGGCTCTCCCTCCCGATCGCCAGCGAGGAGCTCTTCTGGGGCGACGCGGGCATCGGCCTGAGCATCTTCGGCACCTCGCTCGCGGTGGCCGCGATCTACGGCGCCGGCACCCCGGACCAGATGGTCGAGTGGGTACCGCAGTGCTTCGGCTCGGTGGACGAGCCGGCGGTCGCCGCGTTCTGCACCAGCGAGCCGGAGGCCGGCTCCGACGTCGGCGCGATGCGCACCCGGGCGGTCTACGACGAGGCCGCCGACGAGTGGGTGCTGACCGGTCAGAAGGCGTACGCCACCAACGGGGGCATCGCCGGCGTGCACGTGGTCACCGCCTCGGTCGAGCCGTCGCTCGGTTCCCGGGGGCAGGCCGCGTTCGTCGTACCGTCGGGCACCGCCGGGCTCAGCGCGACCCGCAAGCTGCGCAAGCTCGGGCTGCGCGCCTCGCACACCGCCGACGTCTTCCTCGACGACGTACGGGTGCCCGGCAGCTGCCTGCTCGGCGGGCGGGAGGCGCTGCTCGAACGCCTGGACCGGGCCCGCTCCGGGCAGCGCGCCTCGGGACAGGCCGCGATGCGCACCTTCGAGCTGTCCCGGCCCACCGTCGGCGCGCAGGCGCTCGGCGTGGCCCGGGCCGCCTACGAGTACGCCCTGGACTACGCCAAGGAGCGGGTCCAGTTCGGACGGCCGATCATCGAGAACCAGGCGGTCGCGTTCGCGCTGGCCGACATGAAGATGGAGATCGACGCGGCCCGACTGCTGGTGTGGCGCGCCTCCTGGATGGGGCGCAACAACCGGCCGTTCACCGCCGGCGAGGGCTCGATGTCCAAGCTGAAGGCCGGCGAGGTGGCCGTCTCGGTCACCGACAAGGCGGTGCAGCTGCTCGGCGGGGCCGGGTTCCTCCGCGACCACCCGGTGGAGCGCTGGTACCGGGACGCGAAGATCTACACCATCTTCGAGGGCACCTCGGAGATCCAGCGGCTGGTCATCTCGCGGGCGATCTCCGGGATGCAGATCCGCTGACGACCGCGCCGTCGGCGCCGGTGTCACGCACACCGACGCCGGCGGCCGCCGTCGCTCCACCCCCCTCGCATCGCACGATCCGTGCGTGCTTCGTCACGCCGTGCCGCCGCCGACTGGGCCGGATGCCGCGTCCGGTGCATGATCAAGTGAGACGCCCCGACGGGCGGGGCATCCGTCGCCCCGTCCGCGCACCACCGCCAAGGAGGTCTGCGGCATGGACCTGCCGTTCATCGTCACCACGCTGACCCGGCGCGGACTGCTCACCCCCGGCCGCCCGATCCGGGTCGCCTCGCAGCTCAGCGCGTTGCGCAAATGGGGCTGGAGCCTGGCCGGTGAGCTGCGGCAGGCGGCAGCCCGGGACCCCGGTCGAACGGCGGTCATCGACGAGGACGGCGTCGAGCTGACCTATCAGGACCTGCTCGACCGGGCCGAGCGGCTGGCCCGGTCGATGCGGGCGGGGCTCGGCATCCAGGTCGGCGACCGGATCGGGGTGCTCTGCCGCAACCACCACGGGCTGATCGAGACGATCGTCGCGGCCACCCTGCTCGGCGTCGACGCCGTGCTGGTCAACACCGGGCTCTCCGCGGCCCAGCTGGCGACCGTCGCCGAGGAGCAGCGACTGCGGATCCTCGTGCACGACGACGAGTTCGCCGACCGGGTCCTCGGCCTCCCCGCCGAACTGTCCCGCCTCGACGAACGCGCCCGGGAGGAGCTGGTCGTCGGGGCGCTGCCGGGCGAGCTGCACCCGCCGGAGCGGGACGGGCGGATCATCGTGCTCACCTCGGGCACCACCGGCACGCCCAAGGGCGCCCGCCGGCCCATCCCCGGCGGCTTCGGCCCGCTGGTGTCCATCATCGACCGCATCCCGCTGCACACCCGGGACCGGGTGATGATCGCCGCGCCGATCTTCCACACCTGGGGTTTCGCCGCCCTCCAGGTCTGCTTCGCGCTGCGGGCCACCATCGTGCTGCACCGCCGCTTCGACCCGGCCGCCATCCTCGCCGCCCTGGTGGCGCACCGGTGCGACGCGCTCTTCGCCGTACCGGTGATGGTGCAACGGCTGCTGGAGGTGCCGCCGCCGGACCCGCGCCCGCCGCTCAAGGTCGTCGCGGTCAGCGGCTCGGCCCTGCCCGGCGGGCTCGCACCCAAGTTCATGGACGTCTACGGCGACGTCATCTACAACCTCTACGGCTCCACCGAGGTCTCCTGGGCCTCCATCGCCGGCCCCGACGACCTGCGCGCGGCCCCGACCACGGCCGGCCGGCCGCCGCACGGCACCCGGCTGGAGCTCCTCGACGCCGCCGGCCAGCCGGTGCCGAACGGGCGGGTCGGGCGGATCTTCGTCGGCAACGAGATGCTCTTCGAGGGCTACACCTCGGGCGGCAGCCGGGAGACCCACGACGGCCTGCTCGATACCGGCGACCTCGGCCGGATCAACGCCGACGGGCTGCTCTTCGTCGACGGCCGCGCCGACGACATGATCGTCTCCGGCGGTGAGAACGTCTTCCCGTCCGAGGTGGAGGACCTGCTGGCCCAGCTGCCACAGGTCCGCGAGGCGGCGGTGATCGGCGTCCCCGACCCCGAGTACGGCCAGCGGCTGGCCGCCTTCCTCGCCCTGCACCCGAACGAGACCCTCGACCCGGAGGCGGTCCGCGAGTACGTCCGGCACTACCTGGCCCGCTTCTCCGTCCCCCGCGACGTGGTGTTCGTGAAGTACCTGCCCCGCAACGCCACCGGCAAGGTGCTCAGCCGCGAGCTGCGCCGCTACTACGGCTGAGCACCCGGGCGGTTCACGGGTAGAGCGTCAGACCCGGGGTACGGGCGATCGCGACCAGCTGGTCCACCGTGACCATCAACGGGGTGCCCCCGCCTGGCCCGTCCGGGCTGGGCCCGGCGGGGAAGTTGTTCGTCGACACGACCACGGACGTGCCGTCCGGTCGCTGCAACAGCACCCGGCGCTGCTCATGACCCTGATCGCCCGGCTGGTCGACGCTGACGATGAGGACGCCGTCGTCGTCCAGCACCTCGCTCGTGCACCCGCGCGGATCGGGCGCGACCGCGCAGTCCGTCGGATCGTGGACCGCGGTGGGCAGCAGAGAGACCGTGAAGTTGGTGCTTCGTCCGTCCTCGACCAACCGGGCGTGCGCCGAATACTCGCGGTAGCTCGGGTGGTACGTGAACTGGACCAGTTCACAATCCGGCACCAGCCCGTCGAAGCCGTCCACGGTCAGCCCCGGCGGCAGGTTCGCGGCCAGCGCGGGCCGGAGCGCGCCGGTCAGCCGGGCGACCCCCGAGTTCGGGGATTCGGTCGGGCGGCTGCGCACCGTGTCGTAGGTCTGCAGGGGCGGCTGGGGGCCGCTCGGCTTCGGGGTGAGCACCGGGCAGAGCGACGGTTCGTCGGCCGATGAGCCGGTGCCGACCGGCGGCAGCGTGAGGCCGCCCGGGGCCGGGCCGGGGCCGGCGAGCAACGCCGGTGCCACGGCGACCGCCGCCACCGCCGCGGCGATGCCGGTGCCGGCCATCGTCCAGGTGCGGTGCCGGCGGCGCTGCCGGTCGGCGGCGATCAGCTCGTCCACGTCGATCCGGGTCGGCGGCGCCCCGTCCACGCTCGCCCGCAACTGCTCCACCAGCTCATCCATCGGTGCCTACCTCCTCGGCTCCCCGCGACGCGGCGACGAGGCGACCCCGCAGCGCCTCGATCGCCCGCGCCGACTGGCTCTTCACGGTGCCCGGCGCGCAACCCAGCTCACGCGCGGTCTCCTCGACCGACAGGTCGCAGAAGAAGCGCAGCACCAGGACCGCGCGTCGGCGCGGTGGGAGCTCCGCCAGCAGAGCGAGGATGGTCAATCGGTCCGCTGCGCCCTCGGTGCCGCCGACCAGCGCCGGACGCTCCGGCACCTGCGCCCAGGCGGCCTCCCGACGCCACGGCCGGCGCCGCTCGTCCAGCCAGACCCGCAGCAGGGTCCGCCGGAGGTACGCGTCGGGATTCTCCATGGCGGACACCCGCCGCCAGTGCCGCAGCAGCTTGACCAGCGCCGTCGACGCCAGGTCGTCCGCCGTGTGCCAGTCACCGCAGAGCAGGTACGCCGTGTGGCGCAGCGGCTCCAGCCGTGCGCCGACGTACTCGCGGTAGCCCTCCGTGTCGGCCGACAAGCCGCCACCTCCTCGCCTCACCGATCAAACGGAGACGAGCGGGGTGGCGGTTGCCCGGCTCAGCCGGGAATTCTGATCCGGCCCTCGACCGCCGCCGCGGCGATGTCGGTCCGGTACTGGGCGCCGGCCAGCTCCACCCCGCCCACCAGGGCGTACGCGGCGTCCCGTGCGGCGGCCAGGTCGGGCCCGGTGGCCGTACCGCAGAGCACCCGGCCGCCGGCGGAGAGCAACGCGCCGTCGTCGGCCCGGCGGGCGGTGCCGGCGTGGATGATGCCCGGGCGGTCCCCACCGGTGATCACGTCGCCGGTACGCGGCGTGCCCGGGTAGCCCGCGGAGGCGAGCACCACGGTCACCGCGGCGCCGTCCCGCCAGCGCAGCGGCGGGTGCGCGGCCAGCGTGCCGGTGGCCGCCGCGTGCAGCAACCCGGCGAGCGGGGTCTCCAGCAGCGCGAGCACCACCTGGGTCTCCGGGTCGCCGAACCGGGCATTGAACTCGATCACCCGGGGGCCGGCCGCGGTCATCGCCAGGCCGACGTAGAGCAGGCCGGCGAACGGGGCACCCCGGCGACGCAGCTCGGCCAGGGTCGGGTGGACCACGTCCCGCATGACCTCGTCGACCAGGCCGGGCGGAGCCCACGGCAGCGGCGCGTACGCACCCATGCCGCCGGTGTTCGGGCCGGTGTCGCCGTCGCCGATCCGCTTGAAGTCCTGCGCCGGCAGCAGCGGCACCGCGGCCTCGCCGTCGGTGACCACGAAGAGCGAGACCTCGGGGCCGGCCAGGTACTCCTCGACCACGACCCGGCCGCACTCCTGCGCGTGTCGCAGCGCGGCGGCCCGGTCGTCGGTCACCACCACGCCCTTACCGGCGGCCAGGCCGTCGTTCTTCACCACGTACGGCGCCCCGAACTCGTCCAGGGCGCGGCCGGTGCTCTCCGGGTCGGTGCAGGTGTGGGCGCGCGCGGTGGGTACCCCGGCGGCGGTCATCACGTCCTTGGCGAACGTCTTCGAGCCCTCCAGCCGGGCGGCCTCGGCGGACGGGCCGAACACCGCGATGCCCTTGGCCCGGACCGCGTCAGCGACCCCGGCGACCAGCGGCGCCTCCGGCCCGATCACCACGAGGTCGACCCCGGTCTCGACCGCGAGCGCGGCCACGGCCGCCGGATCGTTCGCGTCGACCGCCCGCAGTTCGGCGACCGCCGCGATCCCGGGATTCCCCGGTGCCGCGATCAGCTGCGAAACGGCCGGATCGGCCGCCAACCCGAGTGCGAGCGCATGCTCCCGCCCGCCACCACCCACCAGAAGAACCCGCACGCCCCCAGATCCTACGCACCCCCCTCCCCAGGCTCGGGAAGCACCGGTGATCATGAGGTTTGCGGCGGGTTCGATCTCTTCCACTGCCGCCGACCTCATGATCGATCGCGGGCAGCGGCGCGGATCGCCTGCCGGACGGTCCAGGGGATGTAGTCCGGTCGGAGAGTATCGGCCCAGGTGAAGCGGAGAACCGTCCAACCGGCGTTCACCAGGCGATTCTGGCGACGGCGGTCAGCGAAGACCGCACCCGGGGTGTCGTGCGCGGCTCGACCGTCGGCTTCGGCGATCACCCTCGGCCCGCGCCAGCCGAGGTCACCGACGCCGAGCAGGCAGCCGTCGTCGTCGCGTACCGCCAGCTGAAGGATGTCCGGAGGAACCTTGCCGTCGACGCACCTCAGCCGGGCGCGCGTCTCCAGCGGCGACTGCGCCCGCCCGTCCGCCTCGGCCAGGTAGCTGCGGGCGGCGACCGCTCCCCGGCGCCCCCGAATCAGACGGGGGACCGCCAGCAGTTCCTCCTCACTGACCAGCGCGCGGTTCAGTGCGGAGTCGAGCACGCAGACCGCCGGATAGCGATCCACGCGGAGGATCACCTCGGTGACCGTACGGAGCGGACCGGTCGCCCGCAGGCCACCGAGGCTGACGATGGCCGACGCAGGATGCTCCAGTTGGTGCAACACCAGGCCGGGCTGACGAACCCGGTCCGACTTCGCCGCGACACCGGGTAGGGCCAGGTGAATTTCGCCGCTGGGCGGGAGGCCACCGATGCCGTGCAGTTCGGCTGCCGTCCCCAGGACCGCGTGGGCCGGTGGACCCAACGAGAGCTGGGCCGCACGGATCAAACGTCGCCGGGACGGCTCCGCGTCGCTGACCAGGTAGACGGACCAGGCCAGCGGCATCCAGCGGCCGAACTTCACCAGGTTGTCGATTTCATGACGGGTGAAGCCGGCACCGACAGCCTGGGCCCGGGTCACCAGACCGTCCTGCCCACGAGCCACCCGCCGCAACATCTCCCCGCGCTCCATGGACACGAACCATGGACCACCGCCACCCCACCCCAAAGCCCCTGTGGACAACCCTGTGGATAGAGGAGTTGATCATGAGGTTGGCGGCGAAGTTGATCCCCGTTCGCGCCGTAGACCTCATGATCACCGGGGCCAGCCGGGGCGGGTGCCCCCGGGCCCGGGGGTGGGGGTGGGGGTGGGGTGGGTGGGGGTTAGGGGAGGAGGGGGTGGAGGAGGACGTTTTCTTCGCGGCCGGGGCCTACGCCGACGACGCTGACGCGGGTGTTGCAGAGCTCCTCGATGCGGGCGATGTAGCGGCGCGCGTTCTCGGGGAGCTCGTCGGCGCTACGGGCCTCGGTGATGTCCTCCCACCAGCCGTCCATCTCCTCGTAGACCGGGGTGGCGTGGTGGAAGTCGGTCTGGGTCATCGGCATGTCGTCGACCCGCTTGCCGTTGATCTCGTAGCCGACGCAGATCGGCACCTTCGGCAGGCCGGTGAGCACGTCCAGCTTGGTGATGACCAGGTCGGTGACGCCGTTGAGGCGGCAGGAGTAGCGGGCCACGACCGCGTCGAACCAGCCACACCGGCGCTCCCGGCCGGTGGTGGTGCCGTACTCCCTGCCGATCTTGCGCAGGTGCTCGCCGGCGGCGTCGAAGAGCTCGGTCGGGAACGGCCCGGAGCCGACCCGGGTGGTGTACGCCTTGCTCACCGCGATGACCCGGCTGATCGCGGTCGGCGGGATGCCCGCGCCCACGCACGCGCCGCCGGCGGTCGGGTTGGACGAGGTCACGAAGGGGTACGTGCCGTGGTCCATGTCCAGCATGGTGGCCTGCGCGCCCTCGAGCAGGACGATGTCGCCGCGGTCGAGCGCGTCCCAGAGCAGACCCCGGGTCTCCGCGATGTACGGCGTCAGCCGCTCCGCGTACTGCAGGTACTCCTCGATCGTCGCCTCGACGTCGATGGCCTTGCGGTTGTAGACCTTGAACAGGATCTGGTTCTTCTCGCGCAGCGCGAGTTCCAGCTTCTTGCGCAGGATGCCCGGGTCCAGCAGGTCCTGCACCCGGATGCCCATCCGGGCGACCTTGTCGCCGTACGCCGGGCCGATGCCGCGACCGGTGGTGCCGATCCGGGACGAGCCGAGGTAGCGCTCGACCACCCGGTCCAGCGCCCGGTGGTGCGGCATGATCAGGTGCGCGTCGCCGGAGATGCGCAGCCGGGAGACGTCCACGCCCCGCTCGGCGAGACCGTCGATCTCGGCGAGCAGCACCTTCGGGTCGACCACCACGCCGTTGCCGATCACGATCTTCGCGCTCGGGGAGAGGGCGCCGGAGGGCATCAGGTGCAGGGCGTACCGCTGGCCGTCCGGCGTGATCACCGTGTGCCCCGCGTTGTTGCCGCCTGAGTAACGCACCACGTAGTCGACCCGCTCACCCAGCAGGTCGGTAACCTTGCCCTTGCCCTCATCGCCCCACTGAGCGCCGATGAGCACGATCGCTGGCATCTTTTCGCCTCCAGAAGGCTCGGGTGCCAGGTGGCGACCGGTTGGCGAGCCCGGGGTGTCAGGTTAACAAGTAGTGACGGCGTGGCCGGCAGGGGTCGCGTCGAGAGGCAGGAGGCTCCATCCGTGTACGACGTGGTGCTGCTCACCCTCGGCTCGGAGCGGGACGCTCCCGGGGGATGTGGCAGCGGCGGAGCCTGCTGCGGCGGTGCGACTGACGCCGCGCAGAAGGCCGACGCGACGACGAAGACCGACGCGACGACGACCGACGGGCAGCCGGAGATTACCGCCGAGCGGTGCGAGACCCCGCGGGTGCCGGTGCTGGCCTGCGCGGACGCGCTGACCGCCCGGGGCGCCCGGGTCGAGACGGTCACCGCCCGCACCGACGCGCAGATCGACGAGGTGCTGGCCCGGCTCGACGGCCCGCCCCGCCCGGACGGCCTCGTCTGGCCGGATCCGGACTCGAAGACCCGGCTCGTGATCGCCACCGCCAGTGACGCACAGTTACGGGCCGTGCTGCGCCGGCTGGTCCGGCGGTACGCCCCGCCGCCGAGCCGCCGCCCCGACGACCTGCCCATGGGCCGTACCGTGCCGGACCTGCCGCCGGTCGGCGTACTGCCGCTCGATCCGGCCCGCGGCACGGCGCACCGCGACCTGGCCGCGCAGCTCGGGTTGCCCCGCGATCCGGCGGCGGTGGCCGCCGCGGTGCTCGACGGCGCTCCCCGCCGGCTCGACCTGCTGCGCAACGACGGCGGTTCGGTGACGCTGGACGGCGCGCTGCTGGGTGCGGCCGACGAGGCCGGTCGGCCGCTGCACTGGCGGGGCCGGGTGGAGGTCGACGACACCGTCCTCTCACACGGCGACGACCCGCTGCTGGCCTGCGCGATCGGGAACGCCGGCGGCTACGCGACGCTCGACGACGTCGCTTTGCTGGGCCGGGTGGACCCGACCGACGGTCTGGTCGAGGTGGCCGTGGCGGTGCCGGTGGTGACCCGCTCCACGTTCGGGCGCAAGCGGGTACGCCTCGAGGTGCGCCGGGCCCGGGGGCGGGCCGTCGCCGTGCTGCCCCGCGACGAGAAGGTGCCGTACCTCGACGACGGCGTCGAGGGCCAGCTGAGCCGCAAACGGTCCTGGTGGACCGAGCCGGGAGCCTGGGCGGTCTGGGCGGCCTGACCCCCACGGCCCCGGTTTCGCCGGCCGACCATCGTCGGCCGGTGGGCCTATCCTCGGCAGGAGGAATGGGGAGGAACCGTGGTGGACGAGAACGCCGACCGGGTGCGCTCACCCGGCCAGCAGCCGGTGCCGGAGCGGGACATCGAACCACTCTGGCCGCCGGATCCGGCCGACTCCGGCGCGGCTGGGGCGACACCGCCCTGGGCTGCGGTGGTCGTGCCGTCCCCGGCTGACCCGAACAGCGCGCGTCCGCCCGCCGGGCCCTACGCCGCGCCGTCGGGCGGGGCACCGGTTCCCGGCCAGCCGCCGTCCAGTCCCCCGGTTCCCGCCCCGCCGCACGCGGGCGACTACCCCTCGCTGACCAGCGCGATGCCGACGTCGGGCGGCTGGACGCCCCCGCCGCCCCCGGCCACCGGCGCAGCCGCGGCCCCGCAGGCCGGCCGGCAACCACCGACGGCCGACGCGCCGGCGCCGCAGGCCGGCTGGCAACCGCCGACGACCGGCACGCCCGCGACGCAGACCGGCTGGCAACCCCCCGCGCCCGCCGCGCCGCCCAGCGCCGCCGGGCCGACGAACACCGGGCCAGCCAGCGCCGCCGGGCCGGTCACCGGACCAGTCGGCGCTGCCGGGCCGATCACCGGGCCGACGGCGGGTGTCGCGTCGGCGTCGGGTGTCGCGGCGGCGACCAGCGGCCCGCCGGCCACCGGCCGGGTCGATCTCGACATGCCGTTCACCCTCGACCAGCCGCCGCCGACCACCGGCCGCGCCGGTGCCGACCAGCCGGCCGCACCCGCCACCACCAGCGCCGGCCCCGACCAGCCGATCGCGCCGGCCACCGCCAGCGCCGGCCCCGACCAGCGGGCCGCGCCGGCCACCGGGTCTTTCGCCGAACAGGCGGCCACCGGTCGCACGATTCCCGATCAGCGGCCCGCACCACCGGCGGCCGACCGGGAGGTCACCGAGGGTCGGTCCGGACCGGCCGCGACGGGTGGCGAGGCAACGCCCGGGCCGTCCACCCAGGGTGGGGAGGCAGCACCCCGGGCGGCCGCGCCGGGTGGGGAGGCCGCGCCCCGGCCAGTCGGGTCCGCCGCCGTGAGCGACGTCGCGGCCGGCGAGGAGCGCTCGGGAGACGGCGATCGGTCAGGTGGCGCGGGCCGGCCCGGCGAGTCTCCCTGGGCCTATCCGCCGCAGCGACCGGCCACCGCCGGCCCGGACCGGGAGGAGACTCCGCCGGCCACCGGCACGCCGGCGCCCGACGCGAGCAGCCGCCCGGTCGGCACCCCGCCACCGCCCGAGGTCGGCAATCCGCGCGCGGTCGGCACCGCGACAACGCCCGGCGCCGGCAGTCCGCACGCCGTGGGTAGCGCGGCGGCGCCCGACGGCGGCAGCCCCGGGGTGACGGCCGTAGCGCCGCCGCCCGGCGATCGCGCCGCAGCCGGTGCCGCGCCCTGGCCCGGCGTTGCCGGGCAGCAGCCGCCGCCACCGCCGCCGACCGCGCAGCCCGGCGACCCGGTACCGGCGCCCCAGGTCGGGGCGACCCCGCCGCCCGGGCCGTACCCGCCGTCGCCCGGCTGGTACCCGCCGCCCTGGCAGCAGGGTGCGGCCGGGACGCCGCAGGCACAGCCGGCGCAGCCGGAACAGCCGGCCCAGGCGGCGTCGGGCTACCCGGACGCCAACTGGACCCCGGAGACCACCGCCGCGCCGACCGCCGAGGACTTCGCCCGGCGCCGGCAGGTACGTCCCGCCGACCCGGTGGCCACGATGGGCGTACGGGCGGTGGCCAACAAGATCGGCCTGCGTCTCGCGCCCGGGCGGCACGAGCAGGAGCTGAAGCGGGACATCGAGATGGTGCGCCGCAACTTCGGCGGGCTGCGCCAGGTGACCGTGGTCAACCCGAAGGGCGGTGCCGGCAAGACCGTCGCCATCCTGCTGCTCGCGATGACGTTCGGCCAGAAGCGCGGCGGCTACGTGCTCGCCTGGGACAACAACGAGACCCAGGGGACGCTGGGCATGCGGGCCCAGCAGGACTTCCACTCCCGCACCGTGCGGGACATGCTGCGCGACCTCGGCCAGTTCCAGGGCGCGCACGGACGGGTCGGCGACCTGTCGCAGTACGTCCGCTCGCAGGGCGAGGGCATGTTCGACGTGCTCGCCTCGGACGAGTCGGCCACCGGCGGCGAGATGCTCACCGCGGCCGCGTTCGCGGAGATCCGCGAGGTGGTCAGCCGCTTCTACAAGCTGATCTTCGTGGACACCGGGAACAACGTCCGGGCGCAGAACTGGCAGGCCGCGATGGACGCCACCGACCAGCTCGTGGTCACCATGTCGGCCCGGAACGACTCGGCCGAGACGGCCGCCCGGATGCTCGACCACCTGGAGCAGAGCGGTCGGCAGCGGCTGGTCCGGCAGGCGGTCACCGTGGTGTCGATGCCGCCGTCCCGCAAGGAGATCGACCTGCCGGCGATCCAGGAGCACTTCGCGGCACGTACCCGGGCGGTGCTGCTGGCGCCGTACGAGCGGCTCATCGACAGCGGCGAGCCGATCCGTTACGGCGCGCTCTCATCGGCCACCCGGGACGCCTGGTTGAAGATCGCCGCCGCGGTGGCCGAGGGGCTGTAGGAACACCCCCTGCGACGGCCGGCCCGGTGCTGCCGGGCCGGCCGTCGGCGTGGGTCAGTTGCTGGCCAGGGCGTCCGCCGCGGCCGGGTCGCAGTCACGGAGGAACTGGGCGCAGCGGGCCGCCTCGTCCGCCTCGCCGATCTCGTCGGCGGCGCGGGAGAGCACGTAGAGGCAGCGGAGGAAGCCCCGGTTGGGCTTGTGCGACCAGGGCACCGGGCCGTGGCCCTTCCAGCCGCTGCGGCGCAGCTGGTCGAGACCGCGGTGGTAGCCGGTGCGCGCGTACGCGTACGCCGGAATCACCTGGCCCGCCCCGAACGCCCGCGCCGCCAGCGCCGCCCAGGCCGCGCTGTTGGTGGGATACCGCGCCGCCACCGCGGCGAACGCCGCCTCGTCGCCGGCCTGTTCGGCGGCGGCCAGGGCGGCGGCGGCCTCGTCGTGCGCGGGGAGGAGGGTGGCCGGTGGCTCCGGCATGAGGTTCTGCATCGCCCCATTCAACCCGCTTCGCCGGCCGACACGCGAGAGGGTCGGCCGACCCGGATGGCTGAACGGCTGAGGAGTTGGTCACGCCTGCGGCCTATGCCGCTCGGAGGTGTTTTCCACTACAACTATTGGTCCGGAGCCTCCCCAGGACCCGGTTACGCAGGAGCCCGGTGGCCACGGCCACCGGGCTCCTGTCGGTTCCGGCCCCGGCCGGCGTTTGGCCGGGCCGGTCGGCGGGGCAGGATGGCCGGGTGCCGACCCCACCGCCCGCAGACGTCATCGAGCCGCACCCCACCGACGAGATCGAGACCCGCGCCGAGTTCGACCGGCGGCTCGCCACCGGCAGCCTCGCCGGGCTGACCGTCCAGGGGCTCCGCCTCGACCTGGCGCCGGTCCCGGACCTCACCGCCGTCACCGTGACCGGGACGCTCTTCGTCGGATGCCGGTTCGCCTCCCGGGAGGTCGGTGCCGACCTGGTCCGGCGCGGGGCCAACGTGGTGCCGCCGTTCTCCGGTCTGCCGTACCCGACCCAGCCGTCACACCTCTACACCCCCGAGGAGCTGGCTGCCGGCTTCGCCGAGGGCGGGTTCGCCGGGATGTACGACACCCGGGTGTACGCGCACTTCCGGGCGCACGGTGGCGCGCTGCCCGACGTCCGGGAGGCGCTCGGCCAGCGGCTGCACGACCACGGCGTGGACAACGCGCTGGCCGACGCCACCCGGGCCTGGCTGGCGGCGTACGGGCCGCAGTCGGTGGTGGGGATCATGGGCGGGCACGCGGTGCCGCGCGGCAGCGTGTCGTACCGGATGGCCGCCGTGCTGGGCTGGGAGCTGGCCCGGGCCGACCGGCTGGTGGTCACCGGCGGCGGGCCCGGGGTGATGGAGGCCGCGAACCTCGGCGCCTACCTGGCCGGTCGGCCGGCGGAGGAGCTGACCGCGGCGATCGACCTGCTGGCCGCAGCGCCCGACTTCACCGACCACGACCGGTACACGGCGGCCGCGCTGGGGGTGCGGGAGCGCTACGCCCCGCCGCCGGTGCCGCAGCAGCGGGCCGCCGACCTGGGTTGGGCGCGCACCGGTGGGTTGGCCATCCCGACCTGGCTGTACGGGCACGAGCCGGCGAACCTCTTCGCCGGCCGGATCGCCAAGTACTTCTCCAACGCGATCCGGGAGGACACCATCCTGCGGCTGGCCCGGGGCGGGATCGTGTTCGCGCCGGGTCGGGCGGGCACCGTGCAGGAGGTGTTCCAGGCGGCCACCAAGACCTACTACGGCACCGACGGCGCCAGCGGCGCGTACGTCTTCCTGGACCGCGCCTACTGGACCCGGGAGCTGCCGGTCGAGTCGCTGCTGCGTCCGCTGCTGGGCGCGTCCCCGTTCGGTGACCTGTCGCCGACGATCCACCTCACCGACGACGTCCGGGAGGCCGTCCGGGTGCTCACCGCCACCGCCTGAGCATGCGGCGACGGCCGGCTCCCCGGGTGGGGCGCCGGCCGTCGCGGTAGGCAGGTGGTTACTTGTTCATGCTGGTGCCGGTGGAGCGCAGGTGCTCGCAGGCCTCGACGACCCGGGCGGCGAGCCCGGCCTCGGCGGCCTTGCCCCAGGTGCGCGGGTCGTACTGCTTCTTGTTGCCGACCTCGCCGTCGATCTTCAGCACGCCGTCGTAGTTGCGGAACATGTGGTCGGCGACGGGCCGGGTGAAGGCGTACTGGGTGTCGGTGTCGATGTTCATCTTCACCACGCCGTAGTCCAGCGCCTCGCGGATCTCCGACAGCAGCGAGCCGGAACCGCCGTGGAAGACCAGGCTGAGCGGCTTCTCCTTGCCGTACTTGGCGCCGACCGCCATCTGGATGTGGTCGAGGACCTCGGGGCGCAGCTTGACGTTGCCCGGCTTGTAGACGCCGTGCACGTTGCCGAAGGTCAGCGCCGCCATGTAGCGGCCCTTCTCGCCGAGGCCGAGCGCCTCAACCATGGCCAGGCCGTCCTCGACCGTGGTGTAGAGCTTCTCGTTGATGGCGTTCTCGACGCCGTCCTCCTCGCCGCCGACGACGCCGACCTCGATCTCGAGGACGATCTTGCCCTTGGCGGCCTCGTCGAGGAGCTGGGCGGCGATCTCGAGGTTCTCCGCCACCGGCACGGCCGAGCCGTCCCACATGTGCGACTGGAACAGCGGCTCCTCGCCGCGCTTCACGCGCTCCTGCGAGATGCCCATCAGCGGCCGGACGAACTTGTCCAGCTTGTCCTTCGGGCAGTGGTCGGTGTGCAGGGCGATGTTGACCGGGTACTTCTTGGCCACCTCGTGCGCGTACGCGGCGAACGCCACCGCGCCGGTGACCATGTCCTTGATCGACGGGCCGGAGAGGTACTCGGCGCCACCGGTGGAGACCTGGATGATGCCGTCACTCTCGGCGTCGGCGAAGCCCTTGAGCGCCGCGTTGAGCGTCTGGGAGGAGGTCACGTTGATCGCGGGGTACGCGTACCGGCCCGCCTTGGCGCGGTCCAGCATCTCCGCGTAGGCCTCGGGGGAAGCGATGGGCATGTCAAACGCTCCTTACTTACCGCTGTCGGCCGTGCAGGCCGCTGTTGTCCATGGGTGCGCCGGACCGCGCTGTCCTCCGCCGGGCAGTATCCCGCAGCCGGTGCGCGTGGACGCAACCGACCCGGTGCACGTCCACCCGTCGGTGACCCCGGCGCGGCCGGTCACCGGTCGTCCACGCTGTCCGGCACCACCACGCTGATCAGCCAGGTGACCACGGTCATCACGATGGCGCCCCAGAACGCGGCCCAGAAACCGTCCACCCGGAACGGCAGGTCGAGCGCGTGCGCGATCCGGTCGGTCAGCAGGAAGAGCAACGCATTGACGACCAGCGCGAACAGGCCCAGGGTCAGCAGGTAGAACAGGCAGCCGATCACCTTGATCACCGGCTTGAGGACCGCGTTGACGATGCCGAAGATCAACGCCACCACGACCAGCGTGAGCACCGTGTTGGCACCGGACCGGCCGCTCACCTCGACGCCGGGCACGATCAGCGTGGTGATCCACAGCGCCACCGCGGTGATCGCCAGCCGGATCAGGAAGCCCACGGCACCATCCTGGCACCGGCCGTACGCACCGGAGGGGCGATTCGGCCGACTCGTCCCGCCGCGCTCCGCGAGCGCCCCGCAGACGCAGCCCGTACGGTGTGTGGGTAACCGCCCGCCGAGATCCAGGGAGGGACGATGAGTCAGCCCGACGAGGACTTCGCCCCCAGCGCCCACCTCTCTCCGGAGGAACGCGACCTGGAAGCGGAGCCGGCCGACGCGGTCGAGCAGGCCACCACCGTCGACCCGATCGACGGCGACCCGGAGCCGCACCGCGGCCTGGAGGTCGACGACTGGGACGCGATGGAGCAGGCGCGGGTGGTCGTCGGCGACGAGGACGACTACCGCTGACCCGAGCAGCGCGGCTGGCGGTCCCCGCCGTCGAACGCCCCGCGCCGCCCGGCGTACCTGCCGGACGGCGCGGCCCGCTCAGCGCAGCCGGGTGACCCGGTCCGGGTTGGCGGCGGCCCACTGGGCCAGCCGGTCCTCCCGCAGGGCGGCGAGGAAGGCCGGCGCGGCCTTCGGATCGGCACGCAGCCGCCAGGCGGGGCCCTCCGGCGGCCCGACCGGAAGGCTGAGCCCTACCGGCTCGGTCGACGCCAACTCCGGTACCACCCGCAGCAGGTCGGGCAGCGAGCCGCCGGCCACGGTCAGCTCCGGGCCGACCTCGGCGACGAGGCGGGAGAGCTGCACCGGGTTGGTCAGGACCTCCTGCTCCCCGGCCCGGCGGACCAGGCCGGCCGCGAAGCGCTGCGCGTTGCGGTCGCGGTCCAGACCACCGTCGGGCAGTCCCTGCCGCTGGCGCAGCAGGTCGACGGAGGCCGCGCCGCCGAGCCGCTGGCAGCCGGCGCGGAAGACCCGGTCGGTGTGGACCGAGCGGACCTGCTGCGGCAGGCAGACGTCCACCCCGCCCAGCGTGTCGGTCACCTTCCGCAGCACCGGATAGGTCAGCACGACGCCGGCGTCGACGGGTACGCCGGTCACGTCGGCGACGGCCCGCCGGGTCAGGTCGTACCCCCGGCTCAGGTCGGGGCGATCGGTCCCGGCGCCGTACACGAAGGCCGCGTTGAGCTTGTCCCGGTGGAACCCGGGGATGTCGACCTCCAGGTCGCGCGGGAGCGAGATCAGGTACGGCCGGCTGCGGTCGGCGGGGACGTGCACGATCAGCACCGAGTCGGCCAGCGGTGGGGCCTGGCCCGACCTCAGGTCGAGGCCGACCAGCAGCACGTTCAGCGGCCTGGCCGGGGCCGGGGACGCCGACCGCTCGGCCAGGGTGCCGTCCGTGGCCGCCGGGGTGGGCGTGAGCTGCGGAATCCCGACCCCCAGGCCACCGACCAGGGCGAGCGCGACTCCGGCCGCCCGGAACCGCTGCCGGCGACGGCGACGTACGGCGGCCACCTGGTCGATCGCCGCACGCACCGGACCGGCGGCCGGGGCCAGCGCCTCGTGCCGGGCGAACGCGGCCCGCAGGTTCTCCTCGATCATGAACTGACCTCCACGTACTCGGTCCGGAGCGTGGCCAGGGCGCGGGAGATGGAGGAGCGGACGGTGCCGACGGCGCAGCCCAGGATCTCGGCGATCTCGGCGTCCGGCAGGTCCTCGTAGTAGCGCAGCACCAGGGTGGCCCGCTGCCGGCGCGGCAGCCGGGCCAGCCAGGACCAGACCTGGTCCCGGTCCACTGCGGACTGGGCGTGGTCGGTCGGCTCCGGCACCACCTCGTCGGGCTCCGCGCGCAGCAGCACCCGACGCACCCAGGAGCCCCGCCGCCAGTCGATGTACTGGTTGGTGAGCATCCGGCGCACGTACCGCTCGGGCAGATCCGCCCGCGCCACCCGCCGCCAGTTGAGCTGTACCCGGACCATCGTCTCCTGCACCAGGTCCTCCGCCTGATGCGGATCACCGGTCAGCATCACCGCGTACCGCAGCAGCGCGGCGAGCCGCGAATCCGCGAACTCCTCGTAGGTCACTGCACCTCCCGGTCTCCTGCCCCTGATGACGGATCCGGGCGGGCGGAACGTTGCGGCCCGGTTTCGGCCGACCGGTGGCCCCGGCCGGCCGGGCGCGGCGGCCACCCGGACAGCGACATCCGTGAGAGCCTGACCACACTCCGCCACTGACGGGAGGACATCATGTTCCGGCACTCCGTCCGACGCTGGCTCGCCGGGATCAGCGCAGCCGGCGCGCTGATCGCCGTGGGCGCCGCCCCCGCGGTCGCCGCGGCCCATCAGTTGCGGATCGCGTCCCGGGACCTGCTGGTCGCGCCTGGCCACAGCGCGCTGGGCCACATCGACGCCAGGATCGAGGGGTATCCCGAAGCGAGGGACATCGAGGTGCGCCTCGACATCGACGCGTCCGAGTTGGCGGCGTTGGGGGGCTTCGAGCTGACCGACAACGGGTGGGACTGCACCCGCAGCGCGGACCTGCTGCGCTGCGCCACCACCGCAGACCGGTGGGGACGGACGCCCCGGCTCTACTACCAGGTGTCCGCGCGCGCGGACGCGACGCTGGGCGAGGAGGCCCAGCTGAGCATCACCGGAACGTCAGCCGTCGGGACGGGCGCCCGGACCACGACGGCCACCGTCGTCGAGGGGATCGACCTGCAGACCGAGCCCCGAGCGCCGCTCGCCTCCGCCCCCGGCGCGCGGCTCCAGCTGCCGAGCACGGTACGCAACGCCGGTCCCGCCCCCGTCGACGGCGCGGTGCTGGTGTTCACCGCGGACTGGCTCCTCGAATACACCGGCACCTTCCGCAACTGCCGCCACCAGGAGGCCCTGCCCACCATCTGCCGGTTCGACACCGAACTACGACCCGGGGTGTCCTACCGGCTCTCCGTACCGCTGCCGCTCGCCCTCAGGCAGAGTGCGCGCAGCGGGCTGGTGCTGGTCAACCGCCTGCAGTGGTGGACGACGGACGACTGGGCGCTGGTCGAGCGGGCACCGGACGAGTCGCTTCCGCCGGACACCCCGGGCACCGGCGAGGAGTTACGCCTGGTCGAGCAGCCGGCGACCCGGCAGACCGAGACGTCACCCTGGGACAACTTCACCGCCGTCGATCTCACGGTCACCGGTGACCAGACTGCTGACGCGGCCGCCATCGGCCGCAGCACCAGCGCCCGGCCCGGCGACCGGGTGCGGGTGTCGCCCGGCTTCAACAATCTCGGGCCGGCGGCCGTGGAGACCTGGCGGATGTCGCCGCTGGTGCGGGTAGGGATCCCCGAGGGCAGCACGGCGGTCACGGTGCCGGAGACCTGCGCGCCGATCGGCGAGGGGGAATGGAAGCCGGGAGACACCTGGGGCCAGCCAGGAGCCCGTGCGTACGGGTGCCGCCCCCAGACCGACTTCGCCTACCCCGGTCGGCCGGTGACCTTCACCTTCACCCTGCGGGTGGAGCGGCTGACGACGCCGACCTCCGCTCCGGTGAGCATCGACATGCCGGGAGACACCAACGCCGCCAACGACACGGCGCAGATCACCCTCACCCCGGTCAGCGCGCGATCGAGCGGCATCGGTGGCGGGAACGACGACTCGCTGCCGATCACCGGCGGCTCTACCGGGGCGCTCGCCGCCCTGGGTGTGCTGCTGTTCGCCGCCGGCCTCACCGGTCACCTCCTGACCAGGCGCCGCCGGACCCGCTTCGTCGCCTGATCCACTGCCGGCGGGCGGAACGTTGCGGCGGTCCCGATCATCCGTTCGGCCTATTTCCGCAGCCAGCGAGCATTCGGGGCGGCGGTGGACCTTAACGGCTCCTTAAGATCCGCAGGCTTCACCTTCGTCCCCCGACATGAGGGAACCCCCCATGCTCAAGCACTCCACCCGGCGCTGGCTCGCCGGGCTGGGCGTCGCAGGCGCGCTCGTCGCCGCCTCCGCCACCCCGGCCGCCGCCGCACCGGCCGACGATTTCGAGCTCTACGCGAACAACCTCATCGTCGCACCAGGCGGGCCGGAGAAATGGCTCTCGCTCTACTCCTTGGTGGAACAGCCGTTCACCGACTACACGGTCACCGTCGACCGCAGCGCCGTCGACGGATTCGCCGAGGTCCAGGAGCCGCAGGGCTACGGCAGCTGCAGCGAAGCCGGCGTCATCCTGACGTGCACCGTCACGGGCGACCACGAGCCCGACCTCGACCTACTCACCCTCACCGTGCTGCCCCGCGGCGACGCTGAAGCCGGCCAGGAGGGCCAACTGGCCTTCACCGTCACCACGCCCGACTCGGGCTCGGCAAAGTTCCGCTCGACCATCACCATCGGTGAGGGCGTGGATTTCGCCGCCGAGGGCTTCACTCAGCTCGGCGGGGCACCCGGCGCCACGGTCAGCGCTCCGCTCACCGTGCAGAACGTGGGCGAAAAGACCGCCCGTGGCAGCGTGCTGTTCTTCTTCGGCTCCGACGGGTTCACCCCGTCCAAGCGGTACGAGAACTGCGAGTACACCAATGACGACTACGACGAAAATGCCTTCGCCTGCACCTTCGATACCGAACTGGAGCCGGGTGCCACCGCGCGGCTTGACTCGACGTTCGGGTTCACCGTTCCCGCCGACAGTTGGGCGCCGAACACGCACTACGGGTTCGCCACCTGGTACACCCCAGCCGACTGGAAGGAGTTCCGGTCCCAGGTCGGCGTCGCCCAGGCGCTCGGCCCGAAGGGAACGGAGGGCACCCTCAAGCTGGGCACGATCCCGGCCGATCAGGCGCGTTCGCTCGGGCAGACCGACGTCGACCCGTACAACAACGAGACCAGCCTCCGGCTCACCCTCAAGGGTGAGCAGAAGGCGGATGTGGTGGCGAACGGCGCCAGCGCCACCGGTGAGGTTGGCAAGACCGTCACGGTGAAGGTCGGCTACACCAACGCCGGCCCTGCGGCTATCGGCACCGGCGGTGAGGAGGGCCTCTACACCGCCGTGGCCGTGAACTTGCCGAAGGGCACGACGGCAGTCACCGTTCCGGACACCTGCGAGGACATGTCGGACGAGACCGGCGAGAGCGACGGCAAGCCTGGCGCCGAGACCTACCTGTGCTTCGTCCGGGGCAGGGTCGGGGCCGGCGAGCGGGTCGACTTCGAATTCGGCCTGCGCATCGACCGTGCAGGTAGCCTCACCGGCGGCGTCGAGCTGCGCCACGGGTTCGATGACAATGCGGCCAAGGACTCGAACCCGGCCAACGACAGCGCCAAGGTCCTTGTCAACGCGTCCGGCGGCCAAGGCGGCGGCGATGGTGACGGCGGCGCCCTGCCGATCACCGGCGAGTCCACCGGCCTGATCGCCGGGCTCGGCGGCCTGCTGCTCGTGGCCGGCGTCGGCGGCTACCTGGTGGCCAAGCGCCGCCGGACCCGCTTCGTGGCCTGATTCGTACCACTGCTGCTGGTGTCCCGTTGACGTGATGCTCGACGGGGCACCAGCAGGTTCATTTGATTGCCCTCTCCGGAGAGGAACCCGACGATGCTCAGGTACTCCATCCGGCGCTTGCTCGCTGGGCTGGCCGTCGCGGCTGCGGTCGTCACCGCCGCCGGCACGCCGACCTCGGCCGCCCCGGCCAGTGACTTCGAGCTCTACGCAAACGACGTCCTGGTCGCGCCAGGGGGTGCACCGCAGCCCTTGACCGTGCGCTTCTCCGTCGAAGAGCCCAGCCTCCACGCCACCGTCACCGTGGACCAGAGCGGTGTGAAGGGCGCCAGGGTGTCGAAGCCGATCGGCGACCACTGCACCCAGGCCGGCGAAATCCTCACCTGCACCCTGTGGAACTACCCCGGGGACACCGGCCGCACCTACATGCTCGATCTGACCGTAATGGCGGACGGTACCGGCGAGATCGGGCAGGCAGGGGAGTTGGAGTTCACCGCCACCACGTCCAATGGCCTCACCTCGACCTACCGGTCGAAGGTCACCCTCGGTGAAGCTGTCAACCTGGCGGCCGACCAGGAGTTACGGCTGCGCGCCGAGCCGGGTGACACTTTGGCTCCGAATTTGACCGTCACCAACGTCGGCGACAAGCCCGTCCACGGCTTCGTCATGGAGGTCAACCCCCAGTACGCGCTGGCCCCCCAGCGGCGGTACGAGAACTGCGAGTACCAACCGGATGACCTGGAGAGCCCCTTCGTCTGCTTCTTCGACGACGTCCTTCAGCCGGGCACCGCGCTGAGGGTGCCGGACGACTTCGCTCTGAAGGTGCGAGCAGACGTCTGGGCTCCGGACGAGTACCACGGAACCGTCCACTGGATGACGCCGGACGAGTGGCAGAACCAGCGCCAGGTGCTCGGCCCGCTCGGCCAGAAGGGCACGCAGGGCGTCCTCAAGTTGGAGCCGGCAGCGATCGCAGCCCGGGCGAAACAGCACCCCCAGGCGGACACCGATCCGTACAACAGCTGGACCCGGCTCGAACTGATCGTGACCGGCGGGCAGAGGGCCGACGTCGCGGCCGTGGGTGCGACCCTGAACGCCACCGTCGGCACGACCGTGCCGATGACCGTCGGTTACATCAACAACGGTCCGGCGGTCATCTCGAACGGAGGGGACAGGACGCCGTACGCCTCGGCGACGGCGACCATCCCGAAGGGCACCACTGTGGTCAAGGCAGCGACGAATTGTTGGCGCCCGCCCGGGTCGGGCAACGCTGGTGCCGCCATCTATCACTGTGGCGGGGACGGGCGGCGTCACGCCGGAGAGTCGGCGACGTACACCTTCCAACTCCGGATCGACACGCCGGGCCACCTCGTGGGGCGAGTCGACATGATGCTGAGCAGGGACGCCGACCCGGTCAAGGTCGAGGACCTGAATCCAGCGAACGACACCGCAGAGATCCTGGTCAACGGGACCACCGGCGGCCAGGGTGGCGGCGAGAACGGTGCTGCGGACGACGGCGAGGGTTCGCTGCCGATCACCGGCACCTCCACCGGCCTGATCGCCGGCCTCGGCGGCCTGCTCCTCGTCGCTGGCCTGGTCGGTTTCCTGCTGGCCCGCCGCCGCAGGACCAACTTCGTCGCCTGATCCGTACCAACATCCGGTGCCCCGCCGACCGCCCGGTCGGCGGGGCACCGTCGTTTCCCGCCCACGGCCCGGCACTGATACCCGGCCGCCCACAAAACCGGGCGACGCAAGATCGATGCGGCTGCCACCATGGTCGGCGTGCTGCTCACCCTGACCACCACCCACCAGCCGGCGACCGACCTCGGTCACCTGCTGGTCAAGCATCCTGACCGCGCGCAGGCCTTCGACGTGCCGGTCGGCACCGCGCACGTCTTCTACCCGGAGGCGGACGAGCAGCGCTGCACGGCCGCCCTGTTGCTGGACGTGGACCCGCTGCGGTTGGCCGGTGCCCGTCGCCGCGGTCGGGGCGGCTCGACGGCCACCCCGGAGACCTTCACCCTCGGCCAGTACGTCAACGACCGGCCGTACGCGGCGTCGAGCCTGCTCGCCTCGGCCCTGGCAAAGGTGTTCCGTTCGGCGCTGCGCGGCGAGTCCCGGGACCGGCCGGAGCTGGCCGCGACTCCGATCCCGCTGGAGGTGCGGGTGCCGGTACTGCGCTGCCGGGGCGGCGCGGAGGTGGCGACCCGGGTCTTCACCCCGCTCGGCTGGGCGGTGGAGGCCACCGCCCTCGCGCTGGACGAGCAGCACCCGGCGTGGGGCGACAGCCGCTACGTCGACCTGCGGCTGACCGGCACTCTCCGGCTCTCCGACGCGCTCAACCACCTGTACGTCCTGCTCCCGGTCCTCGACGACGCCAAGCACTACTGGGTGGCGCCGGACGAGGTGGAGAAGCTGCTCCGGGCCGGCGCCGGCTGGCTGGCCGACCACCCGGAGCGCGGGATGATCAGCCGGCGCTACCTCGCCCACCGGCGGGCGCTGGCCGGGCAGGCCCTGGCCCGCCTCGCCGAGCAGCGGCTCGCCGACGAGCCGGCGGTCGCCGACACGGTGGACGAGGAGACCGACGGGACCGCCGAGCGCCGGCCGTCCCTGGCGGCCCGCCGCCGAGAGTCGGTGCTCGCCGCCCTCGCCGAGAGCGGCGCCGGCCGGGTGCTCGACCTGGGTTGCGGCGGTGGCGCGCTGCTGGCCGCCCTGGTCGGCGACCGCCGGTACACCGAGGTCGTCGGCACCGACGTCTCCCCCCACGCGCTGGCCATGGCCGCTCGCCGGGTGCGGTTGGACCGGCTGCCGGAGCGGCAGCGGGACCGGATCACCCTGCGGCAGTCCGCGCTGACCTACCGGGACGACCGGCTGCGCGGCTACGACGCGGCGGTGCTGATGGAGGTGATCGAGCACGTCGACCCGCCCCGACTGCCGGCGCTGGAGGACGCCGTGTTCGGGCACGCCCGGCCGGGCACGGTCGTGCTGACCACCCCGAACGCCGAGTACAACGTCCGCTACGAGGGGCTGCCGGCGGGCCGATTCCGGCACGCCGACCACCGCTTCGAGTGGACCCGGGCCGAGTTCGCCGCCTGGGTCGACCGGGTGGCGACCGACTACGGCTACACCGCCCGGATCAGCGGGGTGGGTGACGAGGACCCGGAGGTCGGCGCCCCCACCCAACTGGCCGTGCTGACGCTCGCCGCGCGGGCCCCGACCCGGCAGGAGGACCGGCCGTGACCACCCTCGACATTCCCGAACTCGCGCTGGTGGCGCTGGTCGGCATCTCCGGCTCCGGCAAGTCGACCTTCGCCCGCCGGCACTTCGCCCCGACCCAGGTGCTCTCCTCGGACACGTTCCGGGCAATGGTGGCCGACGACGAGAACGACCAGTCCGCCTCCGCCGACGCCTTCGACGTGCTGCACTACGTCGCCGGCAAGCGGCTGCGCGCCGGCCGGCTCACTGTGGTCGACGCGACCAACCTCCAGCCGCACGCCCGGGCCGGGCTGGTCCGGGTGGCCCGGGAGCACGACGTGCTGCCGGTGGCCGTGGTCCTGGACGTGCCCGAGGCGCTGGCCTGGGAGCGCACCGAGGGGCGCGCCGACCGGACCTTCGGCCGCCAGGTGCTCGCCCGGATGCAGCGCGACCTGCGGCGTACGTACGGGCAGCTGGCCCGGGAGGGCTTCCGCAAGGTGCACGTGCTGCGCGGCATCGCCGAGATCGAGGCGGCCGAGGTCCGCTACGAGCGGCTCTACAACGACCGGCGCGAGCTGACCGGGCCGTTCGACATCATCGGCGACGTGCACGGGTGCCGGTCCGAGCTGGCGACGCTGCTGGGCCGGCTCGGCTGGCAGCTGCACCACGACGACCGGGGCCGCCCGGTCGACGCGACGCACCCGTCGGGGCGTACCGCGGTGTTCGTCGGCGACCTGGTGGACCGCGGCCCGGACTCCCCCGGCGTGCTCCGCCTGGTGATGGGCATGGTCGCCGCCGGGCACGCGATCTGCGTGCCCGGCAACCACGAGCAGAAGCTGCTGCGCAAGCTGCGCGGTCGCGACGTGCGGCTCACCCACGGCCTGGCCGAGACGATGGCCCAGCTGGCGACGGAGGAGCCGGAGTTCGCCACCACCGTGGCGGGCTTCATCGACGGCCTGGTCAGCCACTTCGTGCTCGACGGCGGCCGGCTGGTGGTCGCGCACGCCGGGCTGAAGGAGGAGTACCAGGGACGCGCGTCCGGTCGGGTCCGCTCGTTCGCGCTCTACGGGGAGACCACCGGCGAGACCGACGAGTACGGGCTGCCGGTCCGCTACCCGTGGGCCCGCGACTACCGGGGTTCGGCGATGGTGGTCTACGGGCACACGCCCACTCCCGAGCCGGAGTGGGTCAACAACACCATCTGCATCGACACCGGCTGCGTCTTCGGCGGCCGGCTCACCGCGCTGCGCTACCCGGAGAAGGAGCAGGTCTCCGTCCCGGCCGAGCGGGAGTGGTACGCCCCGGCCCGGCCGCTGGCCGCCGCGCCGACCCGCCCGGACCTGGTGCTGGAGCTGGCCGACGTGACCGGCCGGCGGCACATCGAGCACGGGTACGGCTCGCTGACTGTGCCCGCCGAGAACGCCGCCGCGGCGCTGGAGGTGATGAGCCGGTTCGCCGTCGACCCGCGCTGGCTGGCCTGGCTGCCGCCGACCATGGCGCCCTGCTCCACCGCGACCGAGGACGGCTACCTGGAGCACCCGGCGCAGGCGTTCGCCGACTACCGGGCGGCCGGGGTCGACCGGGTGGTCTGCGAGGAGAAGCACATGGGATCGCGGGCCGTGGTGCTGGTCTGCCGTGATCCGGCCGGTGGACCGTTCGGACCGGGCGGTGGGGTGGTGCACACCCGCACCGGCCGGCCGTTCTTCGGCGAACCGCTGGACGCCGCGCTGCTCGACCGGGTCCGCCGGGCGGTCACCGAGGCGGGGCTCTGGGACGAGCTGGGCACCGACTGGCTGCTGCTCGACACCGAGCTGCTGCCCTGGTCGGCGAAGGCCGCTGGGCTGATCCGCGAGCAGTACGCCGGAGTGGGGGCCGCCGGACGAGCCGCTCTCCCCGCGGTGCTGGGGGTGCTCGACGCGGCGACCGCCCGTGGGCTGCCGCTGACCGGGCTGCGGGAGAAGATGGCCCGCCGCGACGAGGAGGTGCGCGCCTACACCGACGCCTACCGGGCGTACGTGCGACCGACGGACGGCCTGCGCGGCGTGACCCTGGCACCGTTCGCGGTGCTCGCCGGGGCCGGTGCCAGCTACGCCGACCGGGACCACGGTTGGCACCTCGACGTGGCCGACCGACTCTGCGCCGCCGACCCGGAGTTCTTCACGCCGACCCGGCGGCAGGTGGTCGACCTCGCCGACGACGAGGCGGTCGCCTCGGCCACGCGGTGGTGGCTCTCCCTCACCGCAGCCGGCGGCGAGGGAATGGTGGTCAAGCCGTACGCCGGGCTGGCCGCTCGGACCGAGCGTGGCTCGCTGCTCCAGCCGGGGATCAAGTGCCGGGGGCGGGAGTACCTGCGGATCATCTACGGACCGGGCTACACCGAGCCGGAGCAGTTGGCCGCGCTGCGCCGGCGGTCGCTGGGCCGCAAGCGCGGGCTGGCGCTGCGTGAGCACGGGCTGGGGCTGGCGGCGCTCGACGCGTTGGCCGCCGGGGCGCCGTTGTGGCGCCGGCACGAGCTGGTCTTCGCGATCCTGGCCTGCGAGTCCGAGCCGGTCGACCCGCGGCTCTAGTCGTCGCCCGGGCCGGCGCGCACCCGCGTCGGCCTGGGCTGAGGGCGGCAGGTGTGACGTCGAGCACCGGGCGTGTCGGGCGGGCACCTAGACTACGGACGTGGCGTCGCCGGTGGCGGCTGAACGCCACCCCCACTGGTAGCCATCGGAGGTCCGCTCGTGCCGACGCCCACCACCACCCTGGCCCTGGGGCCCGATTGGCTCGATCCGGAGTGGTTGATCTCGACGTTCGGGCTGCTCGGCATCCTGGCCATCGTCTTCGCCGAGTCCGGCCTGCTCATCGGGTTCTTCCTGCCGGGCGACTCGCTGCTGTTCACCGCGGGGCTGCTCACCGCGGACGGGCAGTACATCACCTACCCGCTCTGGCTGGTCTGCCTGCTCATCACGCTCGCGGCGATCGCCGGCGACCAGGTGGGGTACGCGTTCGGCCGTAAGGTCGGGCCGTCACTCTTCCGCCGCCCGAACTCCCGGCTGTTCAAGCAGGAGAACGTGGTCAAGGCGCACGAGTTCTTCGAGAAGTACGGTGCCCGCTCCATCGTGCTGGCCCGCTTCGTGCCGATCGTGCGGACGTTCACGCCGATCGTGGCCGGCGTCAGCCGGATGAACTACCGGACGTTCGTGATCTACAACGTGATCGGCGGGGTGCTCTGGGGCACCGGGGTGACGGTGCTCGGCTACTTCCTCGGCCAGATCCCGTTCGTGAAGGAGCACATCGAACTCATCCTGATCGCGATCGTCGCGATCTCGGTGGTGCCGATCGCGATCGAGCTGCTCCGGGCGCGCATCGCGGCGAAGCGGGGCACGACCGCCGCCGAGCGGGCCGCCGCCGAGCAGGCGATCCGGGAGACCCGGCAGCACTACGGCAAGCACTGACCGGCCGGCCGTCCGGCGCCTTCCCTGCGGGGAGGGCACCGGACGATCGGTTCAGTTCAGCGGGCCTTCTTGGTGGCCCGCTTGCGCGGCGGAGTCAGCAGATCGGCGATCGTCGCGATCGCGCTCGGGACCAGCCGGTAGTAGGCCCACACACCGCGCTTCTCCCGCTCCAGCAAGCCGGCCTCGGTGAGGATGCGGAGGTGGTGGCTGACCGTCGGCTGAGAGAGGCCGAGTGGTGCGGTCAGGTCACAGACGCACGCCTCGCCCTCGGGGGCCGACTGGATCAGGCTGAGCAGCCGCAGCCGGGCAGGGTCGGCGAGGGCTTTGAGGACCCCCGCGAGACGCTCGGCATCGGCACGTTCGATCGGCTCGCCGGCAAGCGGCGAGATCTGAGGCATAGTCATTTCAGCCAACGCAGTTCCCACGATTTCCATCCTTCCACCAGCAGCATCGATCCGCCTGCATATCAGCAGATCCGAATCGGCAGACTTTTACGCCACAAGGCCGAGGTCAGCCAACGTATAGGCCGCCCGATACGGCAGTCCGGCGGCTCGCACCGCGTCGCCGGCGCCTCGATCAACAATAACCGCAACCCCTACGACCTCGGCCCCGGCCTCACGAAGCGCCTCGACCGCGGTCAACACACTTCCACCCGTCGTGGATGTGTCCTCCACCGCCAGCACCCGGCGGCCGGCCACCTCCGGCCCCTCGATCCGGCGCTGCAACCCGTGCGCCTTACCGGTTTTCCGGACCACGAAGGCGTCCAGGGCCCGGCCGCTCGGCGCCGCGGCGTGCAGCATCGAGAGCGCGACCGGGTCGGCGCCAAGGGTCAGGCCACCGACCGCGTCGTACGCCCAGTCGGCGGTGAGGTCGAGCAACACCCGGCCGACCAACGGTGCGGCCTGGTGATGGAGCGTGACGCGCCGCAGATCCACGTACCAGTCCGCTTCGCGCCCGGACGAGAGCACCACCCGGCCGTGCACCACAGCCAGGTCAGTGATGAATTTACGCAGGTCGTCGTGGTCCCCCATGGCGATAGAGGGTACTGCGCAAGTCTGGGAGCCGGGTGTGGGGTCCACCCGGATCCATCCGCCGGGCGACCGATGAGTGGCGATGTACCACTACTCTGCGCGATCGGGCCGGATCAGTTACCGACAAAGGCCTGTGACGCCGCCGGAACGCCGCGTGGCGGCCGGATCAGCGCTCGTCGCGGCCGATCCGGCCCCGGGTGTCCCGGGCGACCGCGTGCAGCAGCCGCTGGGGCGCATGCCGCAGGCCGGCGACGGCGAGCTTGTACTTCCAAGCCGGAACGCTGACCAACTTGCCTTTCCGCAGGTCACGAAGCGCGCCTTCGACAACGTCGTCGGCCCGTAGCCACATCCACTCCGGAGTCTTGGACATGTTGATGCCGGCCCGCTGGTGGAACTCGGTGCGGGTGTAGCCGGGGCAGAGCGCCATCACCCGTACGCCGAACGGACGCGCCGATTGGCCGACCGATTCGCTGAAGTTGGTCACCCACGCCTTGCTGGCCGAATAGGTGGAGCCCGGCATGACCGCCGCGAACCCGGCAACGGAAGAGACATTTATCACTGCCCCGTTCCGCCGTTCGGTCATCGGACCCAGCGCGGCAAGGGTCAACCGCATCACCGCGTGCACGTTGAGCCGGAGCAGTCGGGCCTCGTCCTCGACGGAGGAGCGCAGGAAGGGCTTGTTGAGGCTGATCCCGGCGTTGTTGACGAGCAGGTCGATCGGGCTGCCGCCGGTGAGCCGGCGCTCGACGACGGCACTACCGTCGTCGGTGGACAGATCGGCCGCGATGGTCTCGACCTCCCGACCGTGCCGGCCGGTCAGCTCGGCGGCCAGCTCGCCGAGGCGGGCGGCGTCCCGGGCCACCAGCACCAGGTGCGAGCCGTCGGCGGCCAGCCGGCGGGCGAACGCCGCGCCGATGCCAGCCGTCGCGCCGGTCACCAGGGCCCGTCGCTCGGTGGAGGTGGAGTCGGGGGTCACGGGCGATCCTCAGCTGGGCGGTAAGAGGGCGTGGTGGGCGCCGGCGGGGCCGGATGCGGGGCGGGTGGAAACCCGGACGGCGCGGCCGGGCGTCGGCGGAACCAGGCGTTGGCCGCCGGCAGCGCCAGCAACGCGGCCACCACAAGGTAACCGAGCGTCTGGCCGACGGAAAGCCCCGCGTTCAGCGGAATCCACCAGGGCGGGTAGGCGTCGCCGACCAGGTTGAGAAGTTCGGCGGTGGAGCGTTCGTCGGCGCCGAGCCGCAGCGGGGCGGCCCGCTGGCCGACCAGCACCGCGAGACCGCAGCAGCCGCAGAGCAGGCCGAGCCCGCTGACCACCCAGGTGGCCACCCGGGCGCCCGCGCGGCCACTGCCCAGGCCGAGGGCGAGCCCGGCGAGGAGCACCCCGGCCAGCAGGCTGAGCACCGCGGAGACCACCCCGGACGTGCGCAGCAGCGCGACGATCGCGTCGATGTCACCGGCGGTGGCCGACGTGCCGGTGGCGGCGGACCGGAACCGGTCGACGGTGCCGCCGAGCACGAGCAGCCCGGCGACCGCGTACGCGAGCGCGACGAGCGCCATCAGCAGCAGCACCGCCGTCGCCAGCGCGACCGCGGGGGGACGGCGGGCCGGCGCCTGGTGCGGGTACGACACGACGGATCCCTCCGGTAGGCGTCGGGTTGCAACCTACTCGGAGGGACCGTCAGCGTCGCCGTTATCCGACGATCAACTCACCGGCGGCGGGGTCGAGCCGGGTCGATCCGACGGGGGTGGCTGGTCGCCGGACTGACCCGGCGCCGGCGGCTGTCCCGACGGGCCGGGCTGGCTGGGCGGCGGGTACCCCGGGGCCGGCGGGTAGCCCGGATCGCCCGAGGGCTGACCGGGCTGGCCCGGGCCCTGCGGGTAGCCGGGGGCCGGCGGGTAGCCCGGGTAGGCGGCGCCGGGCACCGGCGGCTCCCAACCGGCCTTCGGCTTGCGGAAGAACTCGTTCGACTTCGGCAGGGCCAGCAGGATCAGCGCGGCGAGCAGCGCGAGCACGCCGAGCACCCCGAGCACGGTGCTCAGCGGCGTGAACCAGCCCGGCAGCGCGTCGTCGAGGCGGCGCTGGATCTCCTCGCCGCTGGGCATGTCACCGCTGGTGCTGCCGCCGCCGGCACCGCCGAGGCCGCCCGCCGCACCGCTGATCAGGCTGCCGCCCGTGCAGCAGATCAGGATGCCGCCGAGGATCCAGGTGGTGATCCGGGATCCGTTCTTGCCGCGGTTGTTCAGCATGGCCAGCACGACCAGACCGATCGCCAGCAGCAGCACGAAGATCGCGGTGCCGATGCCGATGGCGAAGGTGAAGTCGGCGATCGTCTCCGCGCCGTTCGCCTCGGTGCCGCGGTAGGCGTCCCGCAGCACGTCGCGGATGGTGCCGATGGTCGTCAGGGTGATGATCAGATTGATCACCTGGAGGACGGCGAACAGGATCAGCAGGTAGCTGGAAATGGTCACCACGCTCGGCCGTGTGCGGGCCGGCGGGCGTTGGGGGTCGACCACGGTGCTCCTTCCCTAGATCGGGCCCACACCGTATCGGCAACCGGCCAACCCGGCATGCCGCGACGCCCCGGGGCCGGCCGGCAAAGGGTGGGGCCGAGCCCGCACCACGCCGGTCGGTCAGTAGCCCCGCCACTCCGCGCGGGCGTACTCGAGCACCCGGGGCTGCAACAAGGTCGAGGCGGGGACCGCTATCCGGCCCCGGTCGGCGGGGAAGGTGGCCGCCGCGCGCAGCGTCGGCTCGTCCAGAAAACGCAACCGGGGCGCGTCGGCCGGCAGCGCCAGCGCGGGCGGGACGGTGCCGGGCCCGGCGAGCACGAACCCCCAGTCCCCGAAGGACGGCACGTCCACGTGGTACGGCAGGGTGGCGAAACCGGCCGCGCGCAGCGACGCCTCGATCGACCAGTACGACCGGGGCGCGAAGTACGGCGAGCCGGACTGCACCACCAGCCGTCCGCCGTCGGCGAGCGCGGCGCGGACCAGCGTGTAGAACTCGACGGTGTAGAGCTTGGCGGTGGCCGTCTCGTCCGGGTCGGGCAGGTCCGCGACGATCGCGTCGAAGCGGGCCGTGTTGCTGCGCAGCCAGCCGAAGGCGTCGGCGTGCACCACCCGGACCCTGGGGTCGGCGAAGGCGTCCCCGTTGAGCCGGCGCAGCTGCGGCTCGGTACGCGCCAGCACCACCACCGCCGGGTCCAGGTCGACCACCGTGATCCGTCGGATGTCGGGATAGCGCAGCAGCTCCCGAACCGCGAGGCCGTCGCCGGCCCCGAGCACCAGCACCTCGCCGCGAGCCCCGTTCAGCACCGGATGCACCAGCGCCTCGTGGTAGCGGTACTCGTCGACCGAGCTGAACTGGAGATCGCCGTTGAGGTACAGCCGCAGGTCGGTGTCGGTGTGGCCGACCTCGCGTACCGACCGGGTCAGCACGATCTCCTGGTAGCGGCTCCGTTCGGCGTGCACCACCGGGTCGCGGTAGAGCTGCTGCCGGGCGGTCACCTCGAAGTCGTGCGCGGTCAGCCAGGCGTACCCCAGGCAGAGCGCGACCACCACGGCGCCGGCCCCGAGCGCGACCCGGGACCGCCGACCCAGCTCCCGGCGGAAGACCGTGCAGACCAGGGCGAGCCCGGCCACGGCGTTCACCGCGCCGACCACGATCGCCCCCTTGAGCTGCCCGAAGACCGGCAGCAGCAGGAACGGGAACGCGAGCCCGCCGAGCAGGGCGCCGACGTAGTCGGCGGCGAACAGGTCGGCCACCGCGCTGCCCGCCGCCTGCTCCCGGATCCGTTGCAGCAGCACCATCAGCAGCGGAATCTCCGCCCCGATCAACAGGCCGAGCAGGAACGCCGTGCCGACCAGCGCCGGACCGTAGAGATCCAGCCAGGCGAACGCCGCGTAGAGGCCGAGCACCGAGAGCCCGCCGAGCAGCGCCAGGGCCAGCTCGATCGCGGCGAACGCGGCGGCGGCCCGGGGCTGCAACGGCTTGGCGGCGAGCGCGCCGACGCCCATCGCGAAGACCATCACGCCGAGCACGATCGACGCCTGACCGACGGTGTCCCCGATCAGATAGCTGCCGAGCGCGACCAGCGCGAGCTCGTAGACGAGGCCACAGGCCGCGCAGACGAAGACCGCGGCCAGGACCGCCGCGCGGGCCGGCCGCCGGGTCGGGGACGCGGGCGCCTCGGTGGTCACCCTCGCTCCGGCGTACGGCCGGTGGCCGCATCGACTGGACGCGGAGGTGCCGGCGTCGCCGTCGCGGTGGGGCGACGACGATGCCGGCGGCGCTGGACCACGCCGACGGTGATCAGCAGCGCGGTGAGCAGCAGCAGCCCGGCGGCGGTGAGGAGGTAGCCCCAGCGGTCCCGCCACAGGTCGTTGCCGGCGTCGGGCAGCGGCGTCGGCGTCGACGCCGGGGTGGCCGCGGCGACCGGCGCGGGGCTCGCCGCACCGGCCTCGGCGACCAGCAGCGGCAGGCTGACCGCGGCCCGGGTGACCGCCCAACCGGGATCGTCGAGGAAGGCGTCGTCGGTCAGCCCGAACCGCGCCAGCCCGGCCCGGACGGTGCTGAGGTCGGACCGGTCCAGGTCGGCGGAGCCCTCGACGCCGACGAGCGCGCTGTCCTCGGACTCGCTGCTCTCGGCGGTGTAGGTGATCTCCGCGGCGACCTGCACCCAACGCGGGCAGCGCGGATCGCCCTCGGCGGGCACGCCGTCGCCGAGGCTGGAGCCGACGTTCACCACCCTGGTGCCGTCCGTCAACCGCCAGCCGTAGCAGATCCCCTGGGCGTCGGTTGCCCGCTTCAGGATTGGCACGGTGTCGGCCCGCTCGGTGGCGGTGGGCGGGAGGACCGTGGTGCCGCCGTCGTCGTCGGCGAGCACGCCGGCGAGGCAGACCCCGCCCAGCACCAGCACGACGGCGCCGATCGCGACCGCCTTGGCCGCGCCGGAGGACTTCGCCGCGCCCCGTTTCCCGGCGGCCATCAGCTGATCGCGGCGGCGATGATCGCGCCGGTGGCCAGGTGGACGACGGCGGAGACCCAGACCGCCGGGTGCGGCTCCGGGTCGACCAGGAGCTGCCCGAGCCGGCCCGGGGTCACCGCGTCGAGCAGCAGGAACGCCGTCGCCATGATGACCAGCCCGAGGACGCCGTACGCGGCCGCGCCGATGATGCCGAGGACGAAGTCGTCCTCGCTGGCGGCGATCGCGGCGACCACGATGACGCCGACCCCGGCCAGGTTCGAGGCGAGCAGCAGGGCCGCGTTGCGGTTGCGGTCGGTCCAGATCAGTTCCTTGAGCCGGCCGGGGGTGGCCACGTCCACCAGGACGTAGCCGATGCCCATCAGCAGCACGCCGACCACCCCGTAGGCGAGGGTGACCAGCAGATCGGTGACGAGGGTCTGCACGGGGTGCTCCAGGGGTGAGGGGTCGATCGGGAGGGCTACTTCCCGCTGCCGGGGCCGCCGCCCCGGACGGTGCTTCCACGTCCCCAGCCCCAGCCGGAGCCGACCGTGGAGTGGTAGCGCGGGTAGGCGGTGCCGAGCCGCTCCAGCAGGATCAGCGACCCGGCGGCGACCGGCAGGATGACCACCGAGTCGTCGTCGTAGCGCAGGTAGACGCCGCTGCCGTCGACGTACTGGTCGGCCGGTCGCCAGGCGTCGGTGACGTCCTTCGCCACCTCGCTGGGGGTGCGGTTCGAGGTGTAGGCGACGGCGTCCCGGCCGATGTCCTGGCCGGCGGCGCGCGTGTACCGGTCCTCGACGTAGCCGCGCGGCGAGAAGTTGCCGTAGAAGATCGCGAAGGCGGCCACCAACGCGCCGATGACCGCGAACGCCACCCCCACCACGAACCAGCGTCGGTACGTCATCGCAGTGCCACCACCGTCTCGGTCAGGACCAGCTCGTTGGTCTGCGGATAGGCGTGCCAGGTGCGCCAGCCGAGTGTGCCGACGGGCGGCTCGGGACGGACGGCGAGCGCGGTCACCGCGTCCGGATCGCCGGGGAAGACACCCACCAGGGCGTACGGGTCGTCGGCCAGCTCCGCGCGGAGCGCGGCGACCCGGTCGCGCAGGCCGGTGCCGGCCGGCCGGAGCACGGTCGCGGCGAACCGGTAGCCGGTGGCCTCGTCGAGCAGCGCCGCGGGCAGCTCGGGCGGCCGACCGGGCAGGCAGGCCACCGTCTCGGTCAGCGCCACCTCGCCCGCCCGGAGCAGCACCTGGTGCGAGGCGCCGAGCAACCGCAGCCGCAGCCGGACCGCCCCGGGCAGGTCGAGGTCGAGCACGTGCAGCGCGGGCCGTTCCACGTCGTCGCGGGCGAGGCTGAGGTCGGCGGCGCGGGTGTCGACGTACGGGGCGTCGAGGGTGACCAGCACTCAGTCCTCCCCGGCCTGCGGGTAGATCATCACCTCGGCACGGTGCAGCAGCTCGCCCCGGGCCACCTCCCAGCCCGCTTCCCCGTACGCCTCGAAGGAGAGCCGGGCGCCGCCGGGTGCCTGGTAGTCGTGGTACCGCATGGTGCCGGCCGGGTCGAGCCCGGTGGCACCGATGGCCGTGTAGCGGGCCTGACCGGACTCGTCCCAGCTGTAGCGGCGGCCGGCGAAGTCGATGGTCGGGGCGCCGGGGGTGACGGTGGCGCCGGGCTCGGCGGCCCAGAGCACCAGCTCCAGGTCCGGGCCCTCCTCGACGGAAAGCCAGCGCCGGACCCCGCCCGCGTCGTCGAGCAGGTGCTCCGCCCAGCTCCAGCCCCCCTCGACCAGGCGGATGGTGCCACGTACCACGTAGGACACCTGGCGGATCTCCACGACGTCGCCGGCGCGGAGCCGGCGCGGGTCACCGCGCAGCACGTCGGCGTCGGCGTCCCGCAGCGGGTCACCCGCCTGCATCCGGCCGGACGGCCGGGTGCGGGACCGGCGCACGGCCAGCACGGCGACCACCACCCCGGCCACCCCGACCAGGCAGCCCACGGCCGTCACCAGGTACGCCACCGAGCCGTTCACCGACCACCTCCCCTGTCACGTCGGCGCAGACGGTAACAACCCCGTGCACCGGTGAGCGCCCGCTGACGCTCGACTGAGCACTCAGTCACCGGCGGGCGGCCGATCCGAGGCTGGGCCCTCCGGCCCGGCGGGCGGCGCGGCGGGGGCCAGGTGCACCGCCGGATCCGGGCAGATCAGGTAGCCCGGCGGCACGGGATAACCGGGCGGTACGGCGTAGCCGGGCGGCACGGGATAGCCCGGCGGCACGGCATAGCCCGGCACGGGATAGCCCGGCGGCACGGCGTTCCCCGGCACGGGATAGCCCGGCGGCACGGGATAGGAGATCGCTGGCAGCGGGTAGCCGGCGGGCGGGACCGGCCGGGCCGGCGACGCGGTCCGGGGCACGAACCAGCGGTGCGCCGGCGGCAGCGCCACCAGCAGCACCAGCGCCACGGTGAGCACCAGCACCGTGAGGATCCCGATCCCGGCCAGCGGGAAGAGCACGGCGTCGAACGGATCCGAGCTGTCGTAGAGGGCCTGCAGAAACGGCGACTCCTGCCAGGAGTCGGCGTCCGGCCCGGTCGGTGTCTCCTCCGGGTAGCCCTCCTCCGGAAACGGCTCGCCCTCGATGCCGCCGGCGAAGATCAGCGGGACGAAGAACGCCCCGGAGCAGCCCTGGGCCAGGCAGATCAGCAACTGGGCGCCGCCGGCCACGAAGACCAGGATCCTGGCGGTGTTGCCGCCGCGACGCAGGGGCAGCGCGGTGGCGGCCAGCCAGAGCGCCAGCACCAGGGTGGGTATGCCGAGGATCAGCGCCATGGTGATGTTGATCCACCGTTCGCCGCGTACCTCGTCCGGGTCGGCGTCGGGCACCAGCCGCACCGCCCGGTCGATCTGGCCGTCCCACTGCACCGCCTGCGCGATGACCAACGCGACCAGCGCGAGCAGGACCAGAACGGTGGCGAGCTGCACCCAGAAGGCGATGGTGACCGTGACGGGTCGGGGTGGGCGTGCCGGAGCGTCGGCGGACGGGGTCATGGCTCGGAAAGCTACGGCTCACCGGCCCGGCGGCGGCAGACCCGATCGGGCAGCCTCCACCGGAGAAAGGATCACGCTTCGGTGAGCCGCTGCGCGGCGTACTCGCGGAGTGTGGCGCGGTCCATCACGCAGCCGGTGAAGGTGGTGAACTCGGCCGGATCGTCGCGCAGCGCCGTCCAGGCGGCGCGCGCCGCCGCCGGGTCGACCCGTTCCAGCAGGGTCGCCGCGTACGCCCGGCCGGCCGGCGTACCCCGGTCGAGCAGTCTGTCGACCTGCTCGCGTACCTCCTCGGGGCGCTCGGCCAGCGCGGCCGCGACCCGCTGGTACGCCTCGGTGACCGGCAGCAGCGTGCCGGCGAACCCCACCCCGCCGAAGGCCACCGTGTCGGCCCGGGCCAGCTCCTCGACGGCGGCTGCCAGCTCCCGGTCCCGCTTCCCACCGATCCCGAACATGCCCCCATCCTTTCCCCGCCCCGACCCGCCCCACCCCTCCCCCAGACGGTTGATCATGAGGTTTGCGGCAGTTACGGAGATCAAATTCGCCGCAAACCTCATGATCAACGCGCTCAGCGAGGAGGAGGGAGGGTGGGGTCGGTGGGGTTAGGCGGGGGTTACGGTCAGGGCGTCCTTGGTGTCGGCCAGGTCGACCTTGACGGTCTGGCCGTCGCGGATCTGGCCGGCGAGCAGGGCCTTGGCGAGCTGGTCGCCGATGGCCGACTGCACCAGCCGGCGCAGCGGGCGAGCACCGTAGATCGGGTCGTAGCCGTGCTCGGCCAGCCAACCGCGGGCCGCCTCGGTGATCTCCATGCCCAGCCGGCGGTCGGCGAGCCGACGGCCCAACCGGGTCAGCTGGATGTCCACGATCGACCGCAGGTCGTCACCGCGCAGGGCGGCGAAGACCACGATGTCGTCCAGCCGGTTCAGGAACTCCGGCTTGAAGTGCGTGCGGACGACCGCCAGCACCCCCTCGCGACGCTGCTCGTCGGTCAGCGTCAGGTCGCTGATCACCGACGACCCGAGGTTGGACGTGAGGATCAGGATCGCGTTGCGGAAGTCCACCGTCCGGCCCTGCCCGTCGGTGAGCCGACCGTCGTCGAGCACCTGGAGCAGGATGTCGAAGACGTCCGGGTGGGCCTTCTCCACCTCGTCCAGCAGGATCACCGAGTACGGCCGCCGGCGCACCGCCTCGGTGAGCTGGCCGCCCTCCTCATAGCCGATGTAACCGGGCGGGGCACCGACCAGCCGTGCGACGGAGTGCTTCTCGCCGTACTCGCTCATGTCGATGCGGACCATGGCCCGCTCGTCGTCGAAGAGGAACTCGGCGAGCGCCTTGGCCAGCTCGGTCTTGCCGACGCCGGTGGGGCCGAGGAAGAGGAAGCTGCCGGTCGGCCGGTCCGGGTCGGCCACGCCGGCCCGGGCGCGGCGGACCGCGTCGGAGACCGCGCCGACCGCTTCGGCCTGGCCGACCACCCGGCCGCCCAGCGACTCCTCCATCCGGAGCAGCTTGGCGGTCTCGCCCTCCAGCAGCCGGCCGGCGGGGATGCCCGTCCAGGAGGCGACCACGGCGGCGATGTCGTCGGCGCCGACCTCCTCCTTGAGCATCGCGCCGTCGGCCTGGAGTCGGGCCAGCTCCTCCTCGGCCTGCTTCAGCTCGACCTTGAGGGCGGGGATCCGGCCGTAGCGCAGCTCGGCGGCGCGTTCCAGCTCGCCGTCACGCTCGGCCCGCTCGGCCTCGCCACCCAGCCGCTCCAACTCCTCCTTGGCCGTGGAGAGCTTGGTGATGTGGCTCTTCTCGGTCTGCCAACGCTCGGAGAGCGCGGTGAGCTGTTCGCGCTTGTCGGCCAGCTCCTTGCGCAACCGCTCCAGCCGCTCGGCGGAGGCGGCGTCCGGCTCCTTGGCCAGCGCCATCTCCTCGATCTCGAGCCGGCGCACCGCCCGCTCGATCTCGTCCACCTCGACCGGCCGGGAGTCGATCTCCATCCGGAGCCGGGACGCGGACTCGTCGACCAGGTCGATCGCCTTGTCCGGCAGGAACCGGTCGGTGATGTAGCGGTCGGAGAGCGACGCGGCGGCGACCAGGGCGGCGTCGGTGATCCGGACCCCGTGGTGCACCTCGTAGCGCTCCTTGAGCCCGCGCAGGATGCCGATGGTGTCCTCGATGGTCGGCTCGCCGACCAGCACCGGCTGGAAGCGACGCTCCAGCGCCGGGTCCTTCTCGATGTGCTCGCGGTACTCGTCCAGCGTGGTGGCGCCGACCATGCGCAGCTCACCACGGGCGAGCATCGGCTTGAGCATGTTGCCGGCGTCCATCGAGCCCTCGCCCTTGCCGGCTCCGACGACCGTGTGCAGCTCGTCGAGGAAGGTGATGACCTGCCCGTCGGAGTTCTTGATCTCCTCCAGCACGGACTTCAGCCGCTCCTCGAACTGGCCGCGGTACTGCGCGCCGGCGACCATCGCCCCGAGGTCGAGCGAGACGAGCTTCTTGTCCCGCAGCGACTCGGGCACGTCGCCGGCGACGATGCGCTGGGCGAGGCCCTCGACGATCGCGGTCTTGCCGACGCCCGGCTCCCCGATCAGCACCGGGTTGTTCTTGGTACGCCGGGACAGCACCTGGATCACCCGGCGGATCTCGGAGTCCCGGCCGATCACCGGGTCGATCTTGCCGTCGCGCGCGCTGGCGGTCAGGTCGACGCCGTACTTGGCCAGGGCCTGGTAGGTCTGCTCGGGATCCGCCGTGGTCACCCGCCGGTCCCCGCCGCGTACGGCCGGGAAGGCGGCGACCAGGTTCTCCTCGGTGGCGCCGGCGTTCTTCAACGCGTTCGCCACCGCACCGCCCACCTGCGCCAGGCCGGCCAGCAGGTGCTCGGTGGAGGTGTACTCGTCGCCGAGCGGCCGGGCGATCTGCTCCGCGGCGCCGATGGCGTTGACGAACTCCCGGGCCAGCGTGGGCTCGGCGATGCTGGACCCGCGCGCGGCGGGCAGGGCGTCGACCGCGCGCTGGGTGACCCGGCGCAGCTCGGCGGGGTCGGCCCCGACGGCGCGCAGCAGACCGGCGGCGGTCGAGCCCTCGGTGTCGAGCAGTGACAGCAGCAGGTGCCAGGGTTCCACGGTCGCGTGGCCGCGCTGGTTCGCCAGCGCGACGGCACCGGTGATGGTTTCGCGGCTCTTGGTGGTGAGACGTTCCGTGTTCATGGGCTCCCCCGGATAGGCGTGTCCACTGGGAAATGACACAACCAGAGTTGAGCCTATTCCGCTCAACTCCGGTGCTGTGACGCCCATCACTCGCGCGGTCGCCACCGCCAGTCGAACTCGCCGGCCGCGGGCGGCGGGCCGGGCAACGGCTCGGCGTCGCCGTCTGCGGTGAGGCCGTCCAGCAGCACCGCGAGCTGCCGCCGGCGCAGCTGCCGAGTCCGATCCGGATCAGGTACGCGGATCGCGGCGCAGGACTCCAGCACCAGCCCGAGGTCCTGGACCACGACGTCGGGTCGGAGCCGACCACTTGCCCGCGCCCGGTCGAAGAGGGCGGTCGCCAGCTCGTTGGCGCGCATCGCGTCCCGGCCCATCTCCTCGGTCGGGGTGAACGTGCCGGCCAGGTGGACGGTGAGCGAGTGCACGTCGGCGTCGACCACTCGGCCCAGGAACCCGCTGAACGCGGCCCAGTCGTCCGGCTCGGCGCGGGCCGCCTCGGCCTCGGCGACGTACCGGCGTAGCCCGTCGTGGCAGAGCTGGCGCAGCAGGTCCTCCTTGCCCGCGTACCGCCGGTAGAGCGCGCTGATGCCGACGCCGGCGCGTTCGGCGACGGCGGCGATCGGCGCCTTGGGGTCGTCGAGGAAGACCGCGCGGGCGGCTTCGAGGATCACCTCGTCGTTGCGGGCGGCCTGGGCACGGCGACCGGCCAGCGGCGCGTCCGTCTTTCCGGGGGGAGTCGGCATGACTTCAGACTAACAGTGGAACGGATCGTTCCGGTCTGCTACTGTCATTACAGAACGAAACATTCCGTTCCGAAGGAGTCCCGAGATGACCGGCACCGCGATCCGCCCGTTCCGCGTCGAGATCCCGCAGACCGCCCTCGACGACCTGGCCGCCCGGCTGGGCCGCACGATCTGGCCCGCCGAGCTGCCCGGCGTCGGCGATGCGTACGGGATGAGCACCGACCGGGTGCGCGCCCTCGTGGACCGGTGGCGGGACGGGTTCGACTGGCGGGCCGTCGAGGCCCGACTGAACGCCCACCCGCAGTTCGTCACCGAGATCGACGGCGAGCAGATCCACTTCCTGCACGTCCGGTCCTCCCGGCCGGACGCCACCCCGCTGGTGCTCACCCACGGTTGGCCCGGCTCGGTGCTGGAGTACCTGGACGTGATCGCCCCGCTCACCGAGCCGACCGCACCGGACGCGCCGGCCTTCCACCTGGTCATCCCGTCGCTGCCCGGCTTCGGGCCGTCCGGCCCGACCCGCAGCACCGGCTGGAATCGGTTCCGCACCGCCCGCGCCTGGGCCGAGCTGATGAACCGACTGGGGTACGACCGGTACGGCGCGGTCGGCAACGACGCCGGCTCGATGGTCGCGCCGGAGCTGGGCCGGATCGACCCGGAGCACGTGCTCGGGGTGCACGTCACCCAGCTCTTCTCGTTCCCCTCCGGAGACCCGGCCGAGTTCGCCGGGCTCTCCGCGGCCGACCAGGCGGCGCTCGAGCACCTCCAGTGGTTCTACGAGAACAAGTTCTCCTTCAACCAGGTGCACAGCCAGCAGCCGCAGACCCTGGCGTTCGGGCTGGCCGACTCGCCGGTCGCGTTGCTGGCCTGGAACGCCCAGCTCTTCGACGAGAGTCTGGACGCGGACTTCATCCTGGCCAACGTGGCGCTCTACTGGTTCACCGGCACGGCCGCCTCGGCGATCCGGTTCTACTGGGAGGACGCGCACGCCGGCCAGCCGCCGACCGACCCGACCACCGTGCCGACCGCGCTGGCCATGTTCCCCGGCGACTTCCAGTCGATCCGCCGGTTCGCCGACCGGGACCACGCGAACATCGTGCGGTGGACGGCGTACGACACGGACGTCGACGGGCGCGGCGACGTCGGCGGCCACTACGCCGCCCACCAGGCCACCGACGTGCTGACCGCCGACATCCGCGAGTTCTTCGCCAGCCTGCGCTGACCATGTCGTACCCGGTGCCCGCCCCGCTCCCCGCCGGGGCGGGCACCGGCGCGTCCGACGCGGGTGCGATCACCGGCCGGGTCGCCGGGGCAGGCGGGCGGTGCAGGGGGTCTCGTGGTCGGCCCGCAGCACGCAACGGCGGCCATCGTCCAGCCGTCGATCGCAGAAGACCCAGTGCCGTACCCCCTGGTTGTCCTCGGTGGAGACGGTGATCCCGCCGAGGTCGATCCGGGCGAGGAAGGCCAGCGACCGGCCGGCGGTCCGGCCCAACATCTTGGCGCGAGCCAGGTCCGGCGCGGCGACCGGCAGATGGATGACGTAGCGCCCGCTCATCGCCGCCGCCCCAGGTCAGGCATGAGTCGTGGTCCTCTCCTCGCGGGTGCGGATCGCTGGCACGGCCGTTCACTCGGGGGTGCGCCCGGCCGTGCCAGCGCGACACGGACGTCCCGGCCGAGGAGGCCGGCGCCTACCAGGCTTTCCGCTCCCGAACGTCCGCTCGGACAACATACAACGCAAAGCATTATAAGACAACCAGTGACCATGCTTAGCACGCGAAGTGTTGGCCGACCGGCCACACTCATGGGAGGATCTTGGGGCCTACCAGGAGTTGCCCCATGCCCCGAGTTTCGGACCGCCAACGCATCGCCCAGGACATTCGCGACAAGATCGGTTCGGGCGAATACGCCCCCGGCGACAAACTGCCCTCGCTGCGCGAGATGGTCGCGCACTACGGCGTGTCCGCCGAGCCGGTCCGTTCGGCCCTGCTGATCCTGCAGGCTGAGGGCCTGATCGAGGGGCACCAGGGCAAGGGCACATACGTCGCTGAGCAGAAGTAGACCTTGGTGCGGAGCGGCCCTGGAGGGCCGAGTTCGACCAAGATCTACCCCCCGTTCAGCAAGCGGTAGCCTTGGCTGGTGCGAGTACGTGTCGAGCAGATTGCCTTACCGGGGATCGGGGTACGCCACGATCTGGTGACGGAGTCCGGACGCCGCCTGGGCGTCGTCTCCCACCGCAACGGCCGCCGGGATCTTGTCCTCTACGATCCCGACGACCCCGACTCCTGCCAGGCTGACATCCCGCTGACTGACGACGAGGCGGAGGCGCTGGCCGACATCCTCGGCGCGTCGCTGATGCTCGGTCAGCTCTCCGGGCTGCGCGAGCAGGCCGCCGGTCTGCTCACCGAGCAGATCGCCATCCCGGCGGGATCGCGGTACGTCAACCGGAAGCTGGCTGACACGAAGGCGCGTACCCGCACCAGCGCCTCCATCGTGGCGGTGCTGCGCGACGGCGAGGTCATCGTCTCGCCGCTTCCCACCTTCCGCTTCGCGGCCGGCGACGTGGTGGTCGTGGTCGGGACCCGCAAGGGTCTCGACGGCGTGTCCGCCATCCTCGCCGACAGTGACCCGGACGGCTGAGGCGGATGCACGAATCCACCACACTGCTCGTCGAAGTCGGCGCGCTGCTGCTGCTGCTCGGGCTCCTCGGCCGGCTCAGCCGCCGGGTCGGCCTCTCACCCATCCCGCTCTACCTGCTCGCCGGTCTCGCGTTCGGGCACGGTGGCCTGCTGCCGCTGAACGCCAGCGAGGAGTTCTTCGCGGTCGGCGCCGAGATCGGCGTGATCCTGCTGCTGGTCATGCTCGGCCTGGAGTACTCGGCCAACGAACTGGTCGGCAACCTCCGCTCGGCGGCCCCGGCCGGCCTGATCGACGGTCTGTTCAACGCGTTGCCCGGCGCGGCGTTCGCCCTGCTGCTGGGCTGGGACTGGGTGGCCGCGCTGGTGCTCGGCGGCATCACCTGGGTCTCCTCCTCCGGAGTGATCGCCAAGGTCCTCGCCGACCTGGGCCGGCTCGGTAACCGGGAGACCCCGGTGATCCTCTCGGTCCTGGTGATCGAGGACCTGGCCATGGCGTTCTACCTGCCGCTGGTCACCGCGGTGCTGGCCGGCAGCGGCCTGCTCGGCGGTGGCATCGCGCTCGCCGTCGCGGTGGGCACCGTGCTGCTGGTGCTGCTGGTCGCCATCCGCTACGGCCACCTGATCTCCGCCGCCCTGTCCGCGAAGGATCCGGAGGCGCTGCTGCTCGGCGTACTCGGTCTGACCCTGCTGATCGCCGGCGTCGCGGCGAAGCTCCAGGTGTCGGCGGCGGTCGGTGCGTTCCTGGTCGGCATCGCGCTCTCCGGCCCGGTGGCGCACCACGCCACCGAGCTGCTGAGCCCGCTGCGGGACCTCTTCGCCGCGGTGTTCTTCGTCTTCTTCGGGCTGGTCACCGACCCACGCGACATCCCGCCGGTGCTGCTGCCGGCGCTCGCGCTGGCGGTGGTCACCATGGGGACGAAGACGCTGACCGGCTATCTGGCGGCCCGGCGGGTCGGCATCGCCGAACCCGGTCGCTGGCGGGCCGGGCTCGCGCTGGTCCCCCGAGGCGAGTTCTCCATCGTCATCGCAGGGCTCGCGGTGGCGGCCGGCAGCGTCGAGCCGCGGTTGGCCGCGCTCGCCACGGCGTACGTTCTGATCACGGTGGTGACCGGGCCGATGTTGGCCAGGCTGCCCGACTTCCCGTGGTTCAAGCGCTGGCTGCGCCGCCGTGCCGCCCTGCAACGGCGCGAGCCGGTGCCGGTGGGGGACTGACGTCCGTCGCTGCCCTCACGAGCCGGGTCGGCCGTACGGTCGACCCGGCTAGGCCAACGGTTGCTGAATTGCTCCCCTGAGGGGCTACCGCCGCTGTCCGGTTGCGATTAGCGTGTCGCCCCAGCAGCCCAAGGTCCGCAGGCGGCTGTGCCACCGCGGGCAGAGTGGAAGGTTGGCCGGTGAGCGTGCAGGAGTCGACGTTCCACGGCTTTGCCAACCCCGTCGATCCATCGCCGGCGGAGTTGCGCGCGTGGGCCTACCAACCCGATTCGGTGCCGTTGGCGTCGATGCCGCCCGACTGGGACCTGCTGGTCTCCGGCGACCGGCTGGTGCTGACCCTCTTCGACCTGGCCATGGACCCGAGCTGCCCGGCCCGCCGGTTCGCCCTGCACTGCCTCTACATCTACGCGGCCGACGGCATCCGGACGAACTTCCGTGCCCACCCCAAGCGCCGCTTCCGCAAGCTGGTCGAGCAGGCCGAGAAGACCGGCGACGAGATGATGCGGACCTGGGCGCACAACAGCCGGGTGCTGCTGGCCCGGCAGGACCTCTTCGTCTACCGGGACTGGTGCGAGGGCGGCCTGGTCCGGGAGAACCGCCGGATCGGCTGACCCGCGTTTTCGAGGCGAACGGGCCGGGACCCCCAGCCCGGACGTCACCGCGTCCCGGCCCCCGTTTTTGAGGCGAACGGGCCGGGACCCCCCGTGGGTCCCGGCCCGCACGTCGGCGTCCGGTCCTCGGCCCGGCCCGCCCTACCCTCCCGATCGACTCTCCGCTCGCTCCCGGTCGGCCCCGTGGTCCGGCCGGTCGGCGAAGCGCCCCTCCTTCACCACGTCGGTGAAGCGTCCTTTGATGATCTCTTCGAACCGCTCCCGGACCGTCTCGGTGATCTTGTCGAGCCGGTCCTCCGCCTGCTGGGCCACCTGCTTCGCCGCATCCGTCATCGCTCCCCCATGCCAGTGGGTCTGCTTTGCGCGGAAAGGACCTCATTTGCACACTAACGGGAACGGCCCGGCCCGCGCCGGGAAAACCAGCTAGCGGGCCGGGCCGTTCAGGTCCCGGAGGTGAGTGTCGGGTCAGCGGTCGGGGCCGCGGCGCGGGCGCCAGACCACCAACGCGGTGGAGGTGCGGTTGGTCGGCACCAGGTCGCGGCCCGGGAAGCGGGCCAGCGACTCCAGTTCGGCGATCCGGTGGTACGCGGCGTCCAACTCCGCCTCCAGCCGGGCCACCCGCTGCTGCGCCTGCTCGACCAGGCGTTCCAGCCCGATGATCCGCTTGACCCCGGCCAGGTTGATCCCGTCGTCCTGGCTGAGCCGCTGCACCTCGCGCAGCAGCACCACGTCCCGGACGCTGTAGCGGCGACCGCCGCCGGCCGCCCGCCCGGCCTGCACCAGGCCGAGTCGGTCGTACTGGCGCAGGGTCTGCGGGTGCATCCCCGCCATCCGCGCCGCGACCGAGATCATCAGCACTTTGGCCTCGTAGGCCGGGTCACCCGCCGAACCGGCGAACCCATCCGACATCCCGCTCACCTCCGCGTCACTGACCGCGTCAACCGATTCGACGCACCCGCGCGTCGAGATGTTCCCGCGCCGCCGGCGCCGTCTGCTCGGCGAACTCCTCCAGCGCCGCGCGCGCCTCGTCCGACACCCGTGCCGGCACCACCACGTCCAGTGTCACCAGCAGGTCGCCGGCCTGCCCGTCCCGGCGGGTCACGCCCTTGCCCCGCGCCCGCAGGATCCGACCGCTCGGGGTACCCGGCGGAACCCGCAGGGTCACCGCGCCGTCGAGCGTGGGCACCCGCAGGTCGGTACCGAGCACGGCCTCCGCGAAGGTGATCGGCACGGTCAGCGTCAGGTCGTCGCCGCTGCGCCCGAAGAGCTCGTCCGGCCGGACCTTGACGTGCACGAACAGGTCGCCGGCCGGCCCGCCGCGCTCGCCCGGCTCGCCTCGCCCGGCCAGCCGGATCCGCTGGCCGTCGGCGACCCCGGCGGGGAAGCGGACGTTCAACGTGCGGGTCTTCGTCACCCCGCCGGTGCCGTGGCACTCGGGGCACTTCTCCTCGACCACGGTGCCCACGCCCTGGCAGTTGCGGCACGGCTCGGAGAAGCTGAACGAGCCCTGGTTGCGGGTCGTCACGCCGGCGCCGTGGCAGACCGGGCAGGTGCGCGGCTGGGTACCCGGCTTGGCGCCGTTGCCGTGGCAGGTGTCGCAGACGCCGGGGGCGCGCAGGGTCAACGGCAGGGTCACGCCGTGCACCGCGTCGCCGAAGTCCAGCGCCACCTCGGTCTCCACGTCCCGCCCGCGGGCCGGGCCGCGTGGGGCGGTCGAGCCGGCCTGCCCACCCGAGAAGATCGAGCTGAACAGGTCGGAGAAGCCGGCGCCGCCGAAGCGGCGGTCGCCCCCGCCGCCGGCTGTCGCGCCGCCGAACAGGTCGGAGACGTCGAACGGAACGCCCCCGGCGTCGCCCGCACCCCGGGCGTTACGCCGGAACGCCCCGGAACCGAAGAGGGAGCGCATCTCGTCGTACTCCCGGCGTCGGCCCGGGTCGGAGAGCACGTTGTTCGCCTCGGACGCGGCCTTGAACCGCTCCTCGGCCTTCGGGTCGCCCGGATTGTGGTCCGGATGCGATTCCCGGGCCACCTTTCGGTACGCCTTCTTGATCTCGTCCGCGGAGGCAGCCTTGTCCACGCCGAGCATGGCGTAGAAGTCCTTCTCGATCCAGTCCTTGGAACTCACCGGTCCACCCCCTTCCGACCGTGGTGGCCCGGTCGCCCCGCCCGCCGTCGTACGGCGGACGGGGCGACCCGGTCACTGCTTCGCACTATTCCGGTTCCGCGACCGCGACCAGAGCCGGCCGCAGCAGACGCTCACCGAGCTGGTAGCCCCGCCGCATCACCTGCACGCAGGTCGGCTCGGTCACGTCGGCGGAGGTCTGGTGCGCCACCGCCTCGTGCAGCGTCGGGTCGAACGGGTCGCCCTGCTCGCCGAACGGGGTCAACCCGAACTTGCCGAGCGCCGTGGTGAGCTGCTCCGCCACCGTTCCGAACGGCCCGACCAGGTCGCCGTGTTCCCGCGCCCGGTCCAGGTCGTCCAGGATCGGTAGCAGCGCGGCGAGCACCGACCCGGTCGCCTGCTCGGTGACCACGCCGCGGTCCCGGTCCACCCGCTTGCGGTAGTTGGCGTACTCCGCCGACACCCGCTGCAGGTCCCGCGTCCGCTCGTCCAGGTCGGCGCGGAGCGCCTCCAGCTCGGCGCCGAGGCTGGTGCTGGTCGCGGCGTCGACCGGCTCGGCCGGCGCGTCCACCACCGGCGGGCCGCCGGCGGTCGCGCCGTCGATCGTGCCGGTCTCGACCTCGATCTCGTCGACCACGACCTCGGCGTCCTCGACCAGCCCTTCGGCCGAGACGTCGGTGGCGGCGTCGGCGGCCGTCCCCTCCGGCTCGGCGGGCCGGCTGATCTTGCGGTTGTTGCGGATGACGACCCGCGGCGCGTCACCGGTGGCCGGCTCGGCGGGCGCGGAGCCACCCGGCGTCGACCCGGTCTTGCCCCGGTCGGCGGCTCGTGGCTTCTCCGTCATGCGGCTACCTCATCCCTTCACCGTGGACACGTGTCGGAGGCCGACGGTCACTTCTTGCCGTCCTCGTCCACGATCTCCGCGTCGACCACGTCGTCGGCGCCACCGGCCGCCTGCGGGCCGGTCGCCCCGGCGGCACCCGGGCCGGCCTCGCCGCCCGGCTGCTGGCCCTGCTCGCCCTGCTGGGAGTAGAGCAGCGAACCGGCCTGCTGGGACACCTGCGCCAGCCGCTCGTGCGCCGACTTGATCTTCTCGATGTCCTGGCCACCGAGGGCGCTACGCAGCTCGCCGAGCGCCTCGTTGAGCTGGTCGCGGTTCTCCGCGGGCAGCTTGTCGCCGCTCTCCGCGAGGAACTTCTCGGTCTGCCACTGCAGCGCCTCGGCCACGTTGCGGGTCTCGGCCTCGTCGCGGCGGCGCTTGTCCTCGTCCGCGTGCTCCTCGGCGTCCCGGCGCATCCGCTCGATGTCGTCCTTCGGCAGCGAGGAGCCGCCGGTGATCGTCATCTTCTGCTCCTTGCCGGTGCCAAGGTCCTTGGCGTGCACGTTGACGATGCCGTTGGCGTCGATGTCGAAGGTGACCTCGATCTGCGGCACGCCGCGCGGCGCCGGCGGGAGGCCGGTCAGCTCGAAGGTGCCGAGCTTCTTGTTGTAGGACGCGATCTCCCGCTCACCCTGGAAGACCTGGATCAGCACCGACGGCTGGTTGTCGTCCGCCGTGGTGAAGACCTCGGAGCGCTTGGTCGGGATGGTGGTGTTGCGCTCGATCAGCTTGGTGAAGATGCCGCCCTTGGTCTCGATGCCCAGGCTCAGCGGGGTCACGTCGAGCAGCAGGACGTCCTTGACCTCGCCCTTGAGCACACCGGCCTGGAGCGCGGCGCCGACGGCGACGACCTCGTCCGGGTTGACGCCCTTGTTCGGGTCACGGCCGGTCAGCTGCTTGACCAGGTCGGTGACGGCCGGCATCCGGGTCGAGCCGCCGACCAGGATCACGTGGTCGACGTCGGAGACCTTGATCCCGGCGTCCTTCACGGCCTGCTCGAACGGGCCCTTGCAGCGGTCCAGCAGGTCCTGCGTCATCCGCTGGAACTCGGCGCGGCTCAGCGTCACGTCGAGGTGCAGCGGGCCGGCGGAGCCCGCCGTGATGTACGGCAGGTTGATGTTGGTGGTGGTGGCGGCGGACAGCTCGATCTTGGCCTTCTCGGCGGCCTCGCGCAGCCGCTGCAGGGCCATCTTGTCCTGACCCAGGTCGATGCCGTGCTCGCCACGGAAGGTCTTCACCAGGTGGTCGATGATCCGCTGGTCCCAGTCGTCACCACCGAGGTGGTTGTCACCGCTGGTCGACTTGACCTCGATGACGCCCTCGGCCAGCTCCAGCAGGGAGACGTCGAAGGTGCCACCGCCGAGGTCGAAGACCAGGACGGTCTGCTCCTTGGAGCCCTTGTCCAGCCCGTACGCCAGCGCGGCCGCGGTCGGCTCGTTGACGATCCGCAGCACGTTGAAGCCGGCGATCTCACCGGCCTCCTTGGTGGCCTGGCGCTGGCCGTCGTTGAAGTAGGCCGGAACCGTGATCACCGCGTCGGTGATCTGCTCACCCAGGTACGCCTCGGCGTCCCGCTTGAGCTTCATCAGCGTGCGGGCCGAGATCTCCTGGGGGGTGTACTTCTTGCCGTCGATGTCCACCGACCAGTTGGTGCCGATCTCCCGCTTGACCGACCGGATCGTCCGGTCCGGGTTCGTCACCGCCTGGCGCTTCGCGACCTCACCGACGAGCACCTCACCGTTGCGGGCGAACGCGACGATCGACGGGGTCGTCCGCGAGCCCTCAGCGTTGGCGATGACGGTGGGCTCACCGCCCTCGAGAACGCTGACGCAGGAGTTCGTCGTGCCGAGGTCGATACCGACCGCACGTGCCATCTTCGCTTCCTCGCTTCGTAAAGGTTGAGCAGGTGACGGGCACCGCCCGCTGAGCTGCCCGGCGGGCGCCGCCGCAGCGGGCCCCACCGCAAGTTGAGTGAACCGGACTCAATAGTGCCACGCGTCCGCAGATCGTCAAGTCGGGGTTGAGTGAACCCGACGCAACCTTCGTTTGCTACCGATCGGTTGTCTTCCCTTGCATCGGTCGGGCACGCTTTAGCGGTGACGACGCACGGCGATCCCGCCACCCAGTCCGGCGCGCCCGCCGTCGCAGCCCGCACCGGCCCGCCGGATGACGCGGAGGACCCGCCCGCCACCACCGGGGACGACACCCTCCCCGCCGCCCTGGAGGGCCTGCGGGCCGCGATCGGGGCGACCAGTTTTCCGCTGACCCTGCCCTCGGCCGAGCCGGCCCGGCGCACCGCCGCCGGGCTCACCGACCAGCTCGACGACTACCTGCTGCCCCGGCTCACCCGGCTCGACGCCCCCCTGCTGGTGGTGGTCGGCGGCTCCACCGGCGCCGGCAAGTCGACCCTGGTCAACAGCCTGGTCCAGGCCCGGGTGAGCGCGGCCGGCGTGCTCCGCCCGACCACCCGCTCACCGGTGCTGGTCTGCAGCCCGGCCGACTCGTCCTGGTTCCGTCAGGGCGAGCTGCTGCCCGGCCTCACCCGCACCAACGAGCCGAGTGAGGATCCGGGCACCCTCCAGCTCGTCACCGCCCCCGCGCTCCCGCCCGGCCTCGCCTTCCTCGACGCGCCGGACATCGACTCGGTCGTCGACGCCAACCGGGCGCTCGCCGGTCAACTGCTCGCCGCCGCGGACCTCTGGCTCTTCGTCACCACCGCCGCCCGCTACGCCGACGCCGTCCCCTGGGAGCTGCTGCGCAGCGCCCGGTCCCGGGGCGCCGTGATCGCGATGGTGCTCGACCGGGTGCCGGCCGAGGCGAGCGACGAGATCGCCGCCCACCTCTCCGAGATGCTCGCCGAGCAGGGTCTCGGTCAGGCGCCGCTCTTCGTGCTCCCGGAGACCTGGGTCGACGGGCAGGGGCTGCTGCCGGGGCGGGTCACCGCCCCGCTCGCCGACTGGTTCGCCCGGCTGGCCGCCGACGCGGACGCCCGGGCCGCCGTGGTGCGCCAGACCCTCGACGGGGCGCTGGCCGCGGTGCACCCCGCCATTGAAGGGCTCGCCGACGCCGCCGACGAGCAGGTCGCCACGGCCGACGCGCTCGACGAGCGGGTCCAGGCGGCCTACCGGGGCGCGCACCGCACGGTGGAGCAGGGGTTGACCGACGGCCGGCTGCTCCGCGGCGAGGTGCTCGCCCGTTGGCAGGAGTTCGTCGGCACCGGCGAGTTCTTCCGCACCCTCGAAGCCCGGATCGGGCGGCTGCGCGACCGGTTGATCGCCGCGGTGACCGGGCGGCCGGCACCCGCCGCCGAGCTGCGTACCGCGATCGAGTCCCAGCTGGTGACGCTGCTGCGCGGGGTCGCCGCCGAGGCGGCCGAAAACGCGTACACCGGGTGGAAGGCGCACCCGGCCGGCGCGGCGCTGCTCGAACCCGGGCTCGCCCATCCCGGTGACGACCTGCCCGAGCGGGCCGAGCGGCTGGTTCGGGAGTGGCAGCGCGGGGTGCTGGACCTGGTCCGCGCCGAGGGCGGCGACAAGCGCTTCGTGGCCCGCACCGCCGCGTACGCGGTGAACGCCACCGGGCTGGCGGTGATGATCGCGGTGTTCGCCTCCACCGCGTTCATCCCGACCGGGCTCGAGGTGGCCACCGGGGCCGGCACCACGGTGGCCGCGCAGGCCGTGCTTCAGGCGATCTTCGGCGACCAAGCGGTTCGTACGCTCGCCGGCAAGGCCCGCGTCGACCTGCTCGACCGGGTGCGGACGCTGCTGGACGAGGAGGCCGCCCGCTACCTCGCCCGGACGGAAGAGGCCCGGCCCGGGCCGGAGACCGCCGACGCGCTGCGGCGCGCCGCGACCCGGGTGGAGATCGCCCGGCACCGCAGCGGCCTCACCACCGGGGAGGGCGACCGGTGAGCGCGAGGAGTGAGCTTGCGAGCCCCGCAGTCGCGAACGAAAGGCCGGCCCGGTGAGCAATGTCGTCGGTCGGATGCGTGAGGCCTTCCGGGGTGACCAGCGGGTCGACCCGGACACGCTGCTCGCCCGCCTGGACGCGGTTCGCCGCTTCCTCGACGCGGCGGACGGGCACCTGCCCGATTCTCAGCTCGTCCCGGCGCACACCCTGGTCGAGCGGGCCGGCACCCGGCTGGCGCTCTCCCGGGACCACACCGTGGTCGCGCTGGCCGGCGCCACCGGCAGCGGCAAGTCCAGCCTGTTCAACGCGCTGGCCCGGCTGGAGCTCTCTCCGGTCGGGGTACGCCGGCCGACCACCGGGGTGACGCACGCCTGCGTCTGGGGCCAGCAGGAGGGCGCGGTCCGGCTGCTCGACTGGGTCGGCGTGCTGCCCCGGCACCGGTTCGTGCGGGAGAGCGCCCTGGACGGCGACGACGAGTCGGCCCTGCACGGCCTGGTCCTGCTCGACCTGCCCGACTTCGACTCGGTGCAGCGGTCCCACCGGATGGAGGTGGACCGGCTGCTCGGCCTGGTCGACCAGGTGATCTGGGTGGTCGACCCGCAGAAGTACGCCGACCGGGTGATCCACACCGGCTACCTGCGCGAGTTCCACCGGCACCGGGACGTCACCCTGGTCGTACTCAACCAGGCCGACCGGCTGCCCCCGGCCGAGCTGCCCCGGGTCCTGGCGGACCTGCGCCGGCTGCTCGACGCGGACGGGCTGGACGGCGTCCCGCTGCTGGCGACCACCGCGATCGACCCAGCCGGGATCGGCGACCTGCGCGCGGCGCTGGAGCGGACGGTGGCCGAACGGCAGGCGGCGCTGCGCCGGCTCGCCGGGGACGTCGACACGGTGGTGAGCGAGCTGGACGACCTGGTCGGCTCCGCCCGGCCGGCGGGCGGCCCGGACGACGCCACGGTCGACGGGCTGACCCGGGCGCTGGCCGGGGCGGCCGGCGTGCCGGCGGTGACCGACGCGGTGCAGCGGGCGTACCGGCACCGGGCCGTCGCCAGCACCGGCTGGCCACTGGTCCGCGGCTGGCGGCGGCTGCGCCCCGACCCGCTGCGCCGGCTGCACCTGCCCGGGCCGGGCGGCGAGACCGCCGACCCGGCGGAGAGCCTGGTCGCCGCGACCTCGGTACCGGATCCCACCGCCGCCCAGCGCTCCGCGCTCGGGCTGGCCATCCGGGCGGTGGCCGACCGGGCCGCGGCCGAGCTGCCGGCGGACTGGCCGGCGGCGGTGACCACGGCGGCCCGGTCGCGCCTCGGCGACCTGCCGGACGAGCTGGACCGCGCGGTCGCCGGCACCGATCTCGGAATGGGCCACCGGCCGGTCTGGTGGCGGGTGGTCGGCGCGCTCCAGTGGCTGGTCACCCTGGCCGCGCTGGTCGGGTTGGGCTGGCTGGTGCTCGGCTACGCGCTGCGCGCGCTCGGCCTGCCGAAGCTGGACAACCCGGCCGTGGGCGAGGTGCCGCTACCCACCGTGCTGCTGCTCGGCGGCCTGCTCGCCGGGCTGCTGATCTCCGCGCTGACCCGGCCGGTCGTCCGCTGGGCGGCCCGGCGGGCGCGGCGCCGGGCCGAGCGGCGGCTGACCGCCGCGGTGGCGACGGTGGGCGACGAGTACGTGCTCACCCCCGTCCGGGTCGTGCTCGCCTCCTACGCCGAGGCCCGGGACGCGCTGAAGGACGCCGCCCGCCGCTGATCCGGCCGATCGCTACCGCTCGCCGGAGCGCCCCCCGGGCGTAGGGTCGGAGCATGGCCACGCCTCAGACCCCCTACGACGCGGTGCTGCACGCCGCACGCGACGTGACCAAGCTCGACTGCGCCCTGGACGCCGAGATGCTCGGCGCCGCGCTGCTCGGCAGCGTCTACGCGATCGCCGAGACCGACCGCAGCGCCGCCGTCCGGGAGTTCGTCGCCGGCTTCCTCGTCGCCACCGCGCGCCGGCGTACGGCCGCGGCGACCACCATCCGCTCGGTCTTCGCCACCCTGGTGCCGGACGCCGAGGGCGCCGGCCGGGTCCGCCCGGGCAGCCAGGCGCCGGCGTGGTCCGGTCAGCTCGGCCGGGTGCACCTCACCGGCAGCTGGGCGTACGGCGACGTGTACGGCGACCAGACCTCCTACCTGGCCACCTTCGCCTACGACGACGCGGTCGGCGGCCCGGAGCACGCGCTGGTGGCCCTGGTCGACCACAACATCGGCATCACCAAGGACGTCTTCGTCGGCGGCCCCGCCGAGCGGATCCTGGAGCAGGTCCGGCAGATGTGCGCCAGCGACGACCTGACCTGGTTCCGGGAGGAGGACCCGGCCCGGATGCGCAGCGAGGTGGCCCGGCACCTGCTGATCACGGACGACCTCGGCGAGCTGCCCGGCGAGGGGTCGCTCGCCACCGACCGGGCGCTGGTCGGCGCCCGGCTGGCGCTGCTGCCCGGCGCGGCGTTGCCGGCGCCCCGGGAGCCCGAACAGCTCTCCGCCGACGACCGGACCGAGCTGGTCCGGCGCTTCCTCGCCTCGCCGGAGGCGGCCCGCGCCGGCCTGGACACCGTCGACGGCCCCGAGCTGGCCTCGCTGCACTTCTGCCTCAGCCTGCTGCTCGACCACGCGGCGACCTTCCCGGACGCCGATCCGCTGCGGTGGAGCCCGGCGGTCGCCGGGCTGTTCCTGCTCGACTGGGTGCACCGGCGGGCGGTGCTGGACATGGACGACGCCGCGATGCTGCCCCGGGTGCTGCGGGCCTGGGCCGGCTACGCGGCCCACCGGCGCGGCCTGCCCGAGTCGGCGGCGGAGCAGACCGACGCGGCGATCGAGGAGATGGTGCCGGAGTTCGCCCGGCTCTACAGCACCGGCGAACGGCGCAGCCCGGCGACGGCCGCGGTGGCGCAGCTGATGGCCGACGGGGTGGACCCGGACGACCCGGCCGCGCTGGACGCCTGGATCGAGGCCAATCGGCACCGGCTGGCCGACGACTGACCACCCACCTCTACCCACCCGTTCGATCGGGTTGATCATGAGGTCTGCGGCGACGAAGGAGATCGACACCGCCGCAGACCTCATGATCGGCGGGGGCGGGGACGGGGCGGGGTGGGGTGGGGTGGGGTGGGTCAGCGGAGGGCGGCGAAGACCACGCCGGTGACCAGGCCGCCGACCAGGCCGCCGGCCACCACCTGGGTGGTGGTGTGGTCGCCCAGCCGCACCCGGGACCACCCGACCAGAGCCATCAGTGGCGCGGTGACCAGCAGCCGGGCCCCGAAGGTGAGCACCAGGACGACCACGGTGCCGGCGGCGACGGCCGAGTGGATGGACATCTTCCACCAATGGCTCACGGTCACCGCGACCACCAGGCCGACCACGCCGGCCGCGGCGAGCGCCAGCATCGGACGCGGGGCGCCGAGCGCCGCGAGCAGAGCCAGCCCGGCGGCGACCGAGCAGAGACCGAAGAGCAGCGGCACCCGGCGCTGCTCGCGCAGCCCCACGTGGTGATCGGTGAACCGGCCCCGACGGACCCCGCCGAGGATGTACGCGAACGGGATGCCGCTGACGAAGACGGTGGCCAGCAGCCCCCAGGCGAGCCCGTGGGCGCCGCCCCGGGCGCTGTGCCAGCCGATAATGAGCATCAGCACCGAGACCAGCACCGCGGGCGCGGTCAGCTCGGTGACCAGCCGGGCCAGTCGCAACGTCGGGCCGGGCCGGGCGACGGTGCCCGGACGGGGTTCCGCACCGCCGCCCACGCCGTCTCCTCCGCTCCGCACGCCGGCCGGCACGGGCCGGGGCGGCTCAGCCGCTTCTGATCGTCACCGTACCGGCGGGGAGGTGGCCGGGTGCCGGTCCACGGGTTCCCGGGGCGGCGGAACGCTGCTGGTGGCCGGCGGGGTCGGACTCCCGGCGCTGCTGGGAGTCGGGCCGGCGGTCAGGGTCGCCGGCGGGTCGACGGGTGTCGGGTGGGTCGCGGGCGGATCGGTCGGCTCCGGCGGACCTTCCGGTGGCGTCGAGTGGGTGGGGCTGGCCGTCCCGGTGGGGGTGGGACGGGGCGGCACCGAGATGGTGCTGGTCGCGGACGCCGTGGGCGACGGCCCGCCGGTCGGCGACCCGGTCGACGTCGGTGACGGGCTCGGCGAGGCGGAGGGCGGGGTGGGCCGGGGCGGGCGCGGCACCGGGGCGGGCGGCACCGGCCGGCCGGGGCCCGGTGGAGGCGGCACGGCCTGCTCCGGGCGGTCCGGCGTCTCCAGCGCGACCCCGGGCGACCAGCCGTTGGCGGCCGACGGGGTGATCACCGGGCGGGCCGGCGGGAGCGCGGGCTGACTGGTCACCGGCAGCGGGATGACCACCGGCCCGACCGACGGCGTCGGGATGAACGGGGTGCTGTTGTCCGGCAGGGCGGTGCTGCCCACCGTGGCCGAGCCGGCGCTGATCGCCGCCAGGATCGGCATCGACGCGGTGCCGGCGAGCAGCGCGACGGTGAAGAGGTAGCCCTTGGCCGGCGCGGCCGAGCCGCGGGCACGGTGCGCGCCGACCACCCGGCGGTAGCCGCCGTTGGTGGAGCGGTGCCGACCGAGCAGCGGCGTACCGGGACCGTCGGCTGGCTCGGACACCACGCCTCCCTCGTTGTCGACCGTGGACGGACCGGGACGCGGACGTGACCCGGAGATGCGGCAAACCACCCGATCGTGGCGATCCCGCGGCAATCAGCCTGGCCCAGTAACGCTGCGTTGACCAGCCCTCCACAGCGTGTCGACACACCCAACTGGCCGAACGGTGACGAATCAGCACCGGATCGTCGAGCGGCACCCGACGGGCCTGATGTTGACAAATGCCGCGAAGCAATTGGGTGCCAGCCGGAAGGGCGGGCGTACTTGTGGGCCCACTCACCTGCTCTGCGAATATGGACCACGACGGCAACGCAGCCGCGGCCTCCGCGCACCCTCGCGGCAGGTACGGCTGGGCGCCGGCGCTCCCGAACCGGGTTCGGCACCGAATCCGGCTCGCGCCGCGCGGCAACCCCCACCCGGGCTAGGCGCGGCCGCCAGGAACCCGTCCGGCACCGGCCGGACAGGTGCAGGATTTGCGCGGCCGGGTCACCCCCCGGTGCCGACGCAGAGACGACAGGGAGAGACGGATGGCAAAGGGCGACCCCGGGGTCACCACCCGCGGCAGGCGGGCCGCACCCCGCTCCAGGAAGTCCGCGGTCGGCGACCCGGACCTGGTACAGCTGCTCACCCCGGAGGGTGAGCGGATCGAGAGCTTCACCGGGCGGGACGGCACCGTGTACCGCGTCGACTTCACCGACGAGGAGTACCGCGGCCTGTACCGCGACCTGGTGCTGGTACGGAAGCTGGACGCCGAGGCCACCGCCCTGCAGCGTCAGGGTGAGCTGGGCATCTGGGCCAGCCTGCTCGGGCAGGAGGCGGCGCAGGTCGGCTCCGGCCGGGCGCTGCGTACCCAGGACATGGCCTTCCCGACCTACCGGGAGCACGGCGTCCTCTACTGCCGGGGCATCGACCCGATCATGCCGCTCGGCCTGTTCCGCGGCGTCGACCAGGGCGGCTGGGACCCGAACGAGTTCAAGTTCAACATGTACACGATCGTGATCGGGGCGCAGACCCTGCACGCGACCGGCTACGCCATGGGCATCACGATGGACGGCAAGACCGGCACCGAGGACGGCGAGGCGGTGATCGCCTACTTCGGCGACGGCGCCACCAGCCAGGGTGACGTCAACGAGGCCTTCGTCTGGGCCGGCGTGTTCAACGCCCCGATGGTCTTCTTCTGCCAGAACAACCAGTACGCGATCTCCGAGCCGCTGGAGCGGCAGACCCGGATCCCGCTCTACCAGCGGGCCGCCGGCTTCGGTTTCCCCGGTGTCCGGGTGGATGGCAACGACGTGCTGGCCTCGTACGCGGTGACCCGCACCGCGCTGGACAACGCCCGGCACGGGCAGGGCCCGAGCCTGATCGAGGCGTACACGTACCGGATGGGCGCGCACACCACCTCCGACGACCCGACCCGCTACCGGATCGCCAGCGAGGTCGAGGCCTGGCAGGCCAAGGACCCGATCGCCCGGGTCAAGGCCTTCCTGGAGAAGCAGCAGATCGCCGACGCGGACTTCTTCGCCGAGGTCGACGAGCAGGCCCGCCGCGAGTCGGTGCACCTGCGCGAGCGGGTGCTCGCCATGCCCAACCCCGAGCCGGTGACGATGTTCGACCACGTCTACCCCACCGGGTCCCCGCTGCTGGACGAGCAGCGCGCGCAGTTCAGCCGCTACATGGAGTCGTTCGAGGGGAGCGCCCACTGATGGCCACGGAGACGCTCACCCTCGGCAAGGCCCTGAACACCGGCCTGCGCCGCGCTCTCGAGAACGACCCCAAGGTCGTCATCATGGGCGAGGACGTCGGCAAGCTCGGCGGCGTCTTCCGGATCACCGACGGGCTCCAGAAGGACTTCGGCGACCAGCGGGTGATCGACACCCCGCTCGCCGAGTCCGGCATCATCGGCACCGCGATCGGCCTGGCCATCCGGGGCTACCGGCCGGTCTGCGAGATCCAGTTCGACGGCTTCGTCTACCCCGCGTACGACCAGATCGTGTCGCAGGTGGCGAAGATGCACTACCGCTCGCGGGGCAAGCTCAGGATCCCGATGGTGATCCGGATCCCGTTCGGCGGCGGCATCGGCGCGGTGGAGCACCACTCCGAGTCGCCGGAGGCGTACTTCGCACACACGGCCGGCCTGAAGGTGGTCTCCTGCGCCAACCCGCAGGACGCCTACGTGATGATCCAGCAGGCCATCGCCTCCGACGACCCGATCGTCTTCCTGGAGCCCAAGCGGCGCTACTGGGAGAAGGGCCCGGTCGACCTGGACGCGCCGTTGTCCGACGCGTACCCGCTGCACTCGGCCCGGGTGGTCCGGCCCGGCACCGACGTCACCCTGCTGGCGTACGGGCCGATGGTTCGGACCTGCCTGGACGCGGCGACCGCCGCCGCCGAGGACGGTCGGGAGCTGGAGGTCATCGACCTGCGGACGATCTCCCCGCTCGACCTGGGCGTGGTCTACGAGTCGGTGAAGCGCACCGGCCGGGCCGTGGTGGTGCACGAGGCCCCGTCCAACCTGGGTCTCGGCTCCGAGCTGGCCGCCCGGATCACCGAGCAGTGCTTCTACTCGCTGGAGTCGCCGGTGCTGCGGGTGACCGGCTTCGACATCCCCTACCCGGCCGCCCGGGTGGAGGAGGAGTTCCTGCCCGACCTCGACCGGGTGCTCGACGCCGTCGACCGCACCTTCGGCTGGTGAGCGGCATGTCCCGGATCAAGGAATTCAACCTGCCCGACCTGGGCGAGGGGCTGACCGAGGGCGAGATCCTCAGCTGGCTGGTCAAGGTCGGCGACGTCATCGAGTTGAACCAGCCGATCGTCGAGGTGGAGACGGCCAAGGCGGCCGTGGAGATCCCGGCGAAGTGGGCCGGGCGGGTGCAGCGGCTCTTCCACCCGGAGGGCACCACGGTCGAGGTCGGCACGCCGATCATCGCGATCGACACCGACCCGGACGCCGGCCCGCTGGACACCCCGGACACGCCGTCGGTCACCGGTCAGCCCAGCGGCGACCTGCCCGCTCCGTCGGCCGCGTCGTTGGCGGCGGTCGAGGTGGCGCCGGCCGAGGGCATGGTCGAGCCGGGTCTGATCGGCGGCCCCGCCCCGGGCGGGCGGACCGCGGTGCTGGTGGGCTACGGCCCGCGTACCACCGCGGCGAAGCGCCGCCCGCGCAAGGGCGCCGTCCCGGCGCAGGCCGTCACGACCCCCGCGCCGGTCGCGCCGGCCCCGCAGCCGGCGGCCGTGCCGGCACAGGGCCGCAACGGGCAGGGCGGTACGGCGGTCGGCGGGCTGGTGCTCGCCAAGCCGCCGGTACGCAAGCTCGCCAAGGACCTCGGGGTCGACCTGAGCACGCTGACGGGGTCGGGCCCGCTGGGCTCGATCACCCGGGAGGACGTGCAGCAGGCGGCGAGCGGGGCCGTGGCGACGGCCGAGCCGATCGCGGCGACGGTGGTCGGCACGACGGCTCCGAGCTTCGGCGCGGACCGCGAGCAGCGCATCCCGGTCAAGGGGGTACGCAAGCTCACCGCCGAGAACATGTCCCGGTCGGCCTTCACCGCGCCGCACGTGACGGAGTTCCTGACCGTAGACATGACCCGGGCGATGAAGGCGCTGGACCGGCTGCGCGGCCGGCGGGAGTGGCGCGACGTCCGGGTCTCGCCGCTGCTGCTGGTGGCGAAGGCGGTGCTGTTGGCGGTCAAGCGGCACCCGATGGTCAACTCGACCTGGGCCGGCGACGAGATCGTGGTCAAGGAGTACGTCAACCTCGGCATCGCGGCGGCCACCGAGCGCGGCCTGATCGTGCCGAACATCAAGGACGCCGGGCGGCTCACGCTGCGCGAGCTGGCCGACGCGATGACCGGGCTGGTGCAGACGGCGAAGGCCGGCCGCACCTCGCCGGCGGACATGTCCGGCGGCACCCTGACCATCACCAACGTCGGGGTGTTCGGGGTGGACACCGGCACGCCGATCCTGCCTCCGGGCGAGTCGGCGATCCTGGCCTTCGGTGCCGTCCGGGAGATGCCCTGGGTGCACAAGGGCAAGGTCCGCCCGCGCCAGGTCACCACGCTGGGCCTCTCCTTCGACCACCGGATCATCGACGGTGAGCTCGGGTCGAAGTTCCTCCGCGACATCGGCGACTTCCTCGCCGACCCGGAGGCGGCGCTGCTCGCCTGGACCTGACCGGTCCTTCCGCGCCAGCCACGGCCGGTGTGCCTCGGGTTAACGCCCGGCACACCGGCCGTGTCCATTGGCAGACGGAAACCTAAGCGGCCGGCTGGTTTTACCTTCGATTGTTCGGCTGGTGTCTCAGCTCACCTAATAATCGATGGAAGTTGGCCCCCTGGTGCGGTTAAATAGAGACACCAGGGGCTGACAACCGAATAGCCAGGAGGAGAGACACCATGAGCATGATCGAGCGGATCCGGACCCGTCGCGACGCCACCCGCCGCGCGCGTGCCATCGAGCACGCGCTGCGCTCGGCGAACTCGCCGGCGGTCCGCGAGGAGCTCCTCGCCATCGCCCAGCGTCACATGAGCTGACGCGCCACGACGTTCCTCTTCTCCTCCAGATCGATGACCCGCCCGGACGCCCCGGGCGGGTCATCGGCGTTTCACACCCGTCGGCACCGGGATTCCACCTAGCCGCAGCGCCCGGTACGGTGGGCTTCGGTCGTCGCCCGCCGACCCGGCGAGGTCGAGCCGATAGAAGCAGTTCGACATCGTCCGGCCACGGGGAGTGACGACCGGTGCTCCCCGGAGGCCGCGGGCGGCCACCGGATACGGTGCGGGGAGCCCGGCACGGCCGGCATGCCGGCGACGCCGGCAGCCCTGCCGAGGAGACCGATCGGCACGGGCGGCCGAATGTGATGGAGGAGGCGCACCGATGACGTCCGAGGGCCCGCACCACCCCGGCCAGGAGCCGGACGAGGTGTCACCGGGCGCCGGCGGACCGGCGCCGTACGGCGACCGGCCGGCGCAGCCGGGGAACGGCTACGGCGCCGCCGGCCCGGACCTGGGCTGGGCGCCCCCGCCGCCGCCGCCGCCGCCGGCAGGATCCAACCCGCCCGCCCCCGCCTGGGCGGGGCAGCAGGACCAACCCCCCGTTCCGCAGTGGGGCACCGCGCAGGTGCCGCCGCCCGCCGAGGCGGGGCAGCCCGGCCCGTGGGCGAGCACCGGCAGCGCACAGCCCGAGCAACCCGACCAGGCCTGGGCCGCGACCGGCACCGCCCAGCCCGGCTGGGGTGCACAGCCTGAGCAGCAGCCCGGCCCGGCCTGGGCCGGCGCCGAGCAGCCCGCCTGGGCGCAGTCTCAGCCGGCCGCCCGGGGTGCGGCGCAGGTGCCGGCCCCCGCGCCGGCCACGCAGGCCTGGCCCCAGGACGACTCGGCCCGCTCCGGCGGCTGGGCCCAGCAGGAGGCCGCCGGCACCGCACCGCAGGACGACCCGGGCCGCGCCGACGGCTGGGCCGGCACCGGGCAGCCCGGCACGGCCAACGGCGGCTGGGCCGACGGTGGGCAGCAGGACACGCCGGGCCGCGCCGGCGGCTGGGCCGACGGGCCCGCGCAGCAGGACGCCCCGGCGAAGGCCGGCGGCTGGGCCGACGGTGCGCAGCAGAACGGTCAGCAGGCCTGGGGCCAGGCCGAGCAGTCCGGCCAGACCTGGGGACAGGCCGAGCAGTCGGTCCCGGCCTGGGGCCAGCCCGAGCCCGCCGCGCGCGGCGCCGCGCAGGTGTCGGCGGCGGACGACCCGGCCCGCTCCGGCGGTTGGGCCGCGCAGCAGGACCCGGCAGCCTCCGGCGGCTGGGCCAGCCAGCAGGACCCGGCCGGCTCCGGCGGCTGGCCGGCAGCGGCCGGGGCGCAGCCGGACGAGGCCGCGCAGCCGGCCGGCTGGGGTACCACCGCCGCGCCGGAGGACCGGCCGGGGCAGCCCGACTGGATGCTCGCGCAGAACGACGAGCGGCCGCAGGGGAACCCCGCCCCGGGCGCCTGGGGCGAGAGCCCTGCCGGCTCGGCTCAGGACGACGCCGCCCGCTCCGGCGGCTGGGCTGCCGCGGAGCCGAACGGCGCGCCGGCCCGGGCCAGCGCGAGCGTGCCCGGCGCCGACGCCGCCCCGGCCTGGGGTGCGGAGAACCCAGCGCAGTGGACCGGCGCCGAGCGGCCCGCCGCGTCGGAGGTCGAGCCGTGGTCGGCCAGCGAGGCGTGGGGCCGAGCCGACGCCGCGGCTGGCCGGGCCCCGGAACAGGCCGAGGAGCAGCCCGTCTACCAGCCCGGCCCCGCGCCGGGCATCTCACCGGCCAACGCGGTGCCGCTGCCCCCGCAGGAGCAGCGGGTACCCGGCGCCAGTCTGGCCGCCGCCCCGCCCGCCGACTACGCCCCGCCGGCCGAGTTCGGCTCGCCGGCCCCGTACGGCGCCCCGGCGGGCGAGCGCGCCGACTGGCCCGAGCGGGCCGGTGGCGACGGTGCCGGGCAGTCGTACGAGCAGGAGCAGTCCGGCTGGGGTCAGGCCGAGGCGCGCAACGAGGAGCCGTCCTCGGCCGGGCCCGTGGTGCCCGCGCCGCGTACCTCGCCGGAGTCGGGTGCGGCCGCCCGCGCGTCCGTACCGCAGGCCGACGCCGTGGGCCGGGCGGCAGCGAGCGCCTCGGTGCCGCTGGCCAGCCGGGTGATGCCACCGACCGACCAGGCCATGCGGCCGACGGGTTCACCCGCCCCGCAGCCCCGGGTCTACGGCCGGCCGGCCCGCCCCGAGACCGCGGACGAGCCGGCGCAGGCCGAGCCCGATCCGTACGGCATGGAGCACCGGCCCGAGTCCGGGCCGGAGCCTCGCTTCGACGACCGGGTGCCGCCGCCGAGCGGCTTCGCCGAGAACCCGCCGCTGAACTCCGGCCCGTCCGCCCCACCGGCGTTCCCGCCGGGCGTGCCGTCGTTCGTCGACGCGCCGAGCAGCAACCGACCGATGAACGGCGTGCGCCCGCACCCCGGGACGGAGCGGCCGGCTGACCCGTTCGGCTCGCCGGCTTCGCCGCACGGCGACGCCGGCATGGGTGGGATCCCCGGTTACGGCCCGCCCGGCGCGGCCGACCCGGCACCTGGCGGGTTCCCCCCGCCGTTCCCGCCGCCTCCGCAGCAGCAGCCCCTGCCGTCCTGGGGGCCGAGCACGCCGAACGCCTCGGAGTCCGACCAGGGACGCTTCGACGCGTTCAAGCCGGACGAGGAGCCGAAGGTCGAGGCGCCGACGCCGAAGGTGCGCAACGGCCGTGTGCTGGCAGCCGTGCTGGTCGCCGCGGTGCTCATCCTGGCGGTGCCGCTGGGTCTGCTCATGCTGCTCGGCAAGGTCGGCGGCGGTAACGAGGCGCCGGCGTTCGACCCGGCCGTCGGCACCTGCGTGAAGCAGGACGGCGAGGGTGCCGTGGCGGCGGACTGCGGCGAGGCCAACGCGTTCACGGTGACCTCCAAGGTGGACAACAAGGACAAGTGCGCCGACCCGGCCCAGCCGCGGGTGGAGCTGTCGGGTGGCGGGTCCAACCGGGTGCTCTGCCTGAAGCCGGCCGGACAGTAGAACCATCCGACGGCGGGGCCACGGACCTCCGTGGCCCCGCCGTTCGCGTCCGCCGCCGGTCGCTCCCGGAGTGTGATCGAGCCCGCTCGAGGTACCGGCCGACCCGGCCACCGGTCTCCGGCAGACTGGACGCATGAGCGCACGAGTACGGGCCCCCGAGCTGCGCGGTCGGGGCTGGCTGAACACCGGCGGGCGTGAGCTGAAGCTCGCCGACCTCCGCGGCAAGATCGTGTTGGCCGATTTCTGGACCTTCTGCTGCATCAACTGCCTGCACGTGCTCGACGAACTGCGCCCGCTCGAAGAGAAGTACGGCGACGTGCTCGTCGTGATCGGCGTCCACTCGCCGAAGTTCGAGCACGAGAAGGACCCGGACGCGTTGGCGGCGGCGGTCGAGCGGTACGGGGTTCACCACCCGGTCCTCGACGACCCCGAGCTGATCACCTGGCAGCAGTACGCGGCCCGCGCCTGGCCGACCCTGTCGGTGATCGACCCCGAGGGTTACGTGGTGGCCACCATGGCCGGCGAGGGTCACGCCGAGGGCCTGGCTCGGCTGATCGACGAGCTGATCGCCACCCACGAGGCGAAGGGCACGCTGCACCGGGGCGACGGCCCCTACGTCCCGCCCACCGAGCCGGAGACCACGCTGCGCTTCCCCGGCAAGGCCGTGCTGCTCGACTCCGGCAACCTGCTGGTCTCCGACTCGGCCCGGCACTCCCTGGCCGAGCTGGCACCGGACGGCGAGCGGCTGGTCCGCCGGATCGGCTCGGGCAGCCGGGGCCGGGTCGACGGGCCGGCCGCGGCGGCGACCTTCTCCGAGCCGCAGGGGCTCTGCCTGCTCCCGACGCACGTGGCCGAGGTGGCCGGCTACGACCTGGTCGTCGCGGACACCGTCAACCACCTGCTGCGCGGCGTACGGCTCGCGACCGGCGAGGTGGTCACGGTGGCCGGCAGCGGGCGGCAGTGGCGCTCGACGGTCGACGACCACGCGCACGACGCGCTCTCGGTCGACCTCTCCTCCCCCTGGGACCTGGCCTGGTACGACGACAAGCTGATCATCGCCATGGCCGGCATCCACCAGCTCTGGTGGTTCGACCCGATCAAGCGGACCGCCGGCATGTACGCGGGCACCACCGTCGAGGCGCTCCGCGACGGCCTGCTGGCCGAGGCGTGGATGGCGCAGCCCTCCGGCCTCTCCGTCTCCGCCGACGGCACCCGGCTGTGGATCGCCGACAGCGAGACCAGTGCGATCCGCTACATCGAGAACGGGGTGCTGGGCACCGCGGTCGGGCAGGGGCTCTTCGACTTCGGCCACGTCGACGGGCCGGCCGAGACGGCGCTGCTCCAGCACCCGCTGGGGGTGTGCGCGCTGCCCGACGGGTCGGTGCTGGTCGCCGACACGTACAACGGGGCGGTCCGGCGCTTCGACCCGGAGACCGCCCAGGTCTCCACGGTCGCCGACGGCCTGGCCGAGCCGAGCGATCTGGTGCTCACCCCGGAGGGCGAGGTGCTGGTGGTCGAGTCCGCCGCGCACCGGCTCACCCGGCTGGCTCCCGGCGCGCTCTCCGCGGCCGGCGCGAGCACGGTGGACGGCCCCCGGCACCGCACCGAACGGAAGCCGACCGACGTCACCGCCGGCGAGCTGACCCTGGACATCATCTTCACCCCGGCGCCCGGCCAGAAGCTGGACGAGACGTACGGCCCGTCGACCCGGCTGGTGATCTCCGCCTCGCCACCGGAGCTGCTCGTCGAGGGGGCCGGCAGCGGTACCGACCTGTCCCGCCGACTGGTGGTCAACGGCGAGGTCGCCGGCGGCGTGCTGCAGGTGACCGCGCAGGCGGCGACCTGCGACGCGGACGTCGAGCACGCGGCCTGCCACCTGACCCGGCAGGACTGGGGGGTGCCGGTCCGGGTGGTCGACACCGGCGTCGCCCGCCTGCCGCTGGTCCTGCGCGGTCTGGACGCCTGAGACCCGACTCCGGGCCCCGGTGCTGAGCGCCGGGGCCCGCGCTCAGCCAGTGAAGGGGCTGAGCTGGACGCCGGCATCGATCAGCGAGGCGCGGACCATCTCCGCGGCGGCGACCGCCCCGTGGCTGTCGCCGTGCAGGCAGATCGACTCGACCGGGCACGGGACGACGCTGCCGTCCACCGCCACCACGGTCTGCTCGGTGGCCATCCGGAGCGCGCGCTCGGCGACCTGCTCCGGGTCGGTGACCAGGGCACCCGGCGCGCCGCGGGGCACCAGGGTGCCGTTGGGCAGGTAGCCACGGTCGGCGAACCCCTCGGCGACCACCCGCAGCCCGGCACCGACCGCCAGTTGGGCGAGCACCGACCCGGACGAGCAGAGCAGCGGCAGCTGATCGTCGTACTCGCCGACCGCCGCGACCAGCGCCGCCGCCTGGGACTCGTCGCGCGCCGCCGCGTGGTAGAGCGCGCCGTGCGGCTTCAGGTAGCGGACCTGGGTGCGGAACAGCCGGCAGAACGCGTCCAACGCCCCGAGCTGGTACAGGACCTCGTCACGCAGCTCCGCGAAGTCGTACGCGATGTGTCGCCGGCCGAACCCGGCCAGGTCCCGGTAGCCGACCTGGGCGCCCACCGCGACACTGCGGCGCGCCGCGGCCTCGCTGACTCGACGCATCGTGGACGCGTCGCCGGCGTGGAAGCCGCAGGCGACATTCGCGGAGGTGACCAGGCCCAGTAGCGCCTCGTCGTCGCCGAGCCGCCAGATGCCGAATCCCTCGCCCAGGTCAGCGTTGAGGTCCATGGAATCTGACGGTAGTACCTGGCCGGGCCTGCGCGAGCGGGGTCACGTCGGCCACCACCCCGATGACCGGATACCCGCCGGTGGTGGGGTGGTCCGCGAGGAAGATCAACGGTTGGCCGTCCGCCGGCACCTGCACCGCGCCGAGCACGATCCCCTCGCTCGGCAGCTCGCCCGGCACCGCGCGGGGCAGGGCCGCGCCGACCAGTCGCGCGCCGACCCGGTTGCTCACCGGGCTGATCGTGTACGCGGTGTCGAAGAGCCGCTCGAACGCGGCCGGGGTGAACCAGTCGTCGCGCGGGCCGAGCCGGACGGCGAGCCGCAGCTCGGGGCCCGGCGACGGGCCGACGGTGAGGTCGACCGGCGCGGGCGGCCCGACCGGCACGCCGAGGGGCAGCCGGTCACCGTCGCGCAGCGCGGGCGGGCCCAGCCCGGAGAGCGTGTCGGTGGAGCGGCTGCCCAGCACCGGCGGCACGTCGATCCCGCCGCAGACCGCCAGCCAGCTGCGCAGACCTCGCCGGGCGGGGCCGATCCGCAGCACCGCCCCGGCCGGTACGGAGAGCGGCCGGCCCGCGTCGCCCGGACGCTGGTCCACCCGGACCTCCACCTCGGCGCCGGTGAGGGCGACGGTGGCCGCCCGGGACAGCCGCAGCGCGCACCCGGTCAGCGTGACCTCCAGCCCGGCGGCCGTCTCCGGGTTGCCGACCAGCCGGTTCGCCAGCCTCATCGCGGCCGGGTCCAGTGCGCCGGAGCGGGGCACCCCGAGGTGGGCGAAGCCGGGCCGGCCCAGGTCCTGCACCGTGGTGAGCGCCCCGGCCCGAAGCACCTCGAGGGTGCCGGTCATGCTCGCTCCTCCCGCTCACCGGCCACCAGGCGGACCCGGGCACCCGGGGCCAGCCGGGCCGGCGGGTCGGCAGCGACGTCGAAGAGCACCATCCCGGTCCGTCCGACGAGCAGCCAGCCACCCGGCGACGCGCTCGGGTAGATGCCGGCGTACGGGCCGGCCAGCGCGACCGAGCCGGCCGGCACCCGGGGGCGGGGGGTGGGCAGCCGGGGCAGCGCCAGCTCGGCCGGCAGCCCGGTCAGGTAGGGAAACCCCGGCGCGAAACCGCAGAAGGCCACCCGGAACTCGGTGCCGGCCAGCCGCTCGATCACCGCCGGCACGGTGGTGGCCCAGTGCTCCGCGACGACCGGCAGGTCAGCGCCGTCGTACGTCACCGGCACCTCGATCGTCCCCACGGCGCCTGCCGTGGCGGCCGGACGCGGAACCCAGCTCGCGATCAACCGGGCAGTCGTCGCCGGGTCCGGTACCCCGTCGAGCAGGACGGTGGCGGCCGCCGGGACGATCTCGACGGCGGTCAGCTCGCCGAGATCGCGGCGGCGGGACAGCTCGGCCCGCCACGCCTCCACCCGACCGGCGACGTCGACCCCGGCCAGCGCACCGGGTTCCGCGCAGTCGAGCAGCAGGGCGTGCGCCCCGACCGGCCGGATCCGCATCCCGCCATCTTCGCCGACCACTGCCGCGCGCGGTACCGACCGTTGCGGGTGGATGCGCGTGACGAGACGCACTACTTCTAAGTAACCTACGGTGTCGTAACCTGTTGTGGTGACCACCTCCGCACCGCTTCGGCTCAAGCCGGTCGACATCGGTAAACCCCGGATGCGCGGCTGGCTGCACGCGTACGCGTTCTTCGTCGCCCTGGTCTGCGGGATCGTGCTCTGCTCGATCGCCGCCACCCGGCCGGGCTGGGCGCCCCTGGTCAGCTGCGTCGTCTACAGCCTGACCGTCTGCGGGCTCTTCGGTACCAGCGCTCTCTACCACCGTCGGGTGTGGTCGGAGCGGGGCTACCAGATCATGCGCCGGATGGACCACTCGATGATCTTCGTGTTCATCGCCGGGACGTACACGCCGTTCTGCGTGCTGCTGCTGGAGCGGCGCTTGGCGACCATCATGCTCGCCGTGGTCTGGGGCGGCGCGCTCGCCGGCGTGGCGCTGAAGATGATCTGGCCACACGCCCCCCGCTGGCTCTCCGCCCCGCTCTACCTGGCGCTGGGCTGGGTTGCGGTGGCGATGCTGCCGCAGATCCTGCACCAGGGCGGGGTGACGGCGCTGGTGCTGCTGCTGACCGGGGGCGCGATCTACAGCGTCGGCGCGGTCTTCTACGCGCTACGCCGGCCGAACCCCTGGCCGACGGTCTTCGGCCACCACGAGTTCTTCCACGCCTGCACCCTGGTGGCCGCGATCTGCCACCACATCGCGATCTACTTCGCGCTCTTCGCCTGAGCCCGGGCACGCCGAGGGCCCCGCGACGCTGCGGGGCCCTCGGGAGCAGGGGGTGGCTCAGACCGTGCGGCCTGGCCGACGCACCTCGCGGTACTCCTGCACGACCCGGTCGTCCTGCGCCGGCACCACCCGGTCGGTCACCACGCGGTCCTCGCGGACGGGGGCGGAGGTGACCACCGTGCGCCGGCGGTTGTTCCAGAAGTAGAGGGTGACGAGCAGGCCGGCGACGCCGGCGAGCATGAGCACCCACCCGACGACGGCCAGGTTGAGCCAGCCCAGGTCGGCTTCCACGGCGAACGCGAAGATCGCACCCAGTGCGATCAGGAAAATGCTGCCACCAATGCCCATCGTCGCCTCCTCGGCTGTCAGCTGGCGTTTCTTCCCGCCGCGGCCATCGGTGAGGTTGCGGCACCCATCGACTTACCCAGGCAGCGTGATCGCCAATCGGGCAAGCTGGGGGCATGACGGACGCGTACACCGGGGGACGGACACTGGTGCTGTTGCGGCACTCGAAGGCCGTGCAGTCCGAGGAGACTCCGGACGCGGATCGACCACTGACCAGCCGAGGGCGGGCCGACGCGGAGGCCGCGGGCGCCTGGCTCGCCAAGCACGGTCTGCTGCCCGACGTGGTGCTCTGCTCCGACGCCCTGCGGACCCGGGAGACCTGGCACGGGGTGGCGATGGGCATGACCGGTGCGCCACCGGAGGGCGGTTCCGCCGGTCCCCGCCCCGACGTACGGTTTGAGCGGGACGCCTATGAGGCGCACCCGGAGGACCTGTTGGCGCTGATCCGCCGGGTGGATCCGATGGCCCGCACGGTGCTGATGGTCGCGCACAACCCGGGGATCTCGCTGCTGTCGGCGCTGCTCGACCCTCAGCGGGCCGACCCCGAGGGGCTGCGTACCACCGACCTGGCCGTGCACCGCGGCCCGCAGCCGTGGGCCGAGCTGGACCGGGGCGGCGCGGAGATCACCGAACGGCACACCGCACGCGGCTGAGCCACCCGCCGGTCGGCGGGTGGCTCGGCGTCACGTGGCTCAGGAGGGTGGTGCGGTCGGCGGCGGCGGGTCCGGAGGCGGCGGCATCATCGCGGTCGGATGAGACAGCCGGTTCTCCTCCACGATCAGGGTGCGGGCCCGCTTGCGCCGGTCCTGCCAGAACCAGAGCGTGGTGAGCAGGACGCCCAACCCGGCCAGGATGAACACCCAGCCGACCGCGCGCAGGTCGACCCACCAGACGTTAGCTCTGATGGCGAAGGTCAGGATCGCGCCGATCGCGATCAGGAAGATCCCACTACCAATGCCCATGTGCGCTGCACTCCCCCGTGCGGTGGCTCCGGGCGCGTTCCGACGTGGTCCGGCGACGGTTACCCGCCACGGCCACGGGCTACCCGGCTCGGCTAACCGAATGCACCGCCGGCCCCGGGAATCGGGATGGCGGGCACAGAACGGATGGATCTACTCAGACGGCCGATCGACGGCCGGAACGACTGCCGGCCGGCGGCGGTCGGCGGCCCGGCGTCGGCGGGGCGGGGGTTGGCGGGGCGGGGGTTGGCGGCTGGCTGCTGGCTGCGGCTCGATAGGGATGGGCGCGGCGGCGGGCGACCTGCTCGCACCCTTTGCTCTGCTTCAGCGGCGGCAACAATTTCGGGCTTTGACTGTCGCCTCTGCTGAAGCAGAGCAAAGGCGGCGAAAGGACAGCGGATCGAGCGGCCGCACCCCGAGCACCTGGGCTGCCGCCGCCCGCCCGCACCTCGGATTGTCGCCTCGGCTGAAGCAGAGCAAGACGGCGAAAGGCAGTCCAGCGCCATCCCACACCTCGGCCTGTTACCTCCGCTGAAGCAGAGCAAGGCGGCCGGAGACCTGCCACCGCCCCGCGTACAACCGGGTCGCCCCCGCGGGGCACAGCGCGCCCCCGGGACGGGACGGCGACGGCCGGCGGGCTGCTGCCCGCCGGCCGGAGTGCCGGTTCGTGGCCGGAGCAGGTCCGGCCGTGCACCCGCGCCGGAGCGCGGGCCACGCCTCAGAAGGCTTCCTCCGGGAGGTCCATGATCTCCAGGTCGGCACCCTCGATGATCCGCCGGTCGGCGCCGATGCGGGGCAGCACCTCGCGGGCGAAGAACCGGGCGGCGGCCACCTTGCCGGTGTAGAACGCCTGGTCGGCGGTGGAGACCTCGCCGCTCAGCGCGCGCAGGGCCACGTCGGCCTGCTTCTGCAGCAGCCAGCCGACCACCAGGTCGCCGATCGCCAGCAGGAACCGCCGGCTGCTCAGCCCGACCTTGTAGAGCGCCCGGGCGTCGCCGCCCTGCGCCTCGCCCAGCCAGCCGGTCATCACACCCAGCATGGTCTGGATCTCGGCGAGCGCCTTGCCGAGCGCCTGACGCTCCTCCTTGAGCTGGCCGTTGCCGGCCTCGGAGGTGATGAACTCCTGGATCTCGCCGGCGACCGCCATCAGCGCCTTGCCGTTGTCCCGGACGATCTTCCGGAAGACCAGGTCGAGGCTCTGGATCGCGGTGGTGCCCTCGTACAGGGTGTCGATCTTGGCGTCCCGGACGTACTGCTCCAGCGGGTAGTCCTGCAGGAAGCCCGAGCCGCCGAAGGTCTGCAGCGCCTCGTGCCCGAGCAGCTCGTACGCGCGCTCCGAGCCGACGCCCTTGACCAACGGGAGCAGCAGGTCGTTGACCCGCTTGGCGAGCGCGGTGACCTTCTCGTCACCGGCCGCCTCGGCGATGGCGACCTTGTCCTGCCAGGACGCGGTGTACAGGACCAGCGCGCGCAGGCCCTCGGCGTACGACTTCTGCATCAGCAGCGAACGCCGCACGTCCGGGTGGTGGGTGATGGTCACCCGAGGCGCTGCCTTGTCGGCCTGCTGGATCAGGTCGGCGCCCTGGACCCGGTTCTTGGCGTACTCGAGGGCGTTCAAGTAGCCGGTGGAGAGGGTGGCGATCGCCTTGGTGCCGACCATCATCCGGGCGTACTCGATGATCATGAACATCTGCCGGATGCCGTCGTGCCTGTCACCGAGCAGCCAGCCCTTGGCCGGTACGCCGTGCTCACCGAAGGTCATCTCGCAGGTGTTCGAGACCTTCAGACCCATCTTGTGCTCGACGTTGGTCGCGAAGACCCCGTTGCGCTCGCCCAGCTCGCCGGTCTCCTCGTCGAAGTGGAACTTCGGCACGACGAAGAGGGAGAGGCCCTTCGTGCCCGGGCCGCCGACGCCCTCGACGCCCACCGGGCGGGCCAGCACGTAGTGCACGATGTTGTCGGTCAGGTCGTGCTCACCCGAGGTGATGAAGCGCTTGACGCCCTCGATGTGCCACGAGCCGTCCGGCTGCTGGATGGCGCGGGCGCGGCCGGCGCCCACGTCCGAGCCGGCGTCCGGCTCGGTCAGCACCATCGTGGAGCCCCACTGCTTGTCGATGAAGAGCTTGGCCCACTTCTTCTGCCGCTCGGTGCCCTCGACGTGCAGCACGTGGGCGAAGGACGGGCCGGAGGCGTACATCCAGACCGGGGCGTTCGAGCCGAGGACCAGCTCGGCGAGCGCCCACCACAGGGCCCGCGGCGCGTTGGTGCCGTCCAGCTCCGGCGGGAGGTCCAGCCGCCAGAACTCGGACTCCATGAACGCCCGGTACGACTTCTTGAACGACTCCGGCAGCGGCGCGGTGTGCGTGGCCGGGTCGAAGACCGGCGGGTTCCGGTCGCTGTCCGTGTAGCTGGCGGCCAGATCCTCGCGGGCGAGGCGGTCGACCTCGGCGAGGAAGCTGCGCGCGGTGTCGATGTCAAGGTCGGAGTACGGCTCCTGGCCGAACGCCCGGTCCGCCCCGAAGACCTCGAAAAGGTTGAACTCGAGGTCCCGAAGGTTGCTCTTGTAGTGGGTCATGCTCGCTGGCCCCCGCTTCCGGACACGTGTTACCGATCAGTAACCCCGACTGTATTACCGGTGGGTAGGCAGCGACAAGATGATCGCCGAAGTGACAGCCATTACACACTTCCGGTTCGGGTGTCCCCCCGGGCACGTCAGGCGAGCGAATTTCAGCTCTCCGCCGCACCGACCTCCCAGCTCGGCACGGCCGCCGTCGCCCCGGTACGGGGACCGGCGTACTCCATCAGGACCAGCGCGATGTCGTCGTCGAGCCGGCCGTGCACCCACTCCACCAGCGCGGTCTCCAGCGAGGCCAGCCCGTCGGCGACCGTGCCGTGGCCGAGCAGCCGCCAGGCCCGGTCGGCGGTCGGAAAGAACTCGCCGTCCCGGCGCGCCTCGCCCAGCCCGTCGGTGAAGAGCAGCAGCCGGTCACCCGGCTCCAGCCGCTCGACCCGGGGCCGTACCACCGGCATGAAGCCGAGCGGGGGCGCCGGCGCGGGCGGTTCGAGCGGGATCACCGCGCCGCGCCGCAGCAGCAACGGCGGCGGGTGCCCGCAGTTGACGATCGTGAGGGTGCCACCCCGCTCCTCGACCAGCGCGGCGGTCACGAAATCCTCGTCGCCCACGCTGCGGGCCACCGCCCGGTCCAGGTCGGCGACGACCGCGCGCAGGTCGGCCCGCTCGTAGGCCACGTGCCGGTAGGAACCGAGCACGATGCTGGCCAACCGGACCGCGTCCAGGCCCTTGCCGCGCACGTCACCGATGATCATGCGGACGCCGTACGGGGTGTCGATCGCCTCGTACAGGTCACCGCCGATCTCTGCGGTGGCCGTGGAGGAGATGTAGCGGCCGGCGACCGAGAGCGTGCCGACCTGCGGGCCGAGCGGACGCAGCACCGCCTGCTGGGCGACTGCGGCGAGTTTGGTCAGCTCGGCGATCCGCTCCGCCTGCCGCTGGCGGACCGAGGCCACCGAGGCCGCAATCGCGGTGGCCAGCGCGATGCCCGCCACGTTCACGCCGTTGACCAGCGAGATCGACCAGTCGCAGAGCGCGAAGGCGGTCCCGATCGCGGTGGCCGCGATGCCCACGCCGAGCACCACCCGCCAGGACGCCAGCGCCGCCGCGAGGAACGGGGCCCCCACCATCAGCGCGATGTAGTGCGCCGGCCGGCCGTCCGCCAGCTCGATCGCCGAGACGATCACGAGCAGGGCGAGGGCCGCGCCGAGGCCGGCGCGGGATCCGGGGCTCAGCGGGCTACGGCCCGACTGGAAGGGATGCGTGCGTACGAGGGACAGCATGCCTGATTGACGTGAACGGGTGAATGAACCTGGCCCGTCGTCCGAGGAGGTTCTGCCCGGCTGGATCGCGACACCGGTCCGATCGCCGTCGCGCACCGGGTCAGCCGAGCACCTCGTACCGGACCGTCGTCGCGCCGACGTCCAGGGAGGCGATGGTGGCGAAGGCGGCCCGGGACAGGTCGAGGCAGCGGCCGTCGATGAACGGCCCGCGGTCGTTGATCCGTACCGTGACGGACTTGCCGTTGGCCGGGTTGGTCACCCGGACCTTGGTGTTGAACGGCAGGGTCTTGTGCGCCGCGGTCAGCTCGTCCGGGTTGAAGTTCTCGCCGTTCGCGGTCAGCTGCCCGTCGGAGTAGAACGATGCGCCGCAGCTGCCGCTCTCCAGCACCTTCGGAGCCGGCGCCGTCGTCTTCCGCTTGGTCGGGGAGGGCTTCGGTGCGGCGGTGCGCGCCTTGCCGCGCGAGGCCGCCTGCGCAGAGCGGCTGGCGGTCGGGCTCGGCGTGCTGCTCGCACTCGGTGACGCGGCCGGCGAGCTGGGTGCCGGCGTGCTCGCCGCGGTGGTGGGTGTGAGGTCGACGGCGACCGGGCGGGACTCGGCCGAACCCGAGGTCAGCTGGACGGTGCCGACGGTGCCGCCGATGGCGAGCGCCACCCCGACCGCCGCCGTGGCCGCGATGCCGACCGGCGAGGAGATCCTGCGGGTACGGAGGTGCCTACCAGCCACCAGCCCGGTCCTTTCGTCATGCCAACAAGCCGGGTCGGACCGTAACGAGAGAAGTACTTCCGAAGTCAACGTGATCATGGTGGTATGCCCGGATATGCAGGGATACGTGTAGCCGATCATCCGACCCACCGTCGGCCGGCCGGCCCCCGCTCCCCGCCCGCGCCCGGCCGGTGGCCGAAGATGGACAGATGCCCGCCGAGCTGACCGAACGTCTGGCCCAACTAATCCGCTGGATCGACCCCGGCCCCGGTGCCAGCCACCTGGTCAGCGACGTGTCCGGCTGGTGGCGGGACCCGACGGTGCTGGCCGCGCTGGGGCCGGCCCTGGTGGCCCCGTTCCGCGCCGCCCGACCGACCGTGGTGGTCTCTCCCGCGGTCACCGGTCTGCTGGTCGGCCCGCTGGCCGCGACCGCGCTCGGAGTGGGATTCGTGGCCGCGCACAAACCGGGCGACGGTCGACTGCCGGCCGGCCCGCTGACCTGGGCGCAGAGCCCACCGGACTTCCGGGGCCGCCGGGTCGACCTGGCCATCCGGGACCGGCACCTCGCGCCGGGCGACCGGGTGCTGGTCGTGGACGACTGGGTGGCCACCGGCGCCCAGGTACGCGCCCTCTACGAGATCTGCGCGGCCCGCGGGGCCGAGCCGGTCGGCACCGCCGCCGTCGCCGTCGACTGCCCGCCCGAGGTAGCCGCGGAGCTGCGGGTCCGCGCCCTGGTCACCGCCACCGACCTGCCCGACTGAGGCTTTCCCGGTCGCCGTGGCGGCGCCCGCTAGACCGAGGTGATCCGGACGAACTCCTCGACCGCCGTGCAGACCCGGCCGAGCGCGTCGGCCGAGGCGGCCATCGGGCCGGGTACCAGCAGCGAGTGGTCGGCGTCCAGGATCTCCAGCACGTGTCGGGTGAGCCGGCTGGCCAGCGGGCCGTCCCACAACGGATCCGCGCCCCCACCGATGAGCAGGAACGGTTCGCTGGCCCGCTCCAACGCCGTCACCACCCCCGGCATCTGCAGCAGCGGGGTGAGCCAGACAGCCGGCACCTGCCGCTCGGCGGCGAGCGGCGCGGCGAGGCTGCCGAGCGACTTGCCGACCACCAGGTCGGTCGGTTCGGCCAGGCTCGGGGCGACCTGCTCGGCCACCCAGGCGCCGATCTGGTCCTGGCCGAGCGTTTCGGGCACCTGCCACGAGATCTCGTGCAGGTCGAAGTCGGAGCGCCGGAGCGCCTCGCCGATGTAGGCGAAGAGCGGGGCCTGGGTGTCGTAGGCCTGCCCAGGTATGAGCACCGCCCGCCGATCCGCCATGACCGCCTCCACATCCTCCGACTGCCGCTCCGTCACCGTACGCCGCGGGGCGGCGGCGCGGGGGTGGACGAAAACCGGCGGCGAGGGCGAGGGCTCTCGCCTAGCCTCGGCAGGATGTGGCCTCGGATCGGCGGACTGCGCACCCTCGCTCTCGGCACCCCCGGTGAGCTGCGGACGAACCTGAACGCCCTGGTGCTCGCCGGGGTGAAGACCGCGACCGCCGGGCTGCTCACCGAGTACACCGCGGAGGGCGAGGAGCTGGAGCAGGTCGGCGAGCGGCTGGTCCTGGTCGACGACGACGACCAGTTGGTGGGGGTCGTGCAGATCACCGGCGTCGAGGTGGTCCGCTTCGCCGACGTCAGCTGGGACTTCGCCCGGTCGGAGGGCGAGGGGGACCGCTCGATCGAGGACTGGCGATCCGGCCACGCCGCCTACTGGGCACGTCTCGGCACGAGGGTCACCGAGGACACGGAGATAGCCTGCCTGCGCTTCCGGCTCACCTCCGCCGACGAGGGCGGCATCGGCACCGGCGACCTCGGCACCTGAGCAACCCGCGCGGGAACCTGGGGAGGTAGGTCGCGGGGCCGCCCGCGCGTCTCAGCCGCGCAGCTCCGGCAGGAGGCGGGTGGCCACGTCCGCCAGGATCTCCTCGTCCCCCGCGTACCAACTGCTGGCCCGGGGCCAGTGGGTGACCACGTCGGTGAAGCCCAGGTCGGCCGCCCGCTCGACCTGGCTGGCGAAGAAGTCGGCGCTGCTCAGCGAGAAGACCGGGGCCGCGTCCAGTGAGAGGTACCGGTCCAGGGTGGCCGGGTCGCGGCCGGCCTCGTCCAGCGTCCGGTCGAGTCGCGCCGAGAGTTCGGCGACCCCGTCCCACCAGGCCGCCAGGTCGTCGGCATCGGTGCCGGTGGTGACCCAGCCCTGACCGAAGCGGGCCACCAGCCGCATCGAACGCGGACCGTTCGCGGCCAGCACGAACGGCACCCGTGGGGTCTGCACGCAGCCCGGGTTGCTGCGGGCGTCCACCGCGGCGAACCACTCGCCGCGCCAGGTGGTGCCGTCCTGCCGCAGCACCAGGTCGAGCAGCTCGGTGAACTCGGCGAACCGGTCCACCCGCTGCCGTGGGGGCAGGGTCTCGCCGCCGAGCACGGTGGCGTCGAAGCCGATGCCGCCGGCGCCGATGCCGAGCAGCAGCCGCCCGTCGGAGACGTCGTCGAGCGCGGTGATCTGCCGGGCGAAGGCGGCCGGGTGCCGGAAGTTGGGCGAGGCGACGAGGGTGCCGAGGCGGATCCGGGAGGTGACCGTCGCTGCCGCGGTCAGGGTGGTGATCGAGTCGAACCAGGGCCCGTCGACGAGGTCCCGCCAGCCCAGGTGGTCGTACGTCCAGGCGTGGTCGAAGCCCCACTCGTCCGCCTGCCGCCAGCGCCGCTGCGACTCGGACCAACGCTGGTCGGGAAGGATCACGATGCCAATCCGCATGATCGCCAGCCTAGCCGGATGGCCGGGGACGGGCCTTGACCATGTATCGATCAACTATCTATCGTCAGCCCGTGGCCTCCATGCGCGAGCCGACCTTCCTCATCCTCACCGCGCTCGCCGGCGGGTCCCGGCACGGCTACGGCATCATCCAGGACGTCGCCGCGATCTCCGAGGCCCGCGTCCACCTGCTGCCCGGGACGCTCTACACCGCACTGGACCGGCTCGTCGCGCAGGGGCTCGTCGCGCACGATCGGGACGAGCAGGTCGAGGGGCGGCTGCGTCGCTACTACCGGCTCACCCAGCAGGGGCTCCAGGCCCTCGACGTCGAGACCGCCCGGCTCCGGCAGCTCACCAACGCCGCCGAGGCCCGGCTGCGTACCCTCCGGCCCCATACCGCCTGACCTCGCGCCACCCGAGACGAAGGGACGGCCATGCCGCCGACCGGCGACCCCCTCGCCAACCGCTACCGGAGGCTGCTGCTCTGCTATCCCCGGAAGTGGCGGCGGCTGCGCGGCGAGGAGATGGTGGCGGTGCTGCTGGCGTCCGCCACGCCGGGGCGGACGCGGCCGACGCCGCGTGAGACGGTCAACCTGCTCCGGCACGGCCTGCGCAGCCGACTCGGCCGGCCGGCCAGCTACAGCGTCGTCGCCTGCGCCGTGCTCACCGCCGTGATCTGCGGGCTCTTCAGCGCCGCGCTGGCCAGCTGGGTCGCCTGGCAGACCGCCCGGCCGCTGCCTGACCGGGCCGAGACCACCGCGCTCGTCGCCGAGGTGCTGCCGGGGTACGACGCCAAGGAGGTCGATGCCCCGACCGCGCTCTTCACCTACTACAGCCAGCCGTTGCGGCTGGAGAACCTCGATTCCCTGCTGCTCGGCGACGGCGGCGAGTACCAGCAGGGGGCCGTCGTGGCGGTCGTGACCGCCGTACCCCCCGCCTCGCAGCAGGAGACCCTCGCGCTCGCGCAGCGCCGGCTCCGGGAGACCGGCTGGCGGGTGTACCCGCCATACGTCGTGCCCGGCCCGACGTGCACGGGCATCAGCTGCGACCCGGCGGCCCGCGACACCACGATCTTCGCCCGTCGGGGTGACACCGGCCTCGACCTGCGGTTGCCCGCCCGGCCCTCCGTCGACAGCACCCCCGTCACGGTGGCCCTGCGTCGGGCGACCCCGCCCGCCGTCCTGCCCGCCGGTGTCCTCGGTGGACTGATTGGCGCCGTCGCCGGCTGGCTGGTGTTCGGCTGGGCCAGCCGCCGCACCGAACGACCCCACTTCGCCGCCGACGCGGTCACCGTCCTGCACACGATCACCCTGCTGCTCTGGTGGTCGCCGGCGGTGCTGGCCGCGCCGCAGCTGCTACAGCACCATCGCGACGAACCGCACCCGGTGTGGCACCCGCTCTGGGAGTGGCTCGGCCAGCCCGCGCTCTCGCTCTTCTTCGTGGTCGGCGCCGGCTGCGCCCTCTGCGGGTTGGCGCTCGCCACCCTGCCGCGACGAGATCCCGGCCCGCTGACCACCACCGCCACCGGCTGAGCGGATCACCGATCCGGTCACCTGGGGCCGAGCATCTCGTCGACCACGTCCAGCAGAGCGTCCGTCGCCCCGATCGGACGGCGGGCGGGCCGCACCGGTTGCTACCGTCACGCGATGCCCGAACTCCAGCGGCTCGACGCACGGCACGCCCCCGCACTGCTCCGCTTCGAGCGGGAGAACCGGGCCTTCTTCGCACGATCGGTGCCGGACCGCGGCGACGACTACTTCACCGGCTTCGCCGCCCGGCACGCGGCGCTGCTCGCGGAGCAGTCGGCCGGCCTGATCCACTTCCACGTCCTGGTCGACGACGACGGGGCCGTGCTCGGCCGGTTCAACCTGGTCGACGTCGCCGACGGCGGCGCCGAGCTGGGCTTCCGGGTGGCCGAGCGGGCCACCGGGCGTGGGGTCGCAACCGGTGGCGTCCGCCGCGTCTGCGAACTGGCCCGCGATGAGTACGGACTGCGCCGGCTGGTCGCGTCGGCCGCGTTGGAGAACGCCGGTTCGCTCGGAGTGCTCCGGCGGACCGGGTTCACCCCGATCGGCGACGTCGTGCTCGACGGTCGCCCCGGGCTGCGCCACCTCCGCGAGTTGGCGAACTAGTCGGGGTGGTTGCGACCTGCCCGGATGTGGGTACGGACGGTGGCATGGCAGATCGACCTCGGCTGAGTCTGACCACCACCGTGCTGGATGCGCCCGACGCCCGGGAACTCGCCGCGTTCTACGAACGCCTGCTGGGGTGGTCGCGGCATGAGGACGAGCCGGACTGGGTGACGCTGCGCGCGCCGGACGGCGGCGCCGGCCTGGCCTTCCAGAGCGAACCGGCTTACGTACGACCGGTCTGGCCGGCCGGTCCGCACGATCCGCAGATGATGGCCCACCTCGACATCAAGGTCGACGATCTGGCGGCGGCCTCGGCCCACGCGGTGGCCGCGGGTGCCGCCCTGGCCGACTTCCAGCCCCAGGACGACGTACGGGTGCATCTCGACCCGGCCGGCCACCCGTTCTGCCTCTACCTCTGAACGGAACGCGGATGGCCTGCGGCGATGCTGCCGCAGGCCATCCGCTCTCCTACCGTTGCGGTGTCGCGGTCGCTAGGACCGCTTCACCAGTGGAACTGTCGACACCTCCGGCGCGGCGGCTCCGGGGGTCGCGGTCCGGGCGCCTGACGATGGGGCGACGGACCTGAGCCCGGTACCCCAGCCTGCGGGCGGCGTCGGCGGATAGAGGTAGAACGTGCCGACGACGTCGACCACGACGTTCGAGTATCCGGAGAGGTTGTGGACGTTGAACTTGTTGTCCGCACCGATCATCGTCTGCACGGCGTTGGACACCAGCGAGCCCGCCCGGGGGTTCATGTTCGACGTGCCCGGTCGGGTCGCGCCCGACGGCCACACCGTGAGGACGGTCGTCGAGGTGGGCTTGACCGCCGTCACGTTCGTCGCCAGAGCCCAGGTGTCGGTGCCCGCGATCGTCGCCGGCGTCGGGATCGTCGCGACGCCGCCCGGGCCGAGCCGCGACGGCCAGCCCTGACCACTACGCGTGTCCGCGATCCGGGTCGGCGCGGTCGACTGGAACCGCAGGCCGTCGGGGAGCGAGCCGTCGTCGTAGAACCCGACGATGTCGACCACGATGTGCGCCGGCGCGTGTGTGTACACCCCGATGGAGGGCCAACCGGTCGCGCTGCCGCACCGGTCACACGGGCTCGTCGGCACGATCGCGAAGTTCGGCACGGTGGCGCCGGTGGTGTAGTTCAGCGTCGACGTGTCGGGCTGGCCGTCCGCGTAACCGTTCCACGCGGTCAGGAAGCCCGCCGACGACGGCTGGGTCGCCGTGATGTTCACCGCGAACGCCCGGATCTTCGAGTTGATCGTTCCCCAGTTCGCCGCCGAGTTGATGTAGTGCCTGCCGGGGATGCGGCCGTCACCCCAGGTCCGGGTGTCGGTCAGGCGGACCGGCTTGGCCAGCGGATGGTACTGGCCGCCCATGTACCCCGAGCAGCACTCGTGGCCCTTGGAGTAGTAGCCGACGACGTCGACGATGACGTGCGACGAGCCGGTGTTGTTGTAGACGTTCACCTTGCCGCCGGTGCCGACCTTCACCGTGACCGAGTTCGCGCCGGTCCACCCCTTGGTGAAGTTCACCGAGGAGGCGGTCGGGCGCGACAGACCGGCCGGGTAGACGGTGACGAATCCATCGGTGGTCGGGCCGGTGACCGTCACGTTCAGCACCACCGTCCCGGCCTCGGTCGTCACGCCGCCCGAGCCGGTCACCTGGAGTCCGACCACCGAGCCGGGCCCGATCGGGCGCTTCGGAGCGCCCTTGCCGTACCGGGTGTCCATGATGCGGTACGGCGAAACCGGGTAGTAGGTGCCGCGGTCGTCGGAGTAGCCACTGACGCCCAGCGACACCTCGGTCTTGCCGGTGAAGCTGTTGTCCGGAAGCGTCAGCATCGCCCCGACCTGCTCCGTCGACGGGCGCGCCACCGCGCTCATCGAGCAGGTCTGCCCCTTGTTCAGGGTCTTCTGCGAGCAACCGTCGCTGGTGATCTTGAACATGCCGGCGTTGTCGCCTTGGACGCTGGCCTTGCCGAAGGTGATCGGCAGATCGGTGGCCCCGGTGAGCGTCACGGTCTGCGGCGCCGACGTGTCGTACGCGGGCACGTAACCGAAGCTCACGTACGGCGGAGAGGCGGTGGTGTCACGGGGGTCGTAGCCGGTGAGCGACAGCAGCCGCCTGACCTTGCCGGCGACCGAGTTCTCGACCAGCGTGAGCAGGGCGGTCTGCTCACCGAGGACCGAGGCCTTCGGTGTGACGGTCAGCTGGCAGGTCTGCCCGTACGTCAGGGTGTTGCCGGAGCAGGTGTTGGCCGTGATCTCGAAGGCGCCCGGGTCCGCGCCGGAGAGGGAGGCGGCGCCGAACGTGGTCGGCTCGCTTCCGTTGACCTCGACCGTGACGGCCTTCGGTGTGCCGGGCATACCGGCCGGCTGCTGCCCCGCCTGGAGCCGGTACTCCCAGCTGTCCGTCGCCCGGTAGCCGATGCTGGACTGGAAGCGGATCTCACCCTTCGCCCGGCCGCTCGTGCCACAGGGGGCGGAGTAGGTGGCGGCGAAGGCGGTGAACTTCCCGTCGTCGCCGTACTCTGCCTGGGTGACGTCGAGGGTTCCCGGGGTGCTGCTCCAGTCGCAGCTCTGGCCGTCCCCGCTGACGTTCAGGACGGTGGTCGACTGCTGGGGAGAGAAGTTCGCCGTTGTCTGATAGGTCTGTCCCGCCACGAAGCGGGTGCCGATGGGCGGTGTCACGTCGAGGTAGTGCCAGTGGCTCGCAGCGAAGCCGCGCATCACGAGCGCGTAGCCATTGGCGTTCTGCTGGTAGAGCTCCAGCGTGTTCCGGGACGCCTCGTACGAGAAGCTCCCGTCGATGTAGCCCAGGCCCTCGAAGTTCATGGTCAGGGCGGTATGGGGAGCCGACGGCGGCGTGACGTCCGCCGCCTGTGCCGGCCCGGCCGATGCTGTGGTGATGACGAGAAGTGCGATGGCGCCCACCAGGGCACCGCGAAGGGTACGCACGAATCCCCCATGACGGTCAGGGTTTGAGGCCCGGACAGGTGCCGGGCCTCGGGAGCGTAGAGAGCCGAAACGATCTCCGACAATGGCCGACCGGACGAACCTGGGCAGCGATCGAGCCCGATTACGGCGAGCTGCGACGGTGTCCAAGGTGGCGCCGAGTTGGCTGCTAGGCTCCGGCAACTTGTCCGCAGCCGCCGGACCTGAGTCGCCGCTCAGTCCCTGGTGGCGTGTCGGTGTGCCGCGCGGACAGCCTTTCGCAGCCTCAACCTGCTGTCTTCAGAAAGGACGAGCGTGGCCAGACGTGCGCCCATACGCGCCAGTGTCGCCGCCGCAATGTCGATCATGCTGGCTGCGGGCCTGGTCCCGCTGACCGCCGGCCCCGCGCACGCCAATCCGGTCGCCGGCGAGGTAATCGTCCCGGCCGTCATCGCCCTGCGCCCCCAGACGGCCCTGCTGAGCGCCGGTCCCTCGGGTTTCCTCCGCTACGAGTACGGACGCGGCCACCTGTGGACGACGTACACCGGCGCCGACACGGTCGTCGACGCGTCCGCCACGGAGACCTCCTCCGTCCCGCAATTCGGTGCCGGCTCGGATGTCGTGGCCCACTACGACCAGACCAGCCGGACCGTACGGTTGCGGAACATGGCGACCGGGCAGAGCCGTACGGTCGTGCCGCCCACCGGCCACTCATACGTGAGCGCCCTGGGGTGGACGGTCGTGACGAGGACGGGAACCGTCTCCGACGCTGACTTCACGTGGCATCTGCTCGATGCTCACGACGACGGCTCCTTCACGACCCGGGCCGTGCAGGGCGTCCCTGACGACGTTGCCGGCACGTTCGTCACTCACGCTCCGCTCGCGGACGCGCACGGGCAGGTCGTGCAGTATCGGACGGATGCGGGGTCGCACACCGGTTGGCTCGACGCCGAACAGGGCCGCTTCGTCCCGCTGCCATACCGAATGAGTACGTACCCTGGTCGGATCGTGCTCACCGCCAGCCATTTGCTGTGGTGGCAGGACGGCACCGTCTTCATCCACTCGCGCGACGATCTGGCCGCCACGCCCCGGACGGTGCCGCTGACCGGCGACGCGCAACTGCTGGGCCTGGTCGGCGAGACGCTCGTGGTGGCCCGACACGACGCCGCCCTGGGCACGCTCAACTTCGGGATGCCGGTCTGGCGGGTCGACGCCGTCGCCCTCGACGGCTCCACCACGAAGGTGCTGCTGCCCAGGTCGCAGGGGATCGCCATGCCGACCCCGGACGGCGGGCTCCTGGTGACCGGCGGCCCCGCCGCAGACCAGTGGGGGGTTTCCCTCGTCGAGTCCGCCGACGGCGGCGCGGTCACCGTCCGCAAGATCGCCAATGCGTACCCGCAGCGGATCCAGGCGGTCGACGGGCTGACCTTCACCCAGGGCCGGTTGAACACTCTCGAGTACGAACCCTGGCAGGACCGGCGCTACCTGCACACCCGGGACATCGGGGTGAGCGGTTCTCTCACTGTCGGGGCGCGCGTCGCCCGCGGTGGCGCCCCCGAAAGCTGCTCCGGCACGGCCTGTCCCGCCCTGCACGACACCGGCGACGGCCGGACGGTCGTCTCGGGCGCAGGCCAGGGCTTCACTCCCGTCGACCAGCAGCCCCACCTCCTGGAGCCGGCCCAGTCGCTGCCCGGCACCCGGATCGACAGCACCCGCAGCTACCAGTCGGTGCCGGCCACCAGCGGCCGGTTCGCGGCGCTCACGATGCCGTCCGGCGGCGCGGCTGAAACCCGGATCGTCGACCTCGACACCGGGCAGGCGGTGTTCACCACGGCGCTCGACGTCGAGGCCATCTGGGGCACCACCATGTGGGTCAGGGATGGCAACGATGGCGTCGCCCCGATCGACCTGTTGACCGGGCAGCGGGGCGCCGGGGTGTGGTTCGGGCCGGGTTGTCTCCTGGAGGATCTCCAGGCCGTCGGGCGGTGGCTGCTCTGGACCTGTGTGGGCCCGGCGGCGGGCCAGGGCGCCTACGACACGGTCCGGAGGATGAAAGTGACCCTCTTCTCCGGGCCCAACTGGAGGCCGGCGAAACTGGGTGACGGCTTCGTCGCGTTCGAGTCGAACGGGAAGCTGACGGTGACCGACGTGCGCAGCGGAATGCCGGTGCCGCACACCGCCGGGGAGTTCGCGTCGTGGCGTCCCTGGGACGTCGACCCGTACACCGGGGTGATCGCCCACCTCGGCGCCGACGGCGGCATCCATCTGGTACCGAGCGGCATCCCGGTCCCGCCCCTCTCGCAGCTCGACGCCACCGTCGCCACGTCGGTGGACGTCCGGGGCGGCGCCCGGCAGTGGACCCCGAAGTGGTGGCTGTCCAAGCCGGCCGCCTCCTGGACGCTCGTGATCAGGAACCAGGGCACCGGCGCGACCGTCCGTACCCTCTCCGGCGGTCTGGCGCGCGGCCTGGTGGCCACTGCGTGGAACGGCACGGACGGCTCCGGACAGGTGGTGCCCAACGGCGCCTACGCCTGGACGCTGACCGCAACGCCAGCCGACGGTCAGGGCGAGGCCCTCACCACCTCCGGGACCGTGCGACTCGGCCGCGACTGGCCGGGCCGGAACCGCTTCCGGGTGAACTCGATGGCCCACTCGTCACCGCACGCGAGCTGATCCGCGTCGAGCCGGGGCCCGCTCCGAAAGGAGGGGCCCCGGCGTCGGCGGCTGACAATTGAGTTGCGGGCCGCCGCCCCGCTGCATTTACCTGCGGTCATGCCTTCGGGATCCACCGACTCGTACTTCGTCTGCGCCACTCCGCGCACCGGGAGTTCGCTGCTGCTGGGGCTGCTGGAGTCCAGCGGGGTCGCCGGTCAACCGCAGGCCTACTTCCGCTCACCCGACGAGCCGATGTGGGCCGACCGGTGGCAGCTCGCCCGCACCGCCGAAGGCGGGTTCGACTATGCGGACTACGTCCGAGCCGCGCTGGCCACCGGGCGCACCGACAACGGCGTGTTCGGCGCGAAGCTGATGTGGGGCACCCTGGACGAACTCGTCGGCAAGCTCGCGGCGGTCCACCCGCACCTGAACGGCAACGACGTCGCGCTATTGGAAAGAGCTTTCGGCCGTACCCGTTTCGTCTTCCTGCGCCGCGAGGACCTGGTTGCCCAGGCGGTGTCCTGGCTACGCGCGGAGCAGACCGCCAAGTGGTTCGTCGGTGGCAACGGTGAGATCAGCGGCAGCGCCGGCAACGGGCAGGCGCCCCGCTTCGACGCGGACGGCATCCGCCACTTCGTCGAAGTGATCACCGAACACAACGCGGCGTGGGAGGCCTGGTTCGCCTCGTGGGGAATTCAGCCGCACGTCGTGCGATACGAGCAGCTGGACGCGGACATGGTCACCACGACGAACCGCATCCTCGACTTCCTCGGGCTCGCCATGCCGGCCGGAAGCACGATCGCCGCCCGACACCAACGCCAGGCCGACGACCTCAACCAGCAGTGGATCGACCGGTACCGAAACCAGGAGCCATGACTCCGTGGGAAGCCTCTGGACGGAACGTCGGCCGGTCCCTCGTTGCTACGGTCACCCCGTGGTCGAGCAGCTGACGCAGGGTTATCTCCGAGCAGTCGATCAGGCACTGCCGGGTTACGTGCGTGGCCTCTACCTCGTCGGGTCCGCCGCGCTCGGCGCCTGGCAGCCCGGGGCCAGCGACGTCGACATGGTGGTCATGACCTCGCGCCCGGCGACAGTCGACGACCTCGCCCAGCTCGCGCAGATCCATGCCGAGCTGCCTCGCCCGCCCCATCTCGACGGTGTCTACCTGGAGCCCGCGCTGGCACGGTCCTGGCCGAGTGACCGGCGAAGCGTCCCGTTCGTGGTCGACGGCGAGTTCAAGACCGACAAGCCCTGCGGTGAACTGACGCCGGTGCTGTGGCTGACCCTGCAGCGATACGGCATCCCGGTCCGTGGCCCGGCTGTCGCGGAGCTGGAGCTACGGATCGACCCGGAGCAGCTACGCCTCTACAACCTCGACAACCTGCGGGGGTACTGGCAGTCGACAGCGGCGACGATCCCGTCAGCGCTCGCCGACGTGGCTCCCGACGCGGCCATGGACGCCGGGACGGTGAGCTGGTTCGTGCTCGGGCCCGCACGGTCGCACTACACGCTGGCCCACGGTGACATCATCTCGAAGGCCACGGCAGGCGACTACCTCGCGCAACTGTTCCCGGAGTACGCGGATCTCGCCCATCGCGCGGTCCGCTGGCGTACGGGCGAGGCGGAGCGGTTCACCGCCGCAGACCTCGCCGCCGCAGCCGACAGCGTCAACGCGGTTGCCGACGACGCCTGGCGCCGCTTCGCGTCGTCGTGACAGGCTGGCCCGCCGCCTGACACCCTTGCGGACTGGACGCGCGCCGGTCATCGCCCACGTGCTGAGCGTCTCTGGTCGAGATGGGCGGCCATGGGATTGGATGAACGTTCCACCGAGTTGCTGCCCAGCTCGGCGACCGGAAGGCAGAAGTTGGCACCGAAGGTTTCGCCGCGCAGGGCCTCGGCGGCCCTTGTCGTCCTGTCCCTCACCGCGTTCGCGTTCATCACGACCGAGCTGTTGCCGATCGGTCTGCTCACCCTCATCGCGCCCGATCTCGACCGTTCACGCTCGCAGGTGGGCCTGCTGGTCAGCGGGTACGCGGTGGTGGTCGTGCTGGCATCCGTGCCGCTGGCCCGGTTGACCCAACGGATTCCTCGCCGCCAGTTGCTCGGCGTCACCATGGTTCTGTTCGCCGCCGCGAACGCGGTGGCCGCGCTCGCCTCGACGTACGCCGTGCTGGCCGGCGCCCGTCTCGTCACCGCGCTCACCCAGGCGCTGTTCTGGTCCGTCGTCTCGCCCGCCGTGACCGGCCTCTTCCCGGTCGCCGTGCGCGGTCGGGTGGTGGCGCTGTTCTCGACCGGGGCGGCGCTCGCCCCGGTGCTCGGGGTTCCAGCCGGCACCTGGCTCGGGCAGCAGGCCGGCTGGCGGACCGCGTTCGCGGTGATGGCCGGGGTCGGCGTGGTGGCTGCCGCCGTGGTCGTCGTCCTGATCCCGTCCTACTCGCCGGAGTCCGGCGGTGCCGCCCGGGGCACCTCGCCCGACGCGCGGCGCTTCCTGATGCTCCTGATCGCGACCGCCGTCGGTGTCGGCGGCTTCCTGATTCTGCAGACCTACGTCACGCCGCTCCTGCTCGACGTCAGCGGCTTCACCGACGCCGCGCTGGCGCCCCTGCTCTTCGTCTCCGGCGCGGCGGGCGTGGTCGGCACGGTCGTCGTGGCCCGCACCCTCGACACCCACCCGACCGCGTCGCTGCTGACACCGCTGAGCATCGGCACCGCCGCCCTGCTCGGCCTGTACGCGCTCGGCGCGCTAAAACCCGCCACGGTCGTCCTACTCGCCGGCGTCGGCATCGCCTACGCGGCGTTCGCCACCGCCGTGCAGAACCGGATGCTGCAGCTCGCCCCCGGCAGCACCGATCTCGCCTCGGCCGGCGTCAGCACCGCCTTCAACGCGGGAATCGCCGCCGGGTCGCTGCTCGGCGGCATCCTGCTGCCCGGTCCGGGCCCGCGGCTGCTCGCGCTGATCGGTGGGCTCCTCACCCTGGCCGCGCTCGGGGTGCTAGCCGTCGACGCGTGGCGGCACCGTGCCCGGCCCGCATCCGTCCCCGCGGTGCCGGCGGCACACCCCGGCGGCGACGAAACGACCGCCGCTGCCCGCTGAGGCGAGCAAGCCGAGGTCACGGAAAACGTCGAAGGCTCTGGCTGGGCCTCGTTTCCTGGCCCGGGCCTTGATCGCGGAGCGCTGCTGCTGACCTGCTCGACCTGTCGGCTGTAGCCGCCTATTGCGCCTGACTGATGGCCGGCTTGGCTGTACGGATGGCTGTACGGTCGCAAGAGATCACCGAAAGTAACGGAGCGGCGAGATGGCCAACCCTGCTCGCGCAGCCGCACTGGTGGCGCTGGCGAAGCTGTGGGATCAGGGATGTCCCATCGCCTCACCCGATGACCGCGAGCGCCTCGTCGACATCGGCTTCCGCCGCTGGGACAGCTTCCATCGGCGACACCCTCGCATCCGCCAACCGCCGCACGAGGCCAGGATTCACGATCTGGTGCGTGGGCTAGTCGAGGCGGTCGAGCCCGAACCGCGCATGGTCGGCCCCCTGGTGAAGGACTACGAGTGCGTCGCGGAGGTTATCGCCGCCGCAGCTTCCCTGCCGCGGGAGCCTTGATCGGCCCGAACCGTCGGTTTGGCAGGACGCGCTGAACCGACCGCGATGCCCGAAACGCCTGCGGTGCCGTCGGCACCGCTAACCCGCAACACCAAACCGAGATCATCCGCGCGGCGCTCGGGCGCGTGCTTTCCGCCGGTGTTCGCGGATGTTCCGCAGCGTCTTCAGCGCCTTCTTCGCGGCGGTACTGACGTGCGCGCCGGTTCGCACCCTGGCGTGGTCCTCGGCCGCAAGGTGCGTCAACAGTTCCTCGGCTCGATCGTCGCCGGTAGCGCCGAGTGCTCGTGCTGCCCAGAAGCGCACTTCCGGATCGTCGTGTGAGGTCGCCTGGATCAGGCGGTTGAGCGTTTTGGTGGCAGGGCGCGCCAGTGCGGCCGACAGGTAGCCGGCACGCACGGGCCGGCGGGGCGACTCCAGCGCAGTCCACAATTGCTCGATCGCCTCGTCGTCGCCGATGTCAGCCAGGGCGTACGCGGCGGCGGCTCTGACGTGCTCAGCTGGGTCATCGAGCACCTGCGCGAGGGGCGTGACCGCAGTGGGATCGCGTATTTCTCCCAGGGCTTCGCAGGCGCTCTCGCGGGCGAAAGCATCCGGGTGGCGAAGTAGGTCGATCAACACCGGGGCGGCCGCCTGAAGGCGCAGGATCCCGCAGCCGGTCGCCGCCCACGCCTGGCATCCGTACTCCTCGTCGGCAAGCGCAGCAAGGAGCGCATCGGCCAGCGACTCGTCACCGAACAGCACAAGGAGATTCAACGCGCGGGAGTAGATCTCGGGGTCGAAGTTCCGGTACCCGGTCACGATCTCCTTGAGGACCTGCTTCGCAGCCGCGTCCCCTCTCTCTGCCCCAGTCAAGAGGGCATGCAGTGCGTCCAACCGAATCTCACGGTCACGGTGAGTCAGCTCCCAGGATCGGTCACGCATAGAAGACAATCTAGAGCAGCGAGAAGGCGGGGCTGACACCTCGGACAGGCCGAAGGCCCAGGGCAGGACGACAGGTAGGAAGCGTGCCTGGTGGCCCGTGGATGACCCGGCCGCTGCTCGCGGCTCGAGAACGTCGAAGGCCCCGGCCGGGACTCGCGTCCTGACCAGGGCCTTTCGCGTGGAGCGGGTGACGGGAATCGAACCCGCACTGTCAGCTTGGGAAGCTGATGTTCTGCCATTGAACTACACCCGCAAGCGGGACCACTGTACCTGAGTCACCAGCCCCGTGCACCCAGGTACCCCTCGGCGCGAGGCGCGCCGGACGCCCGTTCGGCGAGGCGGGCGGCGGAGGCGGGTCGGTTGCCGGCCGGGCCGGTCACCGGCGCGCGTTGGGCAGGGAAAAGTTTCCCCGCGACAAGGCATAGCCGTTCTCAAATCTGTCGATCGGTTGTAACGTCGGCCACACGTTTCAGCCACGGCGTGACACACCCCCTGCCGCGCCGACAGAAAGAGGTGGGCCCATGGGACTCCGTCCCAACCTGCTGACCCGGCGTGCCGCCGGCGTCGCGTCGACGACCCTCGCGCTGCTGCTCAGCACCGCCGCGGTGGGCGTCGTTCCGGCCGCTTCGGCCTTCGCCGCCGCCCCTGCCGAGACCTGCGCGGAGCCGGCCGACGTCCACTCGGACGCCCGCGTCAAGGCGGGCAGCGCGGCCAAGCACGAACCCAACGAGCTGACCGTCAAGCAGGCCCGGGAGCGGGAGGCCGACCTGGCCGCCGCGCTGCGGGAGCGCAGCAACACGCGAGCCGGCGCCGCCCCGCTGGCCGCCGTCACCATTCCCGTCGTCGTGCACGTGATCCAGCGGGACAGCACCCGCGCCGGCGGCAACATCCCGGACTCGATGATCAACTCGCAGATCAGCGTGCTGAACCAGGCCTACGCCGGCGGCACCGGTGGCGCGGCGACCGCCTTCGGCTTCCAGCTGACGAAGATCAACCGGGTGACCAACCCGGCCTGGTACCCGATCGTGTACGGCTCGTCGGCCGAGCGGCAGATGAAGACCGCGCTGCGCGAAGGCGGCAAGAACACCCTCAACGTCTACCTGGGCGAGCTGAGCGACGACCTGCTGGGTTGGGCGACCTTCCCGCAGCGGAAGCTGAGCAGCACGGACGGCGTGGTGGTGCTCGGCGAGTCGCTGCCCGGCGGCACCTCCACCAACTACAACCAGGGCGACACCGGCACCCACGAGGTCGGCCACTGGCTGAACCTTTACCACACCTTCCAAGGTGGCTGCGGCGGCCAGGGCGACAGCGTCAGCGACACCCCGGCCGAGGCCTCGCCGGCCTACCAGTGCCCGACCGGGCGGGACACCTGCACCGCGACCGGCCTGGACCCGATCACCAACTTCATGGACTACACCTACGACTCGTGCATGTACCAGTTCACCGCCGGGCAGGCGAGCCGGATGCTGACCGCGTGGAACGCCTACCGCGCCGCGTAGCCTCTCCGCGTACCACCGGTGCCGGCCCCGTCGCGACGGGGCCGGCACCGGCTTCTTCCTCCCCGGGATGTGCTCAGGCGGCCGAGCGGTGGGCGTCGCATCGGGCGGCGCCGGCCAGCACCGGTGTCGGCGCGGCCGGCCGGTCGGCCGCGTGCGGATCGAGCCAGACCTGGACGGCGGGGCGGCCGAAGCCCTCGGCGGGCCCGCCGGCGCTGCCCGAGTCACGCCGGGCCAGCATCGCCACGTCGACGGTGAACTCGAAGAGCCGCCAGTCGACCTGCGGCGCCGCCCCGGCACTCGCGGCCAGCCGGGCCACCCGGGCCTGATCGGTGACCGGCCGGGCGTGGCCCGCGACGTAGGCCTCGTCGTCGCTCTCCTCCGGCGGGAACGAGTGCAGCGCGTAGCGCCCGTCGCGCTCCAGGTCGCGCCGTTTGGGCGAGTCGATGACGAAGCAGAAGAGCCCCTCGTCGGTGATCACCGGCGACACCGGGTGCACCCGGGGCCCGCCGTCGGCGCGGACCGTGGCCAGGTAGCCGAAGCCCGGACCGTACTGCTGCAGGAGAACGCGGATCCCGTTGGCGAGGCGGGGCTCGTCAGCGGCGAATTCGGACCAGGAAGCCATGCCGACATTCTATCGAACAAATGTACGAGGAGCGACCGCGACGCGCTGGTCACCGGCACCGGATCCGGCCGTCCTGGCGGGCCTCGCTATGGTGGTCCGATGCTGCTCTCCGACCGCGACCTGGTCACCGAGATCAAGGCCGGCACGCTCGGGTTGGAGCCGTTCGAGCCCACCCTGGTGCAACCGTCGAGCATCGACGTACGCCTCGACCGGCTCTTCCGGGTCTTCAACAACCACCTCTACACCCACATCGATCCGGCGATGCAGCAGGACGACCTGACCTCGGTGGTCGAGGTGCCCGACGGGGAGCCGTTCGTGCTGCACCCGGGGGAGTTCGTGCTCGCCTCGACCCTTGAGGTGATCTCGCTCGGCGAGCAGCTCGCCGGCCGGCTGGAGGGCAAGTCGAGCCTCGGCCGGCTGGGCCTGCTGACCCACTCCACCGCCGGCTTCATCGACCCGGGCTTCTCCGGCCACGTGACGCTGGAGCTGTCCAACGTGGCGAACCTGCCGATCACCCTCTGGCCGGGCATGAAGATCGGGCAGCTCTGCATCTTCCGGCTCTCCTCGCCGGCCGAGCATCCGTACGGCTCGGCCGTCTACGGCTCGCGCTACCAGGGCCAGCGGGGCCCGACCCCGAGCCGCTCCTGGCAGAACTGGCGCGCCTGGCCGACCCGCTGATCCCGGCACGACGAAGGGCCCGCTCCGGCATCGGAGCGGGCCCTTTCATCAGTACGCGGATCAGCCGGGTCGGCCGTAGCTGTGGATCGGGCCGTCGTCGACCTTCTTCATCTTGACCGGTACGCCGGCCTGCGAGGCGTGCACCACCCAACCACCGCCGACGTACATGCCGACGTGGTGGATGTCGCTGTAGTAGAAGACCAGGTCACCGGGGCGCAGTTCGGCCCGGCTGACGTTCTTGGTCACCCGGCTCTGCTGGGCCGCGTTGTGCGGCAGCGAGACCCCGGCCTTCGCCCAGGCGGCGAGCATCAGGCCCGAGCAGTCGTACGAGTTCGGGCCCTCGGCGCCCCACACGTAGGGCTTGCCGATCTGGGCGCAGGCGAACTTGACCGCGGTGCCGGCGGCTCCACCCGGATAGGTTGCCGGGCAGGGGGCGGGCCGCAGCGAACCGCCGCCGCCGTTGCCGTACACCTTGATCCGGAGCTTCTGCAGCCGGTCGATCTCGGCGTTGATCTGCTTCTTCTTGGCCGCGAGCTGGGCCTCGGTCCGAGTGAGCTGGGCGACCATCTCGTCGAGCGGCGCCTTCTGCCGGGCCAGCTGGTCGCGCAGGTTGGCCACCTGCTGCACGTCCTGCTGCTGGTTGTGGGCGAACCGGTCGAGCAGCTCGAGCTGGCCGACCACCTCGCTCGGGCTCTGGCTGCCGAGCACGGCGTTGATGGTGAGGACGTTCTCGCCCTTGTACGCGCGTACCGCGAGCGCGCTGACCTTGTCCATGGCCTGGTCGACCTGGAGTTGCAGCGGCTTGATCCGGGCACCCAGCGCGTCGGCCTGCTTGCGCTTGGCGGCGAGGTCCTGCCGGGTGGCGTTGTGCCGCTCGATGATGGGTTCGAGCTTGTTCCAGTCCTCGTCGATCTGGCGCTCGATTTCGGCGACCGACGGGTCGGCGTGGGCCGCCTTGGCGCCACCGGTCAGGACGACGGCGACGCCGAGCAGTGCGGCGAGCATGAGGGTGAAGCGGGACCAGCGTGGGCGCGGCGCAACCGTCACCGGGCCGGCTGTCGCCGGCCACTCGGACGGAGGCCGCGGGGCTTGGTGGGCCACCGGGCTCCGGACTCCTTCTTCCTGACCGCCTACCGGGTTAGCTGACGGGTTCGGGCGGGAAGGTAGGCGCCCTACCGCAGTGACTGCGGATTCACCCCGGAAACCTGGGTCCCCGGCTCGCTCGCGAGCGACTCGGCGGTGTCGGACCGTTACCGCCCCGGCTGGACGGAACTGTTGGCGGGCCGACGAATGACCAGAGTAGAGATGGTCGTTATCGATCCGCAACCCATGGGGCCGTGACACTCCGTACCCGAGTCGCGGTGGCGCACCCTCGGTCCGTCATGAAGATTTCCTTCCGTGAATGTTGATAGATGGAAAGGTATTGACGCAGTGGTCGCGCCAGGGCCAAGGTGACCCCATCCCTACCCGTCCGACCTGGGGGGTTCGATGCACCGTTCAACCCTGTCGAGGAGCAGGCGCGCCCTGCTCACCGCCGCCGTGGTCACGGCCGCGGCAGCCGTGCCACTCGGCGGCGGCCCGGCCACCGCCGCGCCGCCCGACGACCGCCAGCAGCAGTACGCCGCCGCGGCGGCGGAGTACGGCGTACCGGAGAACGTCCTGCTCGGCGTCTCGTACCTGGAGTCCCGCTGGGACACCCACGCCGGCACGCCGAGCACCAGCGGCGGGTTCGGGCCGCTGCACCTGACCGACGTCGCCCACGTCACGTCGCAGCCCGCCGGCTTCCACGTCGACGCGCACGAGGACCCGCGCGGTGACGAGTCCCGACCGTTCACCGTCACCGCGCCGGCCGGCGCCGCCGCGAGCAGGAACGCCCCGCTCGCCGCCGCGGTGCAGACCATGCAGGCCGCCGCCACGCTCACCGGCGCGACGGTGGACGCGCTCCGCTCCGATCCGGCCACCAACATCCGCGGCGGCGCCGCGCTGCTCGCCGCGTACCAGCGGGAGCTCGGCGGCCCGCTCGGCGCGAGGACCGACCCGGCCGCGTGGTACGGCGCGGTCGCCCGCTACTCGGGCGCCGACACCGAGGAGACCGCCGCGGCCTTCGCCGACGAGGTGTACGACCAGCTCCGCTCCGGTGCGAGCCGCCGCACCGACGACGGCCACCAGGTCACCCTCGCCGCCCGGGCGGTCAGCCCCGACCAGTCCGGGCTGCACCAGCTCGGGCTACGTCGGGCGGAGCGGCCGGACGGGCTGGAGTGCCCGGTCGGCCTCGGCTGCGAGTGGATCCCGGCGCCTTACGAGAAGTACGGCCCGGGCGCCGGCGACTACGGCAACCACGACCTGGGCAACCGTCCGGCGCAGCAGAAGCTGGAGTACATCGTCATCCACGACACCGAGGGCTACTACGGCCCCAGCGTCGGGTTGGTGCAGCAGGCGGACTACCTGGGCTGGCACTACACGCTGCGCTCGGTGGACGGCCACGTCGCCCAGCACATCAAGGCCAAGGACGTCGGCTGGCAGGCCGGCAACTGGTACGTCAACGCCAAGTCCATCGGCATCGAGCACGAGGGCTTCGCCGGGCACGGCACCTGGTACACCGAGGCGATGTACCGGGCCTCGGCCAAGCTCGTGCGGCACCTGGCGCTGCGATTCAACATCCCGCTGGACCGGCAGCACATCATCGGGCACGACAACGTTCCCGGCACGGTGGCGTCCACCGTCGCCGGAATGCACTGGGACCCGGGCCCCTACTGGGACTGGTCGCACTACTTCGACCTGCTCAGGGCGCCGTTCCGGACCACCGGCACGGCCTGGACCGGCCTGGTCACCATCGACCCGGACGTCACCACCAACCGGCCGGCCTTCATCGGCTGCAACCAGCAGCCGCCCGGCGTGCCGACCCCGCCGCCGCCGGCCGAGCCCTGCCCGCTGCGCGGCTCGTCCGCGGTGATCCTGCACAGCGCGCCCAGCCACGACGCGCCGCTCGTCAACGACCTCGCCGAGCGGCCAGACGGCACACCGGACACCATGTACATCTCGGACCACGGTGCCCGCGCCTCGGCGGGGCAGACGTACGCGGTGGCCGAGGTGCGCGGCGACTGGACGGCGATCTGGTACCTCGGCCAGAAGGCGTGGTTCCACAACCCCGCCGCGGTGCGGACCGCGAAGTGGGCGACCGGCTTCGTGGTGACTCCGCGGCCGGGGAAGGCGACCGTGCCGGTCTACGGGCGGGCCTACCCGGAGCAGGCGGCCTATCCGGCCGGGGTGCCCTACCAGACGATCTCGCCGTTGCAGTACACCTTCGCCGCCGGGCAGCGGTACGCCCTCGGCGGGATCGTGCCGAGCGAGTACTACCGGGCGGTCACCTTCGACGGGTCGTCGCCCGGCGACTGGACCGTCATCCGCGGTGACCTGCGGTACGCGCAGATCCAGTTCGGCCACCGGATCATGTACGTCAACCTGGACGACGTGCTGCTGCTCCCGTCACCGCTGGGCGCGCCCCGCTAGCCGTCGGCACGTACGCGAGGGCCCCCGGTCGATTCGACCGGGGGCCCTCGTCGTGGCACGGATGGATCAGCTGGGTCTGCGGAACCCGGCGACCGGCATGTTGTTGATGCTCGCCACCTGGACCGGTTTACCGGCCCGTGGCGCGTGCACCATCTTGTCGTTGCCGAGATAGAGGCCGACATGATGCAGGTCGCTGAAGAAGAAGACCAGGTCACCGGGGCGCGCCTCGGAGCGCGGGATGGCCTTGCCCTCGTTCCACTGTGCGCCGGTGAAGTGGGTCAGGCTGATCCCGGCGGCCTTGTAGGCGTACTGGGTCAGGCCGGAGCAGTCGAACGAGTTCGGCCCGGTGGCACCCCAGACGTACGGGTCGCCGACCTGCTGGCAGGCGGTCTTGATCGCGGTCCGGGCGGCCGCGCTGACCACGCCGTTCACGGTCGGGCACGCCGCCGTCTTGACCGTGGTCACCGGCAGCGTCTTCTCGAGCCGCTTGATCTCGGCGTCGATCTTCTTCTTCTTCGCCGCCAGCTCGTCCTGCTGCTTGACCTGGGTGGCGATCAGCGCGTCGAGCTTCTGCTTCTCCGCGTCGAACTTCGCGCGGACCTTGAGCACCCCCTCGACCTCCTTGCGCTCCTGCTTGGCCAGCCGGTCAAGCATGGTGAGCTGCTCGGTGAGGGTGCTCGGCGTGGCGCTGACCAGCAGCGCGCCGATGTCCTGCGACGGACCGTCGATGTAGTAGCGGGAGGCGAGGTCGCCGACCCGGCTCATGGCCAGCTCGCTCTGCAACGCGAGCGGCTCGATCTTCTTCTCCAGATCAGCCGACTTCTTCCGGTTGACCTTCAGCTGCGCCCGCACCTTGTTGTACTGCTCGATGGTGGGCTCCAACTGCTCCCACTGCTTGTCGATCTGTGCCTCGATCTCGTCGACCGTGGGCTCCGCATGCGCCGGTGCGGCGAGCATGCCGGCACCGACGGCCGCGGCAGCGACCAGAATGAGCAGGCGGTGGGCGACCCGGCGCAGGCCACCCGGACGGACGGATCGTCCCGGCGCGTGACGATGGGGGGGCATGGTTGCCACCGGCACCGACTCCTTTGCAACCGACCGCCGGGCGCCTCGCAGAGGGGAAGCGGCGAGGCAGACGACCCACAGCGGTCGGTGCCCCACGATAGGGAAGCGCCGGAGCGGAATCAAGGTGAGTCCGCGCGTCGTCACGCTGGCGCAACCGCTTGCACACCAAGGGTGTTGGCCGATCATCCGACGATGGCGGTCAATACGTCGTCGAGCGTCACCACGCCGAGCGGGCGGCGGCCGTCGCTGACCAGCACCATGTGCCGCCGCTCGCGGCGCATCGCGAGCAGCAGGTCGGCGAGCGTACGGTCCGGCGGCACCACCGCCAGCGGCCGGTAGACCTCGATCGGCACCGGGGCCCGCCGGCCCGGTCCGGCGTAGCCGAGCACGTCCTTGACGTGCACGAAGCCGAGCACCCGCCGGGTGGCCCGTTCCACCACCGGAAAGCGCGACCGGCCGGTGCCGGTGGCCAGCACCTCCAGCGACGCGGGCGAGACGTCCTCGGCCACGGTCACCACCGTCGACCAGGGTTGCAGGGCGTCGGCCGCCGTCCGGCTGTGCAGGGCGAGCGCACCGGTGATCCGGGCGTGTTCCTCGGCGTCGAGCAGCCCCTCGGTACGCGCCTGGGAGACCAGCCCGGCCAACTCCTCGGCGGTGAAGACCGTCTTGACCGCGTCGGTCGCCTCGATCCGCCAGAACCGCAGCACCTGCCGGGAGGCCCACTTCATCGCCAGCAGCAGTGGTTTGGTCGCCACGCAGAAGGCGAGCATCGCCGGCCCCAACCAGAGCGCCGACGGCTCCGGCCCGGCCAGGGTGATGTTCTTCGGCACCATCTCGCCGACCACCGTGTGCAGGAAGACCACCACGCCGAGGGCGAGCACGAAGGCCACCGGGTGCACCGCCCGCTCCGGCAGCCCGGCCGCGTGGAACGGCGATTCCAGCAGGTGGGCGAGCGCCGGTTCGGCGATCGCCCCGAGCCCGAGCGAGCAGACCGTGATGCCGAGCTGGGCCCCGGCGATCATCAGCGGGATCTGGTTCATCGCCGAAAGCGCCCAGCGGGCCCGCTGGGAGGTGGCGGCGAGCGGTTCGAGCACCGTACGCCGGGACGCGATGAGCGCGAACTCGCTGCCCACGAAGAACCCGTTGCCGAGCAGCAGCAGCACGGTCAGCAGCAGCTCAGCCATCGCCGTCCGGCTCCTCGGGCAGGACCACCCGGACCTGTTCGATCCGGTGCCGCTCCACCTCGACCACGGTGAACTCCCAGCCGCGCGCCTCGACCGTCTCGCCGGCCACCGGGATGTGCCCCAGCCGGGCCATCAGGAAGCCGGCCAGCGTCTCGTACGGCCCCTCGGGCAGCCGGAACCCGGTCCGCTCGGCCAGCTCGTCGGAGCGCAGCACGCCGTCCACGAGCAGGGTGCGTTCACCGCCCGGCACGGTCAGCTCACCCGGACCGGTGTCGGCCACCGCGGCCGGGTCGAACTCGTCGGCGATCTCGCCGACCAGCTCCTCCACCAGGTCCTCGACGGTGACCACGCCGTCCGTGCCGCCGTACTCGTCGACCACGATGGCCAGGTCGGCGCCGGCGGCCCGCAGCGCGGCCAGCACGCCGTCGAGGTCGAGGCTCTCCGGCACGTAGACCGGTTCGCGGGCCACCGAGCCGACCGTGGTGCCCGCCCGCCGGTCGAGCGGGACGCCGAGCGCGTCCGGCACCCCGGCGACACCGGTGACCAGGTCCAGGGTCTCCTCGTAGACCGGGAACCGGGTCCGCCCGGTCTGCTGGGACAGGGCCAGCAGCTCGGCCACGCTGGCGGACGCGCGCAGCGCGACCACGTCGACGCGTGGGGTCATCGCCTCGGCGGCCCGCTTGTCGCCGAACCGGATGGTCCGGCGCAGCAGCATCGCGGTGTCCGGCGGCAGCGCGCCGGCCCGCGCCGAGATGGCCGCGAGCAGGCCCAGTTCCTCCGGTGAGCGGGCGCTGGCCAACTCCTCCTGCGGCTCCACGCCGAGCGCCCGGACCAGCCGGTTCGCCGACCCGTTGAGCCCCCGGATCAGCCAGCCGAAGGTCCGGGAGAAGCCGCGCATCGGGCCGGCGGTGGCCAGCGCGGTCGGCATCGGCCGGGCCAGCGCGAGGTTCTTCGGGACCAGCTCGCCGAAGAGCATGGAGATCAGGGTGGCCAGTGCGAGGGCGAGGAATGGGGTGAACCGCTCGGCGGCGTCCCCGGCGAGTGGATGCAGCACCGGGGTGAAGATCCGGGCCAGGGCGGGCTCGGCCAGGTAACCGGTGAGCAGCGCGGTGATGGTGATGCCCAGCTGCGCGCCGGAGAGCTGGAAGGAGAGTTCGCGCAACGCCCGGCGGACGCCCGCAGCCGGGGCGTCGCCGGCCTCGGCCCGCCGGTCGATCTCGGCCCGGTCCACGGTGACCAGCGCGAACTCGGCCGCGACGAAGAACGCGTTGCCGGCGGTCAGCGCAGCGAAGCCGACCAGGGGCAGCAGCGTGATCAATAGCAGGCCGTCGATGATCGCCTCACCTCGGGCGCGATTGTTCCACGGCGGCTCCAGGGGTACGAGTGCCCACACCGCCGGTTCCGCACGGCCGGGTGCCCTTGCCGGCGGCGGTTACCGTCGTGATCATGTCGGACCTCACCCTGGCGGACGAACTGGCCCTGCTCAGCTACGACGACGAGGGCGTCAACCAGCTCGGCGCGCTGCACCTCGGTTACGGGCTGGCCGGCGCGCTGCTGCTCGAACTCGCGCTCGCCGGCCGACTGTCGGTCACCGACGACCGTCTTACCGCGATCGGCGCGGACCCGCTGGGCGTACCGCTGCTGGACGAGGCCCTCGCCCGGATCGCGGCCGACGACGAGCGGCGTCGGCCGAAGGACTGGATCAGCCGGCTCGCCAGCGACCTGCCAGACCGGGTGCTCGACGGGCTGGTCGGCTCCGGCGTGCTGCGCCGCGAGTCCGACCGGGTGCTCTGGGTCTTCCCGCGTACCCGCTATCCCTCGCCGAGCGGCACGGAGCCGGCGGTGGAGACGCTGGCCCGGCAGCGCATGGTCGCCGCGGTCGCGACGGACGGGCCGGTCGAACCCCGGACCGCCGCACTGGTCAGCCTGGCCCGGGCCGTCGGTCTGGACCGCAAGGTCTTCCACGAGTTGCCGAAGGACCGGGTCAAGCGCCGGGTTGCGGAGATCTCCGAGGGCAGTTGGGCGTCCGACGCGACGACGCGGGCGATCCTGGACACCCAGGCGGTGCTGATCGCCGCCACCACCGCCGTCACCACGGCGGCGATCGTGACCACCGCCGTCTCCTGACCCTGAAAAACGCGGACGGCGGTGGCACCGGGTGCCACCGCCGTCGTGCGTGTGTTGCCGGGGTACGCGAATCAGCCGGCGACCGGCTCGGCCTTCTTGTCGCCCTGCGCCTGCTCCGGCTTGACCGAGCGGAGCAGCACGCTGGCCACGTCGATCACCTCGACCTGCTCGCCGGCGCCCTTGCCGTTGACCCCGTCGCTGAGCATCGTCGAGCAGAACGGGCAGCCGACCGCGACGGTCTTCGCCCCGGTGGCCATGGCCTCCTCGACCCGCTCCACGTTGATCCGCTTGCCGATCTTCTCTTCCATCCACATCCGGGCGCCGCCGGCGCCGCAGCAGAAGGAGCGCTCGCTGTTGCGTGGCATCTCGATCAGACCGCCCGCACCCTCCTGGCCGTCGCCACCGGAGATCGCGCTGCCGAGCACCTCGCGCGGCGGGGTGAACACCCGGTTGTGCCGGCCCAGGTAGCACGGGTCGTGGTAGGTGACGCCGCCGTCGACCGGCTGCACCGGGGTGAGCTTGCCAGTGGCCACCAGGTGCGCCAGCAGCTGGGTGTGGTGCACGACCTCGAACTCGCCGCCGAGCTGGCCGTACTCGTTGCCCAGCGTGTTGAAGCAGTGCGGGCAGGTCGCGACGATCTTGCGCTTGCTCTTCTCCCGGCCCTCGAACGCCTCGTTCAGGGTCTCCACGTTCTGCTGGGCGAGCATCTGGAAGACGAACTCGTTGCCGATCCGGCGGGCCGGGTCGCCCGAGCAGGTCTCGCCCTCGCCGAGGATGGCGAACGAGACGCCCGCCTCGTTGAGCAGCGTGGCGACCGCCCTGGTGGTCTTCTTCGCCCGGTCCTCGAACGCGCCGGCGCAGCCCACCCAGAAGAGGTACTCGAAGTCGTCGACCTCGCCGACCCGGGGCACCTCGAAGTCCAGTCCCTTGGTCCAGTCCTCGCGAGTGTTCTGCGGCGCGCCCCACGGGTTGCCCTTGTTCTCCAGGTTGCGCAGCATCACGCCGGCCTCGGAGGGGAAGCTCGACTCGATCAGCACCTGGTAGCGGCGCATGTCGACGATGTGGTCGACGTGCTCGATGTCGACCGGGCACTGCTCGACGCACGCACCGCAGGTGGTGCAGGACCAGAGGACGTCCGGGTCGATGACGCCGCCCTCTTCGGCGGTGCCGATCAGCGGCTTCTCGGCCTCGGCGAGCGCGAGCACGTCGACGTGCGCCAACTGCGCGGCGGTGGCCTTCTCCTCACCAGTCAGGTCCTTGCCGCCGCCGGCCAGCAGATACGGCGCCTTGGCGTACGCGTGGTCGCGCAGGCTCAGCACCAGCAGCTTCGGCGAGAGCGGCTTGCCGGTGTTCCAGGCCGGGCACTGCGACTGGCAGCGGCCGCACTCGGTGCAGGTGCTGAAGTCGAGCAGACCCTTCCAGGTGAACTGCTCCACCTGGGCGACGCCGAACTGGTCCTTCTCCGGGTCGGCCTCCTCGAAGTCGAGCGGCTTGCCCTCGCTCGTCATCGGCCGCAGCGCGCCGAGGCCCGAGCCGGCGGGCTTGGCCGGCTCGCGCTTGAAGAAGATGTTGGGGAACGCCAGGAAGCGGTGCCAGGCGACACCCATGGTGACGTTCAGCGAGATGACGATCAGCCAGGTCATCGAGATTACGATCTTGATGAGCGCGGCGATGCTGGCACCGTCCTGCCAGTCGGGCAGCACCGCCCCGACGGCGTGGCTGACCGGGGTGGCCCAGACCGGGTACTCGAAGTGGTCGGTGGCGACCTTGAAGCCCCGGATCACGAACCCGAAGATCAGGACCAGCAGCACGATCCACTCGACGAAGTAGCCCTGCCACATCGTCGAGCCGGTGAACCGGGACCGACCGCCCGGCCGGTTGGGCCGGTTGCGCAGCCGGATCGCCATCAGCACCAGGATGCCGACCAGGCCCAGCACGCCGATGACCTCGGTGGCCAGGCCGAAGACCGTCCAGGGCCCGATGATCGGCAGCCCGCCGGTCGGGGTGACCACCTCGAAGTACGCCTCGAGCACCAGCAGCGACAGCACGATGAAGCCGACCATCACGAACCAGTGCGCGGCACCCACCACGCCCCACTTGAGCATCCGGGTGTGCCCGGCGGTCTCCACCAGCATGGTCTTGGTGCGGGCGCCCTTGTCGGTGAACCGCTCCGGCGCGGGCTGACCCAGCCGGACGACTGCCACCATCCTCAGGACGGCGCGCACCGCAAGCCCCACCGCCACGGCGGTGATGGCGGCCGCGAGGATCGTGGTGACGATCTGGACGCTGCCCATCGAGTTGGCCTCCCCGGTCTGCTGGCTGTCGAGCGGCTCGGCGACCGGGACCAGTTCAGGACACGACCGGCGAACCGCCGCTGCCGCACCCTCGACCGGGCCGGTCGATGACCTCGCTCCGCTCGGTCATGCAGTGCAGCCTACGCGCAAGGTTACCCAGCAGTAACGTGAGCCTTCTCGCACCGGGCCGCGCCGCCCTGCGCACACCATAGGTGGCCCCGCCCGGATCTGCCGGGCAGGGGCGGCGTGGAGTGAGGTAGACCGGCCTCCGGCGCGACAGCGACGGAGGCCGGCGGGCGCGCGAGGGCCGGGATCAGCGCCAGCGAGAAAGCAGGATCAGCGAGGAGACCATCGCCCCGAAGCCCACCGCGAGGTTCCAGTAACCCCACGACAAGACCGGGTACTCCTGCTCGGAGAGGTAGTAGACCACCAGCCAGCCGATGCCCAGGACGATGAGCGCGACCGCCGTGAGCGGCAACCACACCGGGCTAGGCTTGCGCGTCGACGCCGTCGCCGTCGGGCGCACGTCCGTGGGCGGGGTGTACACCTTCTTCTTGCGGACCTGAGACTTGGGCACGACGCTCTCCAGAGGGGGTTACGACCTCGTCCGGCCTGACAACCGGGCGCGGGGGCGACGGTCCATGGCCAATAATGTTCGAAAGCTAGCGTAGTCCCGAAGGCCCGCCCAAGCCACGAATGGGGTCAGGCCGGTGCACGGAGTGACCGAAAAAGCGGGAGTTATTCCGGTCACCATGCCGGCCAGGCCGGCGTGGGCCGACGCGAGACGACGGGAAGGAACGCTCGGTGGAGTACACATCCGGCGGCGCATCCTGGCAGAAGGTGCTCCGGCGCGCCGTCGCCGGGCTGCTGCCACGGCGCGGGCGGCAGCGACGACCGGGCTGGTCGATCGGGGTTCCGCTGATCGCCGCCGCGGCCGGGCTGCTCTTCACCACCACCGCGACCACCGCCGGCGGCACCGCCCTGCGTGAGGACCGGCGCCCGCAGCTCAACCAGTTGATCGAGGAGCGCCGGCACCAGGTCGCCGACAGCGAGCGGCAGGCCGCGACGCTCCGCGGCGACGTCGAGGAGCGGACCACCGCGCTGGGCGAGCAGGACGGTCCGATCAAGGCCCAGCAGGAGCGGGCGCTCGGCAGCCGGGAGACCGCCGGCTTCACGGCGCTGACCGGCACCGGCGTGACGGTCGAGCTCAACGACGCCGCACCCCGGCGCAGCGACCAGCTACCCGAGGGCGTCAGCAACGATGACCTGGTCGTTCACCAGGGCGACGTACAGGCGGTGGTGAACGCGCTCTGGGCCGGCGGCGCGGAGGCCATGTCAATCATGAACGTCCGCGTGCTCGCCACCAGCGCGGTACGCTGCGTCGGTAACACCCTGCTGTTGCATGGTCGGGTGTACTCCCCCCCGTTCAAGATCGTAGCGATCGGCGATCCCGCTGCCCTCCAGCAGGCGCTCGCCGAATCCGAGGGAGTTCGCTTGTTCAAGGACGTGGTCGATGACTACCAACTCGGCTACCGGGAGACCGTCTCCACCGTGACCGTGCCGGCCTTCGAGGACTCGACCGCCCTGCGCTCGGCGAAGGTGCTCCGGTGAGTGCCGGCGACCGGCCCGACGGGCGGCACCGGGACCAGACCGACGATCCGACGGCCCTCCTGCCCAAGATCGACCCTACCGAGCCGGCACCGCAGCGACCCGGCCGGGGTGCCTGGCCCGACCCGGTACTGCCGACGCGCTCGCCGACCGCGCAGCCGCCGGCACCGCAGTCGCCGGCACCGCAACCACCGGCCGCGCGGCCGCCGGCCGTCGGGCCGTCGGGGGCGACCGCCCGCCCCGGCCCGAACGCGGTGCCGCCCCAGTCGAGCGGGGCCGGGGACGCCGGTCAGCCCGGGAACCAGGGCTGGTTCGCGCCGGAGTCCGTTCGGCCACCGGCCACCGCCGAACCGGCCCGCCCGACCACGCCCGCCGGTGGCGCGGGCAGCGCACCACCGCCGTGGCCCGGTGCCGCCGGCGCCCGGCCGACACCGCCGGCCGACGCGCCGGCCAGTCCGGGCCCCGCCGACCAGGCCGCGAACCCCGCGCCGCCGAGCGACGGCCCGGCGCCTCGTCACGACCGACCGACATCGCTGAGAGCCGAGCAGCCGAACCGGGCGACACCGCCGGCCGGTCCCGCCGCCGGCGACGCGCCGGCCCCCGGCGGGCACCCCGGTTCTCCCCACTACTTCTCCGCGCCGGGAGCGGCGGCCGACCCGCGGTACCCGGGCGAGACCGCGGTGCGGCCCGCCGCGCCCGGTGGCCTGCCGAGCCGCCGCCCCGCCACCTCCTCGGCCGACTCCGGCTGGCCAGGTGCCGGCCTGCCGCGGTCCGCGGCACCGGCGGACGAGTCCACCAACCGCGCCGCCCCGGCCACGCCCCCGGCGAACCAGACCGACGGGCCTACCGCGTTCATCGCACCGGTCGGCCCGCGGGCCGAGCGCTCGTCCGGCGGGCCGGGTGGCGGGCCCGCCGCTCCGGTCTCCCCGGCCGGCGACCCCGCCGCCACCGCGCTGATCCCGGTCGTGCCCGGCGCTCCCGCGCGGCACCCGGCACTCGACTCGACCGCGCTGATGGGCGCGGTGCCCAGGACGCCGGAGACCGGTGACGCGGGTGACACCGGCGGTTCCGAGGCCACCGAGCCGCCTCGGCCCCGCCGGGGTGAGCGGGTGGTCCAGCTCCGCCCGGAGCAGACCGGCGAGGGCTACAAGAGCGTCTACTCCGAGCTGACCCGGCCGTCGCTGGCCTCCCGGGTGCGCACCGGCATCCGGGTGTCCGGCGAGGCGCTGATCACCTTCGGCCTGGTGGTGCTGCTCTTCGCCGGCTACGAGGTCTGGGGCAAGTCGGCGATCGTCGACGCCCACCAGAACGATCTGAGTCAGCAGCTGGCCCAGGCCTGGGGTCCGACCGGCGATCCGACCGTCGCCGCACCGGCGACACCGTCGGCGAAGCCGTCCCCGCCGGTGCACGGCAAGCCGATCGCGGGCCTCTACATCCCGAAACTCGCCAAGAACTGGGTCGTGGTCGAGGGCGTCACCCAGGCCGACATCCGGTACGCCCCGGGCCACTACCCGAAGAGCGCGATGCCGGGCGAGGTGGGCAACTTCTCCGTCGCCGGGCACCGGAACCGGGCCACCTTCTGGCGCCTGGACGAGCTCAACAACGGCGACGCGATCGTGGTCGAGAGCAAGACCGACTGGTACGTCTACAAGGTCTCGCAGACCCGGATCGTCAAGCCGACGCAGGTCGAGGTGGTGGCCGCGGTGCCCGGCAAACCGGGCGTGAAGGCGACCAAGCGGATGCTCACCCTCACCACCTGCAACCCGAAGTTCGACAACTACCAGCGGCTGATCATCCACGCCGAGCTGGACCGCACCCAGCCGAAGTCGGCGGGCCGCCCGGCGGAGCTGGGAGGCTGACCGGCGATGTACTCGTGGATCTGGCGCAAGCTCCCGTTCGGGTTCGTCGGCAAGCTGAGCGGGTCGGTGCTGCTCGCCGCCGCCACCGTCGCGCTGCTCTGGTACGTGGTCTTCCCGTGGGCCGAGCCCCTGCTCCCCTTCGACGACGTGCAGGTCAGCCAGGACGCCGACCAGGGCGACCCGGCCGGCGAGGTGGTGCCGAGTGACGCGCCGCCCGGCGACGAGCACGACCTGCCGTACGACACCGAGCGGAACAACACCGCGCCCCCGACCCCGGACCGGTGAGCCGATGCGCGTCCTGGTGATCGACAACTACGACTCGTTCGTCTTCAACCTGGTGCAGTACCTGGGCCAACTCGGCGTCGACTGCGACGTACGCCGCAACGACGAGATCGACGTCGCCGAGGTGGGCCGGGTCGGCGCGGCCGGCATCCTGCTCTCGCCCGGCCCGGGCAGCCCGGATCGCGCCGGCATCTGCCTGGACGTCATCCGCCAGTACGCGGGCGAGCTGCCGATCTTCGGTGTCTGCCTCGGTCACCAGGCCATCGGCGAGGCGTTCGGCGCGACCGTGACCCGGGCTCCCGAGCTGCTGCACGGCAAGACCTCCGAGGTCCGGCACACGTCGACCGGGGTGCTCGCCGGCCTTCCGGACCCGTTCACCGCGACCCGCTATCACTCGCTCGCCGTGCTGCCCGAGACGCTGCCGGCGGAGCTGGAGGTCACCGGCTGGACCGGGTCCGGGGTGGTGATGGCGATGCGACACCGCACCCTGCCGATCGAGGGCGTCCAGTTCCATCCCGAGTCGGTGCTCACCGAGGGCGGGCACCTGATGCTCGCCAACTGGCTCGCCGGCTGTGGCCACCCGGAGGCGCTGCAGCGCGCCCCGGCCCTCGCCGCCGAGGTGGACGCCCGCCGCCGGGCCGCCTTCGCCGACGCCTGATCATCCGGCCGCCACCGGGCCGGTCACCGGGCCAACCGGCTACCGGCCGGCCGCCGCCGGCCGCCGGTCAGTCGTCGGACCGGATCGGCGGCATGGGGGGTATCGGGAATCCGCCCCCGGTACCCGGCGTCGTCGGCGTGGTCGTCGGCGTCGGGGTGGGCGTGCCGGTGGTCGGCGGCGCCTCCGGCTCGGGGATGCCGACCTCGATGGTCACCGTCTTGCCCTTGGCGAGATCCTTGCCGGGCTCGGGGTTCTGCCGCTGAACCCGACCGACCTGGGCCGCGGGCACCTCGTCACCGTCGACGACGCGGACCTCGTACCCGGCTTCCCTGAGCTCCTGCCGTGCATCCTCCTCGGTGGAGCCGATCACCCTGGGGACCTGACCCACGTTGCCCTTGGAGACGGTCAAGGTCACCTCGGTGCCCTCGGCCACCTGCTTTCCGGCTTCGGGGGACGACGCGAGGACGGTGCCCTCCTCCTTCGGGCTGTCCTTCTCCACCGGCTTGCCGACCTTGAAGCCCTGACCTTCCAGCTGCTGCTTGGCGTTCTCGAAGCTGAGACCGACCACGGGAGGGATCGCCTTCACGTTGGGACCGCCGCAGACCTGGACGGTCACCGTGCGGCTCGGCTCCAGCCGGGTGTTCGGAGCCGGGTCCTGGTTGACGACCTTGCCCTTCTCGCAGGTGGTGCTGAGCACCTGATCGCCGGCCTGGGCGGCGAGGCCCGCCTTCTGGATCTCGGCGAACGCCTGCTGCTGGGTCAGGCCGGTCACTGTCGGGACGCTCACCTGCTTGTCGCTCTGCCGGTCCCAGAGCAGGGCGGCGACCAGGGCGATCACCGCCAGCACACCGAGCGCGGCGAACGTGGCGATCAGCCAGGACGACGCCTTGCGGCGGCGCGGGTCACCGACCCGGGCCGGGATCTGCCCGGTGGGCGGCGCACCCGCGCCACCGGCCGGGTAGCCCGCGCCACCGGCGGCCGGCGCCATCGGCATCGTCTCCTGCTCCCGCATCACCGGGGTGGCCAGCACCGGCCGGCCCGCCGCGGCCCGGAGCAGGTCGGCGCGCATCTCGCCGGCGCTCTGGTAGCGGTTGAGCGGGTTCTTGGAGAGCGCCTTGAGCACGATCGCGTCGACCGCGGGATTGACGTCCGGATTGATGTCGCTCGGCGTCGGCGGCGCCTCCCGTACGTGCTGGTAGGCGACGCTGACCGGGCTGTCGCCGACGAACGGCGGGTGGCCGCAGATCAGTTCGAAGAGCACGCAGCCCGCCGCGTAGACGTCGGAGCGCGCGTCGACCGCCTCGCCCCGGGCCTGCTCGGGGGAGAGGTACTGCGCCGTGCCGATCACCGCGCTGGTCTGCGTCATGGTGGTGGCGCCGCTGGCCAGGGCCCGGGCGATGCCGAAGTCCATCACCTTGACCTGGCCGGTCTGGGTGAGCATGACGTTTCCGGGCTTGATGTCCCGGTGGATGATGCCGTGCCGGTGGCTGAACTCCAGCGCCGCGCACATGTCGGCGCAGATCTCCAGCGCCCGCCGGGGCTGGAGCCGGCCCTCGGCGCCGAGCACCTCCTTGAGGGTCCGCCCGTTGACGAACTCCATCACGATGAACGGCAGCGTCTCGCCGGTCGGCGCGGTCTCCTCGCCGGTGTCGTAGACGGCCACGATCGCCGGGTGGTTCAGCGACGCGGCGTTCTGCGCCTCGCGGCGGAACCGCATCTGGAAGGTGGCGTCCCGGGCGAGGTCGGTCCGGAGCATCTTGATCGCGACGTCCCGTCCGAGCCGCAGGTCGCGACCGCGGTGCACCTCGGCCATGCCGCCGTAGCCGAGGAGCTCGCCGACCTGGTACCTGCCACCGAGCAGGCGGGCCTGCGCTGTCATCGCGTCTGTCGTCCTTCGCTCGTCGTCGTCTCGCCGCTCGCCGGCCGAGGCCGTTCGTGTCGACGGTACGACGTCTGGGGCAGATCGTCGCGTCCGTCCGGCCGCAGCGCGCCGGACGTCACGGTGCGCGGGCCGAGCGCCCCGGGTTCGCCGGCCTGCGCCTTCCGCAGCTTGTAGGAAATCACGCCGGAGCAGAGCAGGACCAGTACGGCCAGGAGGATGGCGACGAGCACCGTCCCGGGGCGGGACCGGCCCGGCGCCGGCATCCCGGGGCTGGCCTGCGGGGCGTACGCCGGTGACGGGTCGTGCCGGGTCGGCGCCGACGGCACCGCCGCGGCGCCGCGCGGATAGCCGGCCTGGGCCGCCGGCGGCCGGGACTGGGCCGCGGCCGGGGCGACCACCGTCGGGCGCGGCGGCTGCTGCGCCGGGGCCACGGCGGTCGGGCGGGCGGTGCCGGCCGGGCGCGGCGGTGAACCGGCGGCCGGCGGCCGCTGGGCGGTCGCCGACGGGCGCTGCTGCTGCGGCACCTGGGCGCGGCCGGGCGCGGCCGGCGAGGACGGCGCGCCGGAGACCGGTCGGGCCTGCCCTCCGGCGCGGGCCTGCTGGGAGAGGACCGCCTTCAACTGGCGGGCGACCCCGGCGAGCGCCGCGGCGCTCGGCCACCTGGCCGCCGGGTCCTTCGCCAGGGCCCGCTCGACCACGGCTCGGACCTGCGGCGGGATGTCCGCCGGTAGCGGCCGGGGGGTCTCCTGGACGTGCCGCATGGCGATCTCAAGGGGATTGTCCCCCTCGAACGGGCGGCGGCCGGCGAGGCACTGGTAGGCGACCACGCCGAGCGCGTAGACGTCGGAGGCCGGCGTCGCGACCCCGCCGGTGGCCTGCTCCGGGGAGATGTAGGAGGCGGTGCCGAGCACCGAGCCCGCCGCGGTGAGCTGCCCGACCAGCTCGGAGCGGGCGATGCCGAAGTCGGTGAGCACCAGCGTGCCGTTCGGCCGGACCAGCAGGTTGCCCGGCTTGACGTCGCGGTGCACGATGCCCTTCTCGTGCGCGGCGTGCAGCGCGTCGGCGGCCTGGGCGACCAGGGCCATCGTCCGGGCCGGGGTGAGCCGGCCGACCCGGCTCAGCGTTGCCGACAGGGCGTCGCCCTCGACGTACTCCATCACCAGGAAGGCGATCTGCTGGTCGTTGCCGAAGTCGTAGACGTCGACGACGCCGGGGTGGTTGATGGTGGCCATGGTGCGGGCCTCGCCGCGGAACCGCTCGGCGAAGCCCGGCTCGTCCAGCAACGCCGGGAGCAGGCTCTTCACCGCGACGGTACGGCCGAGCACCTGGTCGGTGCCGCGCCAGACGTCGCCCATGCCGCCGCTGGCGATCCGCTCGTCGAGGCGGTAGCGGTTGCCGAGCTGGACTCCGGGGCTCAGCATGTCAGCGGCCCCCGGGATCGGCGATGGCCGCCTGCATGATCTTGCCAGCGATCCGGGCCGCCTCGGCGCTGCCGCCGGATCCCGCCTGCTCCAGCACCACGCAGACCGCGGAGATGGGCTCGCCGTTCTTGTCCAGCGCGAAGCCGATGAACCAGCCGTGGTCGGGCCGGTCCGGCGCGGACTGGGCGGTGCCGGTCTTGCCGCCCACCGTGTAGCCATTGATCTTGGCCCGGCCGCCGGTGCCGTTCTCGACCACGCTGACCATCATGTCCCGCAGGTCGGCGGCGACCTGGCCGCTGATCGGCTGGCGCAGTTCCCGCGGGTCGGCGGTGTAGTAGCTGGTGGTGCGGTCCGGGGCGAGCAGCTGCCGGACCAGGTACGGACGCATCTGCTTGCCGTCCTTGCGGGCGACCGACGCGGCGATCAGCGCACCTTCGAGCGGGGTCATCCGCACGTTGTTCTGCCCGATCGACGACTGGGCCAGCGCCGCCGGGTCGGTGCTGCCGTCCGGGTTCTGCATGTCCCCGGTCCGGCTGGCCGCGACGGCCTGCCCGTCCTCGCCGAGCTGGCCGACGGTGAGGTCGTCCTGCTCGAAGCCGAACTGGCGGGCCTTCTGCTTGATGACGTCGGCGCCGAGCCGGACGCCGAGCTGCGCGAACCCGGTGTTGCACGACTCGGTGACCGCGCTCATCAGGGTGACCTGCGGCTCGGGGCAGATCGACGAGGCCGCGTTGCGGATCGGGGTGCCCGAGGTCGGCGGGGTCCAGCTCGACCCGGCCGGGATCTGGGTGCTCTTGCCGATCCCGTTCTCCAACGCCGCCGCGGCCACCACGACCTTGAAGGTGGAGCCCGGCGGCAGGGTCTCGGCGAACGCCCGGTTCAGCAGGGGGTTGTTCGGGTCCTGCTCCAGCTGGTTGTACGCCGCCGCGGCCTGGGTGGTGTTGTGGCTGGCCAGCGGGTTCGGGTCGAAGCTGGGCATGGAGACCAGCGCCTGCACCGCTCCGCTGCGCGGGTCGATGGCGATCGCCGCGCCCCGCTTCACGCCCTGCTCGTTGTTGCGCAGCTGCTCGTAGGCCACGTCCTGGGCCCGCTTGGAGAGGGTGAGCAGCACGTTGCCGCCACCGGTCTGGTCACCGGTGAACATGTCCTTGATCCGGTCGCCGAGCAGCTGGTCGCTGGTGCCGGCGAGGAAGTCGTTCTCGGCCCGCTCGATGCCGGTGTCGGCCAGGTTGACCGGCTTGTAGCCGAGCACGTGCGCGTACTTCGCCCCGCCGGGGTAGGTGCGCAGGAACTTCAGCTGGCCGCTGGTCTCCTTGCTGGTGGCCAGGGCGGTGCCGCCGGCCTCGATGTTGCCGCGCTTGCGCTCGTACTCGGCGACCTGGACCCGGCCGTTGTAGTCGCTGGTGCGGTATTCATCTGCCTTGTAGGCCTGGATCCAGTTGAGGTTCGCGAAGAGCAGACCGAACAGGACCATGACGACGACGCCGACGCGGCGCAGGGGTGCGTTCACGGCTTGATCACCTCCGTGGGGGCACCGTGCAGCTGCTCGGGCGGGCCGCTCGACGGGCGGGCCGCCTTACCACCGCCGGCCCCACCGGTCACCGGCCGGCGGGCGCCGTCGGAGACCCGGAGCAGCACCGCGATCAGCAGCCAGTTGGCCATCAGCGACGAGCCACCGGCGGAGAGGAACGGGGTGGTCTGGCCGGTCAGCGGGATGAGCTTGCTGATCCCGCCGACGATCACGAAGACCTGGAGCCCCAGGGTGAAGGCGAGGCCGCCCGCGAGCAGCTTGCCGAACGAGTCCCGCACGGCCAGCGCGGCGCGCAGACCCCGCTCCACGATCAGCAGGTAGACCACCAGCAGCGCGGAGAGCCCGAAGAGGCCGATCTCCTCGCCGATGCCGGCGAAGATGAAGTCGTTCTGCACCTCGGGCAGGATGCCCGGTTGGCCACCGCCCGGCCCGGCGCCGAAGAGCCCGCCGGTGCCCAGGGCGAGCAGACCCTGAACGAGCTGGTAGCCCTTGTCGGTCGGGTCGGCGAACGGGTCCAGCCAGATCTCCGCGCGCAGGTAGAAGTTGGCGAACGGCCCGCCGACCATCTCGCCGAGGAAGTAGGCGAGGTAGGCGCCGCCGAAGAAGAGGATCAGACCGATCAGCAGCCAGCTGACCCGTTCGGTGGCGATGTAGAGCGTCACCACGAACATGCCGAAGTAGAGCAGCGAGGTGCCGAGGTCCTTCTCGAAGACCAGCACCAGGAGGCTGATCAGCCAGACCACGACGACCGGGCCGAGGTCACGCCCGCGCGGGAAGTCGATGCCGAGGAAGCGGCGGCTGGCCAGCGAGAGCACCTCGCGCTTGCGCACCAGGTAGTAGGCGAAGAAGACCAGCAGCGCCAGCTTGGCGAACTCGCCCGGCTGGATGGAGAAGCTGCCCACCCGGACCCACAGCTTGGCACCGTTGATCTCGGAGATACTGGCCGGCAGCACCGCCGGGATCATCACCAGCACGATGCCGGCCAGGCCCAGGGTGTACGCGTAACGGGAGACCGACCGGTGGTCGCGCATGATGGCGAGCAGGCCGGCGGCGAGGATCACCGCGGCCAGCGTCCACGCCAACTGCCGGCCACCGATGCCGGCGAAGATGGCGAGGTCCTCCCGGTCGGCCGGTGGGGCTTCACCCAGGTCGATCCGGCGCAGGAAGCCCACCCCGAGGCCGTTGAGCAGCGCCACCGCCGGCAGCAGAGCCGGATCGGCGTACGGGGCCAGGAACCGGATGACCAGGTGCAGGCCGAGGAAGACGGCACCCAGCGCGGCGGCCGGGAACCAGAAGTCCGGGGTGACCGTGTCGAGCATGTTCGCCTCGACGGTCGCCCCGTACGCGGCCACCAGCACCATGGCCAGCAGCAGCAGTGACAGCTCGGCGTTGCGCCGGGACCGGGCCAGGCGTACGCCGGGCTGCTCGCCCGTGGTGGCGGGCGAGGCTGCCGGTGTGGCCGCTGCGGTCACGGATGGGTCCTCGGAGTAGGGCCGGCGCTCACTCGGGCGACCGGCAGCCGGCCGGGTCGAGCGCCGGCGGAGCCGAGTCGGAGGGCGGGGCGTCGGGCGTGGCGGACGGCGCGGTGCCGGCCACGCTGCTGCTGGCGCTGGGGGTGGGAACACGGCCGGTCGGCGTGGCGGCGGTAGCGCTGCCGCTCGGGCCCGGCGAGGTCACGACGCCGGTCGGCGACGGGCTCTCCGGGCTGACGTCGGCGGTCGGGCTCGGCCCGCAGACCGGCTTCAGGTTGGGGTTGCTCGGCGTGTCGCTGGTCAGCTCGGCCAGCCGGCGCTCGGCGTCCGGCTCGCTCTTGGCCGGGATGCCCTGCTTGACCTGCTCCTGCGCGGCGAGCGTGAGGTCTTCCAGGTCGGCGGGGCTGGTGGAGTGGACGCTGGAGAGGTCCATCCCGGCTATCTGACCCTGTATCCCGCGGAACACGGCCACCTGGCCGTCCTCCGTGGCGCCGACGTAGTACTGCCGCTGGGTGTAGGACCAGCCGGCGAAGAGCCCGCCACCGAGGATGACCAGCAACGCCAGCGCCATCGCGGCGGCCCGGACCGGCCGGTGTCGCCGCCGCTCCGGCTCGTCGTCGTCGGCGGTGGAGCTGGGCTCCTCCGGGGCGGCGGGGCGGGGCGCGGAGAGCGCGGAGGCACGGGCGGCCGGGGTGGAGTCGTCGGCCGAGGTGGCCATTCCCCGGTCCCGGGCCGCCGCACCGCCGACGATCGGCGTCGCCTCGACGATGTCCTGGTCGGTGGCATCGGCGATGATCACGGTGATGTTGTCCGGGCCGCCGCCGCGCAGCGCGAGCTGCACCAGCCGCTCGACGCACTGCTGCGGGTCGACGTACTCCCGCATCGTCTCACCGATGGTCTCCGCGCTGACCACGCCGGAGAGCCCGTCGCTGCAGATCAGGTAGCGGTCACCGGGGAGCACCTGGCGGACGGAGTATTCCGGGTCGATGTCCCGGCCGTCGAGCGCCCGGGTGAGCAGCGACCGCTGTGGGTGGCTGCTCGCCTCCTCGGCGCTGATGCGGCCCTCGTCGACCAGCATCTGGACGTACGTGTCGTCCTTGGTGATCTGGGCGAACTCACCGTTGCGGAGCAGGTAGGCCCGCGAGTCGCCGATGTGCACCATGCCGATCTTGCTGCCGGAGAAGAGCGTCGCGGTCAGCGTGGTGCCCATCCCCTCCAGCTGCGGGTTGGCGTCCACCGTGTCGCGGAGTTGTTGGTTGGCGGTGCCGACGGCCGAACGCAGCGCGTCGACGAGAGCGTCCCCTGGGACGTCCTCGTCGAGCGGCGCCATGGCACCGATGACGATGTTGCTGGCGACGTCACCGGCGGCCATGCCGCCCATGCCGTCGGCGACGGCGAGTAGCCGCGGTCCGGCGTAGACGGAGTCTTGATTGCCGTCTCGGATCAGACCGCGGTCGCTGTGGGCCGCATAGCGCAGGGTCAGAGTCATGGCCGTAATTCGAGGGAAGTGCGGCCGATCCGGATCGGCACGCCGAGGGGGACGGGGGTTGGTCCGGTGACCTTAGCGCGATCGAGATAGGTGCCGTTAGTCGAACCGAGGTCCTCGACGAACCACTGCCCGTCGCGCGGCACGAGCCGGGCGTGTCGCGCGGAGGCGTAGTCGTCGGTGATCACGAGGGTGGAGTCCTCCGCCCGACCGATGGTGATCTGCGCTTCACCGAGAGTGATCCGAGTGCCGGCCAGTTGACCGGCGGTCACCACCAGCTGGTGTGCCGCCCTGCCCCGCTTCACCTTCGCCGGCTTGGCCGGCTGCCCCGTCGAGGCGCCGACCGCTCGGGGCGCGGCCACCAGCCGGCCCGAGCGGGCGCCCGCGAAGAGGTCCCGGCGGATGACGCCGACCACCGTGAACACGAAGATCCACAGCAGGATGAGGAACCCGAACCGGGCGACGGTGATGACGAGTTCCGGCAAGGCGGGTCAGCCGTCCACGCGGAAGGTCAGCGTCGTGGTGCCGAGCTGGATCATGTCGCCCGGGTTGAGGGCGACGGCGGAGACCCGCTGGCCGTTGACCATCGTGCCGTTGGTCGAGCCGAGGTCGGTCAGCACGACCTGACCGCCGTCGAAGTCCAGCCGGGCGTGGCGCCGCGAGATGCCGACGTCGGGCAGGCGCAGGTTGGCCTGGTCGCCGCGGCCGATGACGGTCGAGCCCATCTGCAGCGGATAGGTGCGCCCGTCGCCGGAGACCAGCCGCACGTTGCGCGTGCCGCCGTGTCCGGGCGGTGGGCCGTAGCCGCCACCCTGGTCGTAAGCGGGGTAGGCGGGCGGGCCGGCGTCGTAGCCGGGCGCCGAGACCGGGGCGACCTCGCCGCCGGTGTAGACCTCGGCCGTGACCCGGAACATGCCGGTGTCCAGCCCTTCACCGCGCTCGATCTCGACGATCACGTCGCCGTAGACCGTCCAGGCCTGCTCGCCGATGAACTCCGCCTGCGACTGGGCCAGCTCCTGGGCCAGCGCGGCGGCGTACGGCGCCAGCCGACTGTGGTCGTAGGGCGAGAGATCGATCACGTAGCGGTTGGGCACCAACGTGCGGCCACCAGCCAGGATGGCCTTGTGCGCCTCGGCCTCCCGCTGCATGGCGTTGAGGATCTCCACGGGGTGGACCACCCCTTTGAAGACCTTGGCGAAGGCCCCTTCGACCAGGCCTTCCAGACGCTTCTCGAAGCGTTGCAGCACGCTCACCGGCTCCTCCTCGGGTCCCGAGGACATGATGGTATCCGGCCGGCGCGCGCGCAGCTCACACGCCGCTCGGCCGGCTGCTTCCGGCCCGTTCGGTTGGGCCGTTCCTGTCGTGCTACTCTTTCGTCCGCCACGAACGGTAACCGCTCGTGGCGATGACCGGGACAGCGTAATATGTTTCGGGCCCCGCCGGAGACGGCGAGGTCAGGGCGGATTACAGTGATCCGGGTCGTGCCACGGGGAAGTGGCGGAATGGCAGACGCGCACGGTTCAGGTCCGTGTGCCCGAAAGGGCGTGGGGGTTCAACTCCCCCCTTCCCCACCACCACACGAGGGCTCCGCAGGTTGCGGAGCCCTCGCGGCATATCGGGGCGTTTCGGGCGTCACGCTATGCTCCGATGGTTTCTGCCTCCGATGGACCAGGAGTGGCGTGTGAGTGTCGCGTTGGTGACCGGGTCGGGCGGTCTGATCGGCTCCGAGGCGGCTCGGCACTTCGCCGGCCTCGGTCTCGACGTGGTTGGCATCGACAACGACATGCGGCGGTACTTCTTCGGCGAGGATGGCTCGACATCCTGGAGCCTGAAGCGGCTCGGCGCCGACCTGGGCGGGTCGTACACCCATTTCGCGGTGGACATCCGGGACCGGGACGGCCTGGAGCAGATCTTCAAGAAGTACAGCTCGGACATCGCGGTGGTTATCCACAGCGCGGCCCAGCCCAGCCACGACTGGGCGGCCAAGGAGCCGTACACCGACTTCGACGTCAACGCCGGCGGCACGCTCAACATGCTGGAGAACACGCGCCGGCACGCGATCGACGCCCCGTTCATCCACTGCTCGACCAACAAGGTCTACGGCGACCGGCCGAACAGCCTGCCCCTGGTCGAGCTGGAGACCCGGTACGAGCTGCCCGAGGATCACCCGTTCCACCAGGGCATCACCGAGGAGATGTCGATCGACGAGTCGCTGCACTCGGTCTTCGGCGCCTCGAAGGTGGCCGCCGACGTGATGGTCCAGGAGTACGGCCGGTACTTCGACATGAAGACGGCCTGTTTCCGGGGTGGCACGCTGACCGGCCCGGCGCACTCGGCGGCGGAGCTGCACGGCTTCCTGGCCTACCTGATGCGCTGCGTCATGGAGGGCCGGACCTACAACCTCTTCGGCTACAAGGGCAAGATGGTTCGCGACGCGATCCACTCCCGGGACGTGTTGACCGCGTTCGAGGCGTTCTTCCGTGAGCCCCGCTCGGCGCAGGTCTACAACCTGGGCGGCGGCCGGCACTCGAACACGTCGCACATCGAGGCGTTCCGGGTCGCCGAGGAGATCGCCGGCCGCGAGGCGCGGATCAACTACGTCGAGCAGGCGCGCACCGGCGACCACCAGTGGTACGTCAGCAGCATGGCCCGGTTCGAGGAGCACTACCCGAACTGGAAGATCACCTACGACGTGCCGATGATCCTGCGGGAGATCTACGAGGCCAACGTCGACAAGTGGGTGCCGCAGCCATGACCACCGGCAGCAAGCGCAACGTGCTCGGCGTCCTGGTCGACGCCACCGACTACGCCGCGGCGACCGAGCAGGTGGTGGCGGCCGCCCAGGACCGCCGCCCGCTGGCGCTGACCGCGCTGGCCGTGCACGGCGTGATGACCGGCGTCCTGGACCGGGCGCACAACGCACGGCTCAACTCCTTCGACGTGGTCACCCCGGACGGGCAGCCGGTGCGCTGGGCGCTCAACCTGCTGCACGGCGCCGGCCTGACCGACCGGGTCTACGGCCCGACGCTGACCCTGCACGTGCTCTCCCGGTTCGCCGACGAGGGCCTGCCGGTCTACCTCTACGGCTCGACCGAGGAGACCCTGGCCCGGCTGATCCCGGCGCTGGAGCGGATGTTCCCGGCCCTCAAGATCGCCGGGGTGGAGCCGTCCAAGTTCCGCGCGGTGCAGCCGGGTGAGGATGCCGAGATCGCCGACCGGATCCGGGCCAGTGGTGCCCGGCTCGTCCTGGTCGGGCTCGGCTGCCCGCGCCAGGAGGTCTTCACGTACGCCATGCGGCCGCTGCTCGACATGCCGATGATGGCGGTCGGGGCGGCCTTCGACTACCACGCCGGGCTGCTGCGCCAGCCTCCGCCGTGGATGCAGCGGGCCGGCCTGGAGTGGCTCTGGCGGCTCGGCCTGGAGCCGAAGCGGCTCTGGCGCCGGTACGTGATCCTCAACCCGGCCTACCTGACCCGGATGACGGCCCAGAAGCTCGGCCTGTGGAAGGCCCGGCCGCCGGCGCCGGCCACCGAGCGGCCCGCCACCTTCGCGGTCTGACCCGCCCCGGCACCCGGTCCCGGCCCGCCCGCTTCCCGTCGGAACGGGCGGTCCCGGCCGGACGGGGCGGGGCCCCTTCCGCGGCGTGTCGGAAGGGGCCCCGGTCGATCCCGGACTCAGAGGTTGAGCGTCCAGGTGTTGATGTAGCCGGTGTCACCCGCGTAGACGTCGCGCACCTGCAGCCGCCAGGTGCCGTTCGCCGCCTCGCTCGAGAGGTTGGCGGTGTACGTGGTGTTCACGTTGTCGGCGCCGTCGAAGTAGCTGCTGTTCTTCAGCCGGTAGGCCGAGCCGTCCGGCGCGACCAGGTCGATCACCAGGTCACCGCGGTAGGTGTGCACGATGTTCACCGCGACCGTGGCGGACGCCGAGGCGTTGCGGTTGCAGCCGGCGATCGTGATCGAGCTGGCCACCGTCGCGCCGGTGTCCGGGATCGCGACGTCGGTGCCGTTGCTGCCGGAGCAGCCACCGCCACCCGAGCCGGTCACGGTCAACGTGTAGCTGGCGGTACGGGTGCCGGCCGTGCCGCTGCCGGTGATCGTCACCGGGTAGCTGCCGGCCGGGGTGCTCGCCGAGGTGGCGATGGTGAGGGTGGACGAGCCGCCCGAGGTCACCGTCGACGGGCTGAACGACGCGGTCGCGCCGGCCGGCAGGCCACTGGCGGAGAGGCTGACCGACTGGGCGGAGCCGGCGGTGGTGGCCGTGCCGACGGTGGCCGTCACCGAACCGCCCGGCGCGGTGGAGCCGGAGGTCGGCGACACCGAGACCGAGAAGTCGTTGGCCGGCGGGGTGCCGTTGACCACGTAGAGCAGCTGGTTCGGGGTGCCGGTGCCGACGTTGGTCACCACGTTCGGGGTGGAGTTGGTGACCAGGTTGTCCCGCACCTGCTGCGGGCTCCACGACGGGTTCGCCGAGAGCACGAGCGCCGCGGCCCCGGCGACGTGCGGCGACGCCATCGAGGTGCCGCTGATGGTGTTCGTCGCGCCGCTGCCGGTGTACCAGGCCGAGGTGATGTTGACGCCCGGGGCCAGGATGTCGACGCAGGTGCCAAAGTTGGAGAAGCTCGCCGCGGCGTCGTTGTTCTGGGTCGCGCCGACGGTGATCGCCGAGGGCACCCGGGCCGGGGAGTAGTTGCAGGCGTTCTGCCGGACGCCGAGGGCGTTGCCGTTGCCGGCCGCCACGGCGTAGGTGACGCCGGAGTTGATCGAGTTGGTGACCGCCGTGTCGATCGAGCTGTTGGCGGAGCCACCGAGGCTCATGTTGGCCACCGCCGGCTTGACCGCGTTCGCGGTCACCCAGTCGATGCCGGCGACCACCTGGGCGTTGGTGCCGCTGCCCTGGCAGTTGAGCACCCGGACCCCGACGATCTGGACGCCCTTGGCGACACCGTACGCGGAGCCGCCGACCGTGCCCGCGACGTGCGTGCCGTGGCCGTTGCAGTCGTCGGCGGAGCCGCCGTCGACCGCGTCGAAGCCGGAGACGGCCCGGCCGCCGAAGTCGTTGTGTCCGTACAGCACTCCGGTGTCGATGACGTAGGCGCGGACGTTGGACGCCGTGTTCGGATAGGTGTACGAGCTGTTCAGCGGCAGGTTCCGCTGGTCGATCCGGTCCAGGCCCCAGGACGGCGGGTTGGTCTGGGTGCCGGCGATCGAGACGGTGTGGTTCTGCTCGACGTACGCGACGGCCGGATCGGCGGCGATCCGTGCTGCGGCCTTCGCGCCGACCCGGACCTCGAAGCCGCGCAGCGCCGCCCCGTAGGTGCGGGCCACCGCACCGCCGTGCCGGCCGACCAACCGGTCGGCGTAGTCGCCGACCGCGTTCCGACTGACCGCGGTGTCCTTGAAGACGACGATGTAGCTGTCCGCGACGGCCGTGTCCCCGCCCGCCGCCCGGATCGCTCCGGTCGGTTCGGCGGCCAGGGCGGGCGTGGCGGCGGCCAACATGGTCAGCGTGGCCACCCCGACGAGTACGGATCTGTGGGCAAGACCCATCTTGCTACCTCCCTCCGACCGGCAGCCGCCCGACGCGGGTCCCGCTCAGATCGATGGCGGCCGATCTAGCTGAGCGTAGATCAGGAGAGTGGCGAAGATAAACATGTCGAATCTTTCATAACGCGGGACGATGCCCCCTACGGGATGCTGTCCGGGGCGAACGGGGGCTGGGCCCGGATTCGCGCAGCGCCTCGACGGGCAAAAGTGTCCAGCATGGAGAGCTATCTCGTCGCCCTGCTGCCGATCGCCGCCGTATGGCTGGCCGCCGGCGTGATCGCGGACGGACTGCCCGGGCTGGACCGCGCCTGCGCGCTGCGCCGGCGCGCCGGATGGCTGCTCATCCTGACCCTCACCGGCCTGACGCTGACCGCGACCGTGCTGGCGGCCGGGCTGGTCAGCGCCGGGGACGCCCCGGCCGACCGGGCCGCCGCCGCCCTCGATCTCGCCGGCCTTCCCGCGCTCGTGGTGGCGGTCTGCACCGTACGCCGGGTGCGCCGGCTGTGGGCCGGCGCGGGCGCGTTCGCCACGGCGCCGGAGACCCCCGCGCCACACGGCCTGCGGGCTGCTGCGGCGCATCCGCTGATCGGCCTGCCGTTGCAGGTCACCGGCCTGCTGACGGTGCCGGCGGTGATCGCCGCGAGCGGCGACGACCGCTTCGCCACGCCGGGTTTCATCGGCCCGGCAATCACCGTCGGCGCGCTCATCATCCTGGCCTTCGGGGTCCGGCACGCGCTACGGCACAACCGGCTCGCCGAGCGGGCCAGGCCGGCGGAGCCGGCCTCAGCGCGAGCGGCCGCCAGTCCCCTGCACGTATAGCAGTTCCAGGATCGCCCGGGTCGCCTCGAACCACCGGTCCAGCCAGCCCGGCGGCGGCACGCTGCCCTTCGGCGGCAGCTCCATCAGCAGGCCGCGCAGCAGCGGGTGGTCGACCAGCGAGTCGCCGGGGTCCGCCGGCCAGCCGGCCGGCGGGAACGACGGCTCGGTGAGCGGGTTCGGGTCCAGCGACGGCAGCGACAGCGGCGGGCCGGCCTGCTCGGGGGCCGGCGCCTCCCGAGCGCCAAGCTCGGAATCGCTCGAGACCACCTCGGTCAGCACCGTGTCCCGACGCGCCCCGCGGTACTTGCCACCGAACCGCTCCGGCTTCCCGGGACCGTTGGTGAGGTTGTCTGACCCGATCGTCGTCATCCGTCTCGCCTGCCTCGCTCGGTTGCGGATCCCTGCGGCGGGTTGTCGGCCAGCGCCCTACCGACGGGTTCAACGAGGCGGAACGGATGTGGCGACGGGACTCCCGGCGGATCCTGTTCCGCCGGCCGACCGGCGGGTGGTACCCGTACCCCCGACCGGCGCGTGGGAAGGGCGGGTCCCCGACCGGCCACCCACCGGACGGGGACCCGCCCGTCATCCACTGCCCGACCGCTCTCAGGCCGGGCCGAACCCGCCGCCCCTGGTACCGGCGACGAAGGCGCGCCACTCACCCGGAGCGAAGATCAGGGCGGGCCCGGTCTTGTCCTTGGAGTCCCGCACCCCGACCGCGCCGGTCGCGTACGCCACCTCCACGCAGTTGTCACAGTTCGGCCCGCTCTTCGAGCTCTTGAACCACGTTGCCTGCGTCAGGTCCACGGGGAACCTCTTGGTCGCCATTTCCACAACGGCTCCTCTGCCAGTTTCGCGATGTGTGCGACGGACTCCTCCGGACGAATGGCCGCTGCTCGGATGTGATCGAAGATGAAGCTGTACTTCTGCAGTTCGTCACTCTTCTCGAGGAAGAGCCCACCCGTGGCGTTCTCCGCGTACACGACATCCGGATCACCGGGCTCGGGGAAGCTGAGGATCGTGAAGGTCCCGTCCATGCCGGCGTGCGCCCCCACCTCGAACGGCAGGATCTGGAGCGTCACGTTCGGAAGTTCGGCCACCTCGACCAGCCGCTTGAGCTGGCCACGCATCACTTCGTCCCCGCCCACCGGACGGCTCACCACCGCCTCATCGAGCACCACCCACAAGTCGACCGGATCGTCCTGAGTCAGCAACGACTGTCGGCCGAGGCGGACACGGACACGTTGTGCGACCTGATCCGGGGTGAAGTCCGGCCGGGCCGCGCGGATCATCGCGCTCGCGTACTCCTCGGTCTCGAGCAGGCCCGGTACCACCTGCTGCTCGTAGGCCCGGATGGAGCTGGCCGCCGCCTCCAGCCCGACGTACGCCCCGACCAGGACCGTGCTGTACGGGTGCCACCAGCCCTTCTGCCGGGCCTCCCGGGCGATCTGGACCAGCTCGTCGCTCTCGACGCCGACCACCCCGTAGATCCGCAGCATGTCCCGGACGTCGCGCGGGGTGGCCGTGGTGTGGCCGGTCTCGATCCGGGAGATCTTGGAGGCCGAGCACTCCAACTGCTCGGCGACCACCTCGATAGTGATGCCCGCCGACTCGCGCTGCCGACGCAGCTCCGCACCGAGCCGGCGCCGCCGGATGGTCGGACTGCGCCGCTCACTCACCTGCCCACCTCGGCCCACGCCTCACTCACAGGTGCCACCTCGGAATGCTGGCTGCTCGCCCTCACCCGGCCTACCTCCGGTCGACGCGCCGAATGCTCGCGCCCGCCGGGGCGCGACCCTGGGACGGCGGGCGTTCGCGGCGGGGTGGTGCCGGTCCTCGGCCGGCCGCGACGGGCGAAACCGTCCCTCAGTGTGCCGTCCGGACGCCGACCGCTTCAAGCGCCGATTTGCGGGGGGCACTCATGTATCGGCAAATCTCGACGTGCAACTTGCATGTGGCACCTCGCTGGTGCACTCTGTCCGTATGACGCGCGTTACTCACCGTCTCCGTTCGATCCCCGCTGGTGATCATTGCAGCTGGAGGGGGTCGGGGGATGTCGGCGAGGCGACAGAGACCGCCAGACCTGCTCCGGAGTGATGACCCCGCCGCTGCATGTCAGTTGGCTGCGGCGGCGGGCGCGAAACCGGAGCAGCCGGGTGATGGTCGGGTGGCGGCACGCCACCAGCGGGTACGGCCCGACCACCACCGACCGCACCACACCGGTGGACGAGGCACGACCCCGTTGACCGGCCGAGACGTCCCCCGACCAGATTCGCCGGCGCCTCCGCCGGCCGTCCCTCTCCAGGAGCCCATGTGCTTCCCCGCTCTGGTGACGTACTGCACGTGACTCGCGCGGCGAGTGTCCAGTTCTTCCGGCCCATCATGTTTCGAGTGATCCGGGTGCTCGAGTGGCCGACCTACGACGGTTGGCTGTGGCTCGACGGCTACGAGTTGAACGCGGCGGGGGACGCGGTCAACCGACGGTCGATCTACGTACAGCGGCAGGGGCTGCGGCAGCTACGGGCCGCGCCGGAGCCGCGCCCGCACACCGTACGACCGCGCCGGCCGGTCGCCCGCACTCCGGTCCGGGTTGGCTGACCAGCCGAAACCACCGATGGGGGGCGTGCCGCCGCCATAGAATCGAGGCACGCCCACCCCGGCACGTTCCACCCCGCGCGTCCAGGACCCCGACCCTGGGATGGTCATGGTCAATCTGCCCGCCGCGCGGCGGCACCACCGCTTCCGTATCGGCTACGCCTTCGGGCTCCTGGCGCTCTTCGGCGCCGCGACCACGATGGTGGTCGTGTTCCGCGACCCCGCTCTCTCCGCCACCCACCTACCGGAGCCGGTCCCGGCACCGGAGATCACCGTGATCGGGGAGGGGGGCCCGCCCGACGTGGCGGACGAACCAGGCTGGGCCGGTGCCGCCGATCCGGCCGCAGACCCGTACGCCGGCGCCGGAACGGGCCGGGAAGCCGGCACCGGGACCGACGGCGACTCCGGATCCGGCGCGGGGGCGCTTGCCGGCGAGACCGGCTCCGTCACCGGCCAGCACTCGGCGGAGGACATCCGGCGCTCGCTGTTCTGGTCCGGCATCATCGGGCTGACCATCTCGCTGGCCGGGCTCGGCCTGGTCAGCACCAGACGACGAATGTGGTGACGGCCGGCCGCGATCAGGGTGTGGCCGTTCCCGTCGGGCTCGGCGTTGGCGGCTCCACGGTTTCCGACGAATCGGCCTCCGAGACCAGGAGCACGACCTCGTCGTCCTCGGAGACCAGCTCACCCGCCCCCGGCTCGGTGCCGATCACCCGCCCCGGTGGCAGCTCCGACGGGCGGAACTCCACCCGGTAGCTCAACCCGAGCCCGTCCAGCAGTGCTTCCGCGGTCGCCTGCGGCAGCCCGGTCACGGGTGGCACCGGCACCCCGGCCGCCTCGGTGGTCGGCGGCGCGCTGCTCGGCGCCTCGCTGCTCGGTGCGGCCGAGGTCGGGGCGGCGCTGGTCCGCACCGCGGTGGTCAACACCGGAGACGGGGACGGCTCCGGGCCGGTCCGGTCGTCGTCCGCGTTGAGCACCAGCCACAGCGCGGTACCGAGCAGCGCGACCAGCAGTAACGTCAGGACACCCCAGAGGATCGGCAGCCACCAGCGCCGGCCGCCCTGGTCTTCGGCGTACCAGTCGCCGGTCTGCTCCCGGTAGTCGGCCGGTCGGGGCGGCGGCACCTCGGCCCGCCCGGACCACGGCGCCGCCCGCTCCGGAGGCAGCGCGGCGGTCCGGTCCACCGGCCGACCCAGCGGAGCCGTCGCCTCCGGGGCGCCGGGCTGGGACGGCTTCCCGCCGGACTCGTTCGACCCGGCCCGCTCCGCCGGCAACCGCTGGGTGAGGTCGGCCGGCTCCGCGTTGTCTCTCGGCAGTGGCCGGGTCTGGTCGTCGTCGGGCTCCCCGGTGGGCGGCTGCTGGCGGTCGTCGCTCATCGCACGTCCTTTCCCGAACCGGGCGGGCGTCCTGGCCCTCGACCGCCAACCTAACGGTCCGCGCGACCACCGGCCGGGATCAGCGTGCCGACCCGCCCGGCACCCACCCGTCCGGTCAGGGTGCCGGCGAACCGCTCGGCGAGCCGTCCGGCTGTGCCCCGCAGAAGACCTGGACCGTGTCGTTCCAGCGCGCCACGGCATCCGCCGCCGGCTCCTGCCGCTGGATGGTGCCGCTGCGGCCGGTCGGGTAGCGCGGGAACAAACCTTCCTCGCCCAACTCCTCGGCCGCCTCGGAGCAGTTCTCGCCGACGAGATCCGGCACGGTGCTGGTCGGCGCCGGTCCGCTCACGTACAGGGTCACGGTCGTACCCCGCTTCACCGCGGCGCCGACCGCCGGCTCGGTCCGCTCGACGGTACGACCGGCGCCGGTGCCGAAGACCAGCCGCCAGCTCAACCGCCGCTCGTGCAGCTCGTCCCGGGCGTCCTCGAAGTCGGTGCCGATCACCGGCGGCACGGTCAGCCCGGAACCGGTGGACGCCGAGGTGCGGGGGGCGGACGGCGTGCTGCGGGTGACCGACGGCCGCGGCGCCGTCGGAGAGCTGGAACCGGCGGTCGGGCTGGTCGCCGCCGCCGGCTCCTCGGGGGGTACGTCGTCCTCGCCGGCCAGCAGCCAGCCCCCCGTCGCGCCGAGCGCGGCCAGCAGCACCGCGGCCAGGCCGCCGCCCAGCACCACGGCCATCCGACCGGGGCGGCCGTCGCCGTCGCCCGGGGAGAACTGCCCGCCCGTGTTCCCGTCCGTCACACCGCCACCGCCTCCGTCACCGGCGACCGTACCGGTCCCCGCCAAAGCCGACGCCACCACCGTCGAACCGCGCCGGTCGCCGACGACTCGCCCCGGCGACGACGGGACGTTACGCTCCCCGGCATGGCCAGACGCGGCTGGGGAGGATCGATCGCGACCGCGGTCGGGGTTGCTGCCGGTACCGGTGCAGCCCAACTGGGCTTCGGCTACGGGTTGGGCATCATCAACTGGGCGCCGGCCGATGTCGGTGCGGCGCCGGCGGCCTGGGTCGCCAGCCTGATCTGGGCCACCTGGATCGCCGCCACCTCGACCGTGCTCGGCGCGGTGTGCGCGCACCGGCTCCACGAGCGGTCCGCCGTCCCGGCGGCGACCGACGAAATCCGCCCGACGCCCGACGCGCCCGGCCAGGCGCCGCTCGACCCGTCGGGTCGGGACGTTCCGCCGGTCGACGAGGCCGGGGGGCACCCGAGGCCGGCCGCCGCGCCGACGGCGGACACCACGCGGGGCGGCGGACTGTGGCACGTCGGCCTCGCGGTCGCCGCCGGCCTCGGCGCCCTGATCACCGTCCTGCTGGTCGCGGTGCCGGCCCGGGTCGCGGCCGCTCCGGACACCGCCACCCCGCAGCGCGTCGCCGCCGGCTACGCGGCGATCGGGGTGCTGCTCGGCGTGCTCGCCGCGCTCTGGGCACTCCGCTCGCGCGCCGCCGCCACCAACATGATCGCGACCGTGGCCTGGCTCTGGCTGCTCGCCGTGGTCGCCGTGGTCGACGGGGTGCTCTCCGGCCGCGGGCTGGCCAGCGCGCAGCTCGGCATCTGGCAGATCAGCTCGGACCGGCCCGGGTTCTGGATCCGGGACTACCTCTACTGGCCCGGCGCGCTGCTCTCGCTCGGCTCCGCGCTGGTGATCGGCGTGCTCGCCGCCCGGCGAGCGGCCCGGTCCGCGCAGCACCGGGTCGGCGCGACGACCTCCGGCGCGGCCGGGCCGCTGCTGGTCGCGGTCGGCTACCTGCTGGCCGTGCCCCGGCTCTCGGCGATCAGCCCGGAGCAGGTGTCGGCGCACCTCATCGCGCCGTACGCGGTGATCGTGGGGATGGGCGGATCGGTGCTGCTGGCCACCCTCGCCCAGCGCGGCGACCGGCGGTCGGCGACGCGCAGCCGGCCGGCGGCCGAGCCCGCGGCCGCAGTCACCGACCCGAAGCCGCCCGCCGGGCCGGACGCCGGCGGGGCGGAACCGTCGACCGGACAGCTCGGGCTGGGCGACGCGGAGAAGACCTCGGCCACCCCTGGGCGGTCGGGCGTTGGGAACGACCAGCAGGCCGTCCCACCCGCGACCCCGTCGGTTGTCCCACGGGTGCCCGCGCCGCGGACCGGGGAGGCGGACCGGCTCGACCCGGTCGGTGCGGACGACGCCGCCCCGGGTCTGACCCCGCAGAAACCAGCCGGCCGTCGCAGCCGGCCACCGCGCAAGACGAGCTGACGTCGGCTCGGCCGGGGCGCCACCGCCGCAGCGGTCAGTCCACCGGCCAGGTGTGCACCGGCTCGTTGCTGCGCTGAAGCTCGGCGTAGCGCTGGACCATGTGGTGCAGCGCCGCGTTCCGGTCCATGCCTCGGCGCCGTTCGGCGGCCCAGACCGCCTCGGTCTGCCAGACCGCGCCGTTGCGCCCGGTCCGGCAGCGCTGCTCGATGATGCCGAGCAGCCGGTCCCGTTCGGCCGGGGCCACGCCGAAGCCGTCCAGCCCGGCGGCGGCCTTCGGCAGCAGTACGTCCAGCACGAGCTGGGTCACCGGCACGTCGCCGAGCCGGGGCCAGTGCAGGACGGCGTCCATCCCGCGCCGGGCAGCGGCGTGGAAGTTCTCCTCGGCGGAGCTGAAGGTGAGCTGGCTCCAGATCGGGCGGTCCGCCTCGGCCAGCGCGCGGGCCAGACCGAAGTAGAAGGCCGCGTTCGCCAGCATGTCGACCACCGTCGGGCCGGCGGGCAGCACCCGGTTCTCCACCCGCAGATGCGGGCGGCCGTCCATGATGTCGTAGACCGGCCGGTTCCACCGGTAGACCGTGCCGTTGTGCAGCCGCAGCTCACCCAGCTGGGGCACCCCGCCGGCGTGCAGCACCTCGACCGGGTCCTCCTCCTCGCAGATCGGCAGGAGCGGCGGGAAGTACCGCACGTTCTCCTCGAAGAGGTCGAAGATCGAGGTGATCCACCGCTCGCCGAACCACACCCGCGGTCGTACGCCCTGCGCCTTCAGCTCGTCCGGACGCGTGTCGGTGGCCTGCTCGAACAGCGCGATCCGGGTCTCCGCCCAGAGCTGCCGGCCGTACAGGAAGGGGGAGTTCGCCCCGATCGCCACCTGGACCCCGGCGATGGCCTGGGACGCGTTCCAGTAGTCGGCGAAGCTGTCCGGGGCGACCTGGAGGTGGAACTGGAGGCTGGTGCAGGCGGCCTCGGGCGCGATCGAGTCGGTGTGCGTCTGCAGCCGCTCGACACCGCGGATGTCGAGTTCGATGTCCTCGCCCCGGGCGCCGACGATCTGGTCGTTGAGCACCCGGTAGCGCTCGTTGGTGGAGAGGTTGTCCTCGACCAGGTGGCCCTCGGTGAGGGTGGGCAGGATGCCCACCAGGACGATCTTCGCGTCCGACTTGGCGGCACGTTCGTCCGCCCGGGACAGGCTGCCGCGCAGGTCCTGCTCGTAGTCGGCGAAGCCGGCGCCCTCGATCAGCCGGGGCAGTGCGTTCAGTTCGAGGTTGAACTGACCCAGCTCGGTCTGGAAGAGCGGGTCGGCGATGTTGGCGAGGATCTCCTCGTTGCGCATCGCCGGCTCGGCGGCCGAGTCGACCAGGTTGAGTTCGATCTCCAGCCCGGTCATCGGGCGGTCGGCGTCGAAGCCGAAGTCGTCCAGCATCAGCGCGAAGACGTCCAGGCACCGCCGGACCTTCTGCCGGTAGCGGACCCGGTCCTCGCGGGTGAAGGCGCCCTGCGAGACGTCCCTGCCCATGTGTCCTCCCGGCACGAGGCGCAGTCGGGGGCTCACCGCCCCGGATGCGCGTTGTCAGCCATCCACGGTAAGAGCGCCCACCTCGCCAAACCAGAGGCCGACTCCGGTTATCCCGCGCCGGAGCGGCTCCGTCCGGGCCTGGTCGAGCCCTCACGGCGGCAGCACCGCCCCGGTCACTGTGCCCACCACCGGCCGGACCACAAACAAGTCGTGACAATTGGCACCTGAACGACGCAGGGCCCGCGCCGAGTACGGCGCGGGCCCGAGCGTCTGGCGGAGATCCGAGGATCAGGCCTGGCGGATGGCCTCGCCCTCGATCTCGATCTTGATCTTCCGGCTGACCAGCACGCCACCGGTCTCCAGGGCGACGTTCCAGGTCAGGCCGAAGTCCTCACGGTCGATCTCGGTGCTCGCCGAGAAACCGAAGATGTCCTGGCCGAAGGGGCTGCGGCCGACGCCCTCGAACTGCACCTCCAGCTCGACCTGGCGGCTGACGCCCTTGATGGTCAGCTCACCGAGCAGGACGAACTCGTTGCCGTCCTGGGACTTCACACCGGTGCTGCGGTACTCCACCGTCGGGAACTGCTCCGAGTCGAGGAACTCAGGGCTGCGCAGGTGCGCGTCCCGGTCGGCCTGGGCGGTGTTGATGCTGCTGGCCTGCATGGTGGCGGTGACCGAGGACTGCAGCGGGTCCTCGGCGATGGTGATGGTGGCGGCGGCCTCGGTGAACTCACCGCGGACCTTGCTGACCATCATGTGGCGCGCGACAAAACCCACCCGCGCGTGCGCGGCGTCCAGCACGTAGGTGCCGGCGGTCGGGATAGTGAGGCCCTGCCAGTCGCGGGTAACCGCATCGGTGCTGCTGGTCATGGTGCTCTCCTCCAGGAATATGTAGTAGCCCAACGACTGCCGCAGCAACTATAGCCGCTGCAATATTCCCCGTGTCAAGTACTGCTACGATGAACGGGTGAAGAACGTGTTGGACGATCCCCGGATCACCGCCATCGGCCTGCTCTACGAGGTGCACGCCGGGCTGACGGCCCGGTTCGCCGCCCAGTTCGACGAGCACGACGTCTCCGCCGTCGAGTTCGAGGTGCTGACCCGGCTGGCCCGGTCACCCAACAACCAGCTGCGGATGACCGACCTCGCCGCGCAGACCTCCCTCTCCACCAGCGGGGTAACCCGGGTGGTCGACCGGATGGAGCGCGACGGTCTGCTGACCCGGCGCGCCTGTCCTTCCGACCGGCGCAGCTCGTACGCCGTGGTCACCGCCGCGGGGCTGCAACGGCTGGACGAGGTGCTGCCCGGGCACCTGCGCATCATCGAGCAGTGGTTCACCGGCCAACTCGATCCGGCGGCCCTGGACGCGATGCTCGACGGACTCCGCCGGGTACGGGACGCCGTGCACCCCTGCGCGACCGCCGGAAGCACGGCCGAGAACGACCCCGTCGAGGAGCAGTCGACCCTCAGCCGCGGCTGACCGCCTTCGACCACGGCCCGGTCGGCCGCACCCCCGGGCACCGGCAGAAAGACCGGCAGAACTGCCGGACCAGCCGGATACAGCCCCCGAAATCGGACCAATCACCTGGCCGGCGCTGGCTAGTCTTCGGTCAGCGGGGATTCACCGGGGGGTGACGGCGCGGGCGAACGGCGAGGGGTAGCAACAGGGGGCTCTTCGCTCGCGCCACCCCCGGCCCCGTGCCCCGCGCTGACGCCCGCCACCGCTGACGCCCCCACGCTGGCGTCGTCAGCGCAGATGGCCGCCGCCGTCAGCGGTGCGACCCGGTCTCCCGCGCCACGACCAGCGCGTAGAGCAGGCCCTCCTCCTGTGGCAGCAGCCGGATCCCGTTATTTCGGCAGACCTGGTCCAGCCGGTCCAGCGCCGCCGGATCTCCGGTGCTGGCGGCCAACCCGACCAGCGCCTCCACGACGTCGCGCCGGTCCTGCCCATCGGCGCCGGCCGCGGCGGCAGCCGCCGCGAACCACTCCGCAGCCAGCTCCCGGTCCCCCCGGTGCAGCGCGAGGTTTCCCTCGATCAACGCGCGGACGCCCTCCTCCGGGTGCGACCACCCGCCTGCGGCCACGGTCGGACCGCTGGTGAACGCGCCGAGGTCGCCCCGATGCGACGCACCGTCCGGACGACCCACGGATCCGGCCGCCCGGGGGCGGGGCACCACCGGGGCCGAACGCGCCTGGCTGGGCACCTCCGGGAAGCTGGCCCGTAGTTCGGCGAGCACGTCGGCCGCCTCGGTGCCGCGACCGTCCTGGGCGAGCGCCAGGCCGACCCGGCCGAGCACCCGGCGCCGTTGTCCCGGATCACCCAGCTCGGCCAGCGCCGTCGCCGCCGAGCGGCCCTGGTCCACCGCGTCGGCGTACCGGCCCGCCAGGCGGGCGACCTCGGCCAGGTTCGCCCGCGCCAGCACCCGCAGCCGCTGCTCCCCGCACTGGGCGGCGAGCCGGTCCACCGCGGCGAGCCGACGCCGGGCCGCGGCCAGGTCGGCGACCCGGACCTCGTGCCAGGCGAGGTTGTTCTGCGCCACCGCCATGTCCCGGACGCGCCCGTTGCGGGCCGCCAGCCGGAGCACCGAGTCGGCCTGCTCCCGGGCCTCCTCCTGATGCCCGGTGGTCACCAGCAGGGCGCCGAGCACCGTACGGGCCGCAAGTTCCCCGGTCACGACACCGGCCCGGCGGAACGCCTCCAGCGCCCCTCGCGCCGCGGGCAACTCCTCCGCACCCGCGCCGTGCTCGGCGGCGAGCTGGGCCACGCCGACCGACGCCCACGCCCGCAGCACGGGGTCGGCATCGGCGGTACGCGGGTCGGCCAGCAACCGGCGCAGCCACTGCCGTCCGGCCACGTCCCGGCCGCGGAACCGCCACCAGCGGGTCAACCCGGTCGCCAGCCGCAGCGCGGTCAGCGGATCGTCGGTCGCCGCGTGCGCCAGCGCGGAGTTGATGTCGCTGCTCACCTCGTCGAGCCGGTGCACCGCTTCGGGGAGTCCGCTACCGACCAGGTCGGTGGCGGTCCGGGCGACCAACCGGGCGACCACTGCGGCGTGCCGGAGCCGGATGCAGGTCAGCTCGCCCGCGCCGGCGGCCTGTTCGGTGGCGAAGTCGCGGACCGCGTCCAGCAGTCGGAACCGGAGCGGTCCGGCGCCGCGGACGCTCAGCAGACCGAGTTCGGCGAGCCGGTCGAGCACCGGCACCGGGTCGATCGCGACCGTACCGTCCGAGTCCGCGTCGTCGGCGAGCATCTCCTCGGCCAGGTCGACCGACCAGCGGTTGCCGAACGCGGCCAGCCGGCGCAGCGCGGCCCGCTCGTTCGGGGCGAGCAGCCGGTAGCTGGTCGCCACGGCGTCCCGCAGCGTGACGCCCACCCGCGGCCGGGAGGCGTCCGCCGCACCCGGTGCGTCCCAGCCGGGGTGTTGCCCGCCGTCGCCGGGCGTCGCGAGGTCGAGAACCCGGTCGCCGTAGCGGTCGAGCAGTTCGGTCACGTCGAGGATCCGGCCACGGGCCGCCATCAGCTCGATGGCGAGCGGCAGCCCGTCCAGCCGGCGCACCAGCCGGGCCAGCGCCGGCAGCTCGGCCGCGACGGGCGGCTCGCGGCGCACCTGGGCGAGCCGCGCGGTGAAGAGCGCCACCGCCGGCCACTGGGCCAGCACCGTCGGCCCGGCTTGTTCGTCCTCCGGCGGCGGCACCTCGAGCGGTGCGACCGGCCAGACCCACTCCCCGGGCAGGCCCACCGGATGCCGCCCGGAGACCAGCACCCGCAGTGACGGCACCGCCGCGATCAGCCGGTGCAGGGTCTCGGCGACCGGACCGGGTGCTCGCTCGGCGGCGTCCACCACGAGCAGCGCCGGCCGGCCGACCAGCCGGGCGGCGAGGTCCGGCACCCGGGTCGCGCCGAGTACGGCCACCGAGGCGGCGAGCAGATCGGACCCGTCCGACCCGGCCGCCACCACCACACCGGCCACCCCGCCGGGGTGACCGCCGGCCACCGCGTGTCCCACCGACAGGGCCAGCGCGGTCTTGCCGACGCCGGCCAACCCGACCAGGCTCACCAGCCGGGGACCGAGTTCGTCGGTGAGCATGCCGGTCAACTCGGTCACGTCCCGGTCGCGCCCGATCAGCTCGACCGGCGGCGGCAGGCTCACCGGGCTCGCGTCGCCCCGCTCCCCGCCGGCCGTCAGCGGATCGCCCGACGGGTCGGGCGGGTCGGCGGTCGGCCCACGGGCCGCGGCGAGGAAGGCCGCCCGGGTGGCCCCGGCGAGGTCGAGCGCGCCGGCGAGCAGCTCGACGGTGGTCCGCTGCGGCCGCGAGGACCGACCGCGTTCCAGGTCACGCACCGTTCGCACGCCGACACCGGCGCGGTCGGCCAGCTCGGCCTGGGTGAGGCCGGCGGAGAGCCGGTGCCCGCGCAACAGGTCCGGCAGACCAGCACGAACGCCCAGGCCGGGCGATCGATCATGAGCCGGAGTCATGGGGTGGAACACTACGGACCGCGTCCGACCTCCGGCAGTCGAGCGTCGGGCTGCCGACGCTCCGCCGCCGATATCCGACAGCGGCAGCGTCGGCGAGCGTTCAGAGCCCGAGGTCGCGAGAGATGATCATCCGCTGCACCTCGCTGGTGCCCTCGCCGATCTCCAGGATCTTCGAGTCCCGCCAGAACCGGGCCACCGGATACTCGTTCATGAAGCCGTAGCCGCCGTGGACCTGGGTGGCCTCGCGGGCGTTGTCCACCGCGACCGTGCTGGCGTGCAGCTTGGCAATCGCGGCCTGGCGCTTGAACGGCTCGCCGGCCAGCATCCGGGCCGCCGCGTCGTAGTAGGCCAGCCGGGCGGTGTGCGCCTTCAGCTCCATGTCGGCGATCTTGAACTGGATCGCCTGGTAGTTGCCGATCGGCTGGCCGAAGGCGTGCCGCTCCTGGGCGTACTTGACTGACTCGTCGACGCAGCCCTGGGCGAGGCCGACGGCGAGCGCGGCGATGGCGATCCGTCCCTCGTCGAGGATGCGCAGGAACTGGGCGAAGCCCCGACCCCGCTCGCCGAGCAGGTTCGCCGCCGGCACCCGGCAGTCCTCAAAGGTCAGCTCATGGGTGTCCGAGGCGTTCCAGCCGACCTTGGAGTACGCCGGCGCGACGGTGAAGCCCGGGGTGCCGGAGGGCACGATGATGGTGGAGAGCTCCTTCGAGCCGTCCTCGCGTACCCCGGTCACCGCGGTCACCGTGACCAGCATGGTGATGTCGGTGCCCGAGTTGGTGATGAACGCCTTCGAGCCGTTGATCACCCACTCGTTCGTCGCCTCGTCCAGGACCGCCCGGGTCTGGGTGCCGCCCGCGTCGGAGCCGGTGCCCGGCTCGGTCAGCCCGAAGCCCGCGAGGGCCTCGCCGCTGAGCAGCTTCGGCAGCCACTGCGCCTTCTGCTCGTCGTTGCCGAAGCGGTAGATCGGCATGGCGCCCAGGGAGACCGCGGCCTCCAGGGTGATGGCCACGCTGGAGTCGACCCGGGCCAGCTCCTCCAGGGCCAGGCAGAGCGTGAAGTAGTCGCCGCCCATGCCGCCGTGCTCCTCGGGGAAGGGGAGCCCGAAGAGGCCCATCTTGCCCATCTGCCGGATCACCTCGTACGGGAAGGTGTGCTTCTCGTAGTGCTCGGCGATGACCGGTGCGACCACCTCTCGGGCGAAGTCCCGCACGCTCTCCCGCAGCGCCTCTTGCTCCTCGGTGAGCCGGAAGTCCATGGGTTCCTCCTGTAGGACGGGCCCGCCGGGCGCTCGTGACGCCGGCCGGGAATGGGTCGGGTCGGTCAGACCGGGGTGACGCCGTGCCGGCGCCGGGAGAAGTGCCGTTCCTTGCCCTGCGCCGCGGTGAACCGGCGGACCAGTTCGGCCCGCAGCTCGTGCGGCTCGACGATCGCGTCGATCACCAGCTCGCTGGCGAGCCGGACGATGTCGATGTCCTGCTCGTACTCCGCGCGCTTCGCGGCGACGAACGCGGCGCGCTCCGCCTCGTCCTCGATCGCGGCGATCTTGTTGGCGTAGACCGCGTTCACCGCCGCTTCGGCACCCATCACGGCGATCTTGGCGGTGGGCAGTGCGATGGTGGCGTCGGGCTCGAAGCCGGGACCGGCCATCGCGTAGAGGCCCGCGCCGTACGCCTTGCGGACCACCACGCAGATCTTCGGCACGGTGGCCTCGGAGATCGCGGTGATCATCTTGGCGCCGTGCCGGATGATGCCCTGCTTCTCGACCGCGCTGCCGACCATGAAGCCGGGCACGTCGGAGAGGAAGAGCAGCGGCACGTTGAACGCGTCGCAGAGCTGCACGAACCGGGTGGCCTTGTCGGCCGAGTCGACGAAGAGCACGCCGCCCTTGAACATCGAGTTGTTGCCGACCACGCCGACGACCTTGCCGTCGAGCCGGCCGAAGCCGATGGTCAGCTCCTTGGCCCAGAGCGCCTGGATCTCGAAGAAGCTGTCCTCGTCGAGCAGGCCCTTGACGTAGCGGCGCATGTCGAACGCCTGCCGCTCGCTCGCCGGCACCAGCGCGGCCAGGTCGGCCTTCGCCGGCGCGGGCTGCGCCTCGGCCGCCGGCGGCGCCTGGGTCCAGTTCGCCGGCAGGTAGGACAGGTAGCGCTTCACCACGTCGAGCGCCTCGGCCTCGGTCTTGCAGAGGAAGTGCCCGACGCCGGACTCGGCGCAGTGCACCTTGGCGCCGCCCATCGCCTCCAGGGTGGTCTTCTCGCCGGTGACCATCTCGACCATCCGGTCCGAGCCGAGGTACATGCTCGCGTTGCCGTCGACCATGGCGACCACGTCGCAGAACGCCGGGATGTAGGCCCCGCCGGCCGCGCTCGGCCCGAAGAGCGCGCAGACCTGCGGGATGGAGCCGGAGGCGCGGACCTGGTTCCAGAAGATCTTTCCCGCGCCGCGCCGGCCGGGAAAGAGCTCGACCTGGTCGGTGATCCGGGCGCCGGCCGAGTCGACCAGGTAGACCATCGGCACGCTGGTGGAGTAGGCCCGCTCGATGATCCGGATGATCTTCTCCACGGTGCGCGCGCCCCAACTGCCGGCCTTGACCGTGGAGTCGTTCGCCATCAGGCAGACCTGCCGCCCGTCGATGGTGGCGGTGCCGGTGACCACGCCGTCGGCGGGCAGGCCGTCGGCCATCGCGTTGGCGTAGAGGCCGTCCTCGACGAAGCTGCCCTCGTCGACCAGGAGCGCGACCCGTTCCCGAGCGAAGAGCTTGCCCTTGGCAGCGTTGGCGGCGTGGTACTTGTCCGCCCCGCCGGCCCGGGCCCGCTTGCGCAGCTGCTCCAGTGCCTCACCGTCGAGCGTCACGCCGACTCCCTCGCCTGTTGCGACCTGAACGATCGTTAGGCTAGCGCATCGCGAGGACGCCCGGCCACCCGGACGCCGCCGCGCCGCACGACGGTGAACGCGAACCAGATATTGAAATCAATGGATGTGTATGTCTAGGCTCCTGACACCCCTTCCGGATTGGAGCCCGCAATGACCTCACGCATCGGCCGGATCGCAGGCGCGTTGGTCGCGACGGCAGTCGCCACCCTCGGCGTCACGGTGGCCAACCCGTCGCCCGCGTCCGCGGCCATGACCATCTGCTACAACACCAGCCAGGCGCCGAGCTACGCAAGCATCGCCAACCAGGCAGCCTCCATCTGGAACAACGCCACCTCGAACCTGACGCTCTCCGCGAACTGCGGCTCCAACCTGCGGATCTACCAGATCACCGGCGGCGGCTCGTACGCCGTGCGGACCAGCCTCGGCAACGGCCGGGTCTACATCGACACCCAGCAGGCCTCGCAGTACAGCCCGCTGCGGATCATGACCCACGAGATCGGGCACATCCTCGGCCTGCCGGACAACTACAACGGCAACTGCGCCATCCTGATGTCCGGCGGCAGTGCCGGCACCAGCTGCACCAACCCCTACCCGAGCACCACCGAGGCGAACCGGGTGAGCAACCTCTTCGCCGGCACCCGCAGCGCCGGCGAGCGCGCCGCGGACCGCACCGGGTCGGAGATCTTCCGCGACAGCTGGCCGGCCCCGGCCACGCTCGCCCCGATCGGCTGATCGACCGGGTACGACGGAGGGGCCGGCGCGACCGCCGGCCCCTCCGCTGTCCGCCTGACCGGTCAGGCCGGCATCGGCGTCAACCGGGTACGCGGGCCGGCGCGCAGCACGCCGGAGGGGAGCTTCCCGCCGACCAGCCGCTCGGCCAGCTCGGCGGCCTCGATGAGGGCGTCCAAGTCGATGCCGGTGTCGATCCCCATGTCGTGCAGCATGTGCACCGCCTCCTCGGTGGCCAGGTTGCCGCTCGCCCCCGGCGCGTACGGGCAGCCGCCGAGACCGCCGACGCTGGCGTCGAACTCGGTGACCCCCAGCTCCAGCGCGGTGAGCAGGTTGGCCAGCGCGGTGCCCCGGGTGTTGTGGAAGTGCAGCAGCACCGGAATGTGCGCGTTGCGGTCGCGTACCGCGGTCAGCAGGTCGCGGACCCGGCGCGGGGTGCCCATGCCGGTGGTGTCGCCGAACGCCACCCGGTCCGCGCCGTCGGAGACCACCCGGTCGACGATCCCGGCGACCCGCTGCGGGTCGATGTCCCCCTCGTACGGGCAGCCGAAGCTGGTCGCCACGATCACCTCGGCCTGCGCCCCCGCGCCGTGCAGCAGGTCGATCAGCTCGGCGATGTCGTCGAGCGACTGGTCGGTCGAGCGGTTGACGTTGCGCCGGTTGTGCGTGTCGCTGGCCGACACGACCACCTCGATCTCGGTGAACCCGGCGGCCAGGGCGCGCTGCGCGCCGCGGGTGTTCGGCACCAACGCCGAGTAGCGCACCCCGTCGGCCTTGCGGGCCCGCTGCCACACCTCGTCCGCGTCGGCCATCTGCGGGATCGCCTTCGGGTGCACGAACGACACCGCCTCGATCCGCTTGACGCCGGTGCCGGAGAGCGCGTCGAGCAGGCGCACCTTGGCGTCGGTCGGGATCGGGTCCTCGTTCTGGAGCCCGTCGCGGGGCCCGACCTCGCGGATCGACACGGAAGTTGGCAGCTGGCTCATGCGATGGTCACCTCGCTGTGACGTCGTCGTGGGGTGTCGCCTAGGACGCTTTGCTCTGCTTCAGCGACGGCAACGCCGAACGTCCGGAATCCGGACAACCGGTGTTGCCTCCAGGGAAGCAGAGCAAAGGGCCCGGCTGCCAGTGTCCCGCCGTCACGGCGACGGCGGGACACCGGCGGGGCAGGTGGGCCGCCAGCAGGTCAGCGCATCCGGGAGACGATGCCGGTGTCGTAGTCGCCGGAGACGAACTCGTCGTTCTCCAACAGCTCGGCGAAGAACGGCAGGTTGCACTTCGGGCCGGCCACCTCGAAGGCGGCCACGGCGGCGCGAGCCCGCTCGATCGCCTCGGCCCGATCCGCGCCGCTGACGATCAGCTTCGCGAGCAGGCTGTCGTAGAACGGGGTGACGGTGTTGCCGGCGACGTAGCCGGAGTCGACCCGGACCCCCTCGCCGGTCGGCTCGGCCCACGTGGTGATCGCGCCCGGGCCGGGCAGGAAGCGCTTCGGGTCCTCGGCGTTGATCCGCAGCTCGATGGCGTGCCCGCGCGGGGCGAGCCGGTCCGGGTCGAACGTCGGGGCGAGCCCGCCCGCCACCCGCAGCTGCTCCTCGACCAGGTCCAGGCCGTAGACCAGCTCGGTCACCGGGTGCTCCACCTGGAGCCGGGTGTTCATCTCCAGGAAGAAAAACTCGTTCGTGCTCGGGACCAACAGGCACTCCACCGTGCCGGCGTTGCGGTAGCCGACCGCCTCGCCGGCCCGCACCGCCGCGGCGAGGAACCGCGCGCGCAGCTCGGGCGACACCGCCGGAGACGGCGACTCCTCCACCAGCTTCTGGTTGCGCCGCTGCACGGAGCACTCCCGCTCACCGAGCGCCACCACCCGGCCGTCGGCCAGACCGAGGATCTGCACCTCGACGTGGCGTACCCGGGGGAAGTACCGCTCGAGCAGCACGGAGCCGTCGCCGAACATCCGCTCCGCGAACGCGCGCACCTTGTCGAACTCGGTGCGCAGCGCGGCCTCGTCGACGGCCACGCCCATGCCCATGCCGCCGCCACCGGCCGCGGCCTTGACCATCACCGGGTAGCCGATCTCGGCCGCCGCCGCGACGGCGGCGTTCAGGTCGGCCGCCGGTTCGGTGGTGCCGGGCGCGACCGGGACGCCGGCCGCCGCCATCAGGTTCCGAGCGTTGATCTTGTCGCCCATCGCGGTGATCGCGTCCGCGCCGGGCCCGACCCAGATCAGCCCGCTGGCCTCGACGGTACGGGCGAAGTCGGCGTTCTCCGAGAGGAAGCCGTAGCCGGGGTGGATCGCCTGCGCGCCGGTGGACCTGGCGGCGGCGAGGATCGCCTCGGTGTTGCGGTAGCTCTGCGCCGGGTTGGCCGGGCCGACGCAGACGGCCTCGTCGGCCTCGGTGACGAAGGGCAGACCGGCGTCCGCCTCCGAGTGCACCGCGATCGCGCGTACGCCGAGCCGCTTGGCGGTACGGATGATCCGGCGGGCGATCTCGCCCCGGTTGGCGACCAGCAGCGACTCGATCATGTTTCCTCCCCAGCGTCCAGATGTCGGGACGGTTGTCAGGGAACCATGCCACCCCGGTCAGTCAGAAGTCGCCATCGGGGTCGGTCAGCGGGGCCGGCCGGGGGTCAGGCCAGGAGGGCGGCGAGCGTGGCGCCGCGCAGCAACTCGGCCCGGCGGCGCCGGTCCACCTCACCGCCGAGGAACGGCGTCGAGTTCATCAGGCCGAACGCCGCGTGCGCCAACACCCGGGCCTCGCCGTCCGGCATGCCCGGGTGCAGGGCGGTCAGCACCGTCACCCACTCCTCGACGTAGAGCCGCTGCAGGCGCCGGATCCGTCGGCGCGGCTCGTCGGGGAGACGGTCCAGCTCGTGCAGGTGCAGGGCGATCACCGCGGGGTTGGCCAGCGCGAAGTCGACGTGATAGTCGATCAGCGACTCCAGCACGCCGCGCGGGTCGTCGGGGCGGCCGGCGGCGCGTTCCCGGCCGCCGGCGAGCAGCCCCTCGCTCACCGGGATCAGCGCGGCGACCAGCATCGCCTCCTTGCCGGCGAAGTGGTGGTAGAGGGCCGGACCGGTGACCCCGGCGGCCGCGCCGATGTCGTCCATCGAGACGCCGTGGTAGCCCCGGGCGGCGAAGAGACCGACCGCGATCTCCAGGATCTCGTCCTTGCGGGACCGGCGCCGCCCCGCGCTCGCCGCGCCGCCGCGCGCCTGCTGCTCCACCGTCACCGGGCAAGCCTAGACCGCGCCCAGCGCGAGGTGGAGGCTTGGTTACCGGGCGGTTGGTCACACCTGAGAAGCCGGCGACCGGCCGATGCCGGCGGCTTGACCCTCGACCTACTCGACCCCGCAGGGTCGCCGGCATGACCGCATCCCGGCTCGGCCGTGACTACCACCTGCTCTGGTCCGCCGCCGTCTCGTCCCGGTTCGGTGACGCGCTGCGGACGCCGGCGCTGGCTCTGCTGGCCGCGACGCTGACCCGCGACCCCCGGGTCATCGCGGCGGTCACCGTGGCCGGCCAGTTGCCGCCGCTGCTCTTCGGCCTGCTCGGCGGCGTGTACGCGGACCGCTGGGACCGCCCGCGGACGATGGCCCTGGTGGACGGGGTACGCGCCGCCGTGGTCGGCGTGCTGGCCGTGGCGGTCGCCCTCGACCGGGCCGGCGTCGCGGCGCTGCTGGTGGCCGCGTTCCTGCTCGCCGCGCTGGGCACCCTCTTCGACGCCGCCTCCTTCGCGCTGCTCCCCGCGCTGGTGCCGCCGGCCGCGCTGCCCCGGGCGAACGGCCGACTCCAGGCGGGCGCCGCGGTGGCCGGCGGCTTCCTCGGCGCGCCCGCCGCCGGTCTGCTCTTCACCGCCGCCCCGGCGCTGCCCTTCACCATCGACGCCGTCACGTTCGCGGTGGCCGCCCTCCTCGTGCTCGCCCTCACCACGCCCCGTCCGCTCGGTGACGGAATGCGCGCACCGCGGGGCTCGGTGCGGGCCGAGATCGGCGAGGGGATGCGGTGGCTGCGCGGGGACCGGACCCTGTGGCGGTTCACCTTGCTCACCGCGGCGAGCAACCTGGCGATCAGTGGGCTGCTGGCCGTGCTGGTGCTCTACGCACTGGACGTGCTGAAGGTGCCGCCGACCGGGTACGGACTCTTCGCCGCGGCGGCCATCGTCGGCGGGGTGGCCGGGGCGCTCGGCTCGGGGCGACTTGCCGCCCGGCTCGGCACGGTGCCGGCGCTGCGCGCGGTGCTCGCCGCGCAGACCGTCGCGCTGGCCGGGTTCGCGCTGGCCCGGCACCCGGTGCCGGGCGGGCTCGCGCTGGCCGTCTTCGCCGCCGGCACCGCCTCGTGGAACAGCCTCTGGGCGTCGTGCGGGCAGCGGCGCGTGCCGGCCGGGCTGCTCGGTCGGGTGGGCGCCGCCCAGCGGATGGTCGGGCTGCTCACCGCACCGGTCGGCGCGGCGCTCGCCGGGCTGGTCGGCGCGGCCTACGGGACGGTGCCGGTGGCGGTGGGTGCGGCCGGCACGTTCGCGCTGGTCACCCTCGCCGCGTGGTGGTCACTGCGGCCGGCCCCGCCAGCGCCGCCGCCGGCCGCGCCCACCAGTGCCGGGACAGCAGCCCGGCCAGCGCCGCGCCCGTCGCGTTGAGCAGCACGTCGTCCACCGAGGAGACCCGGCCGAGATCCAGCGCGTACTGGAGGGTCTCGACCAACACCGAGCCGACCGCGCCGAGCAGGAAGAGCCGACCGATGCCGGCCAGCGCGGCGAGGCGTACCGGGGCGAAGAAGCCCAGCGCTGCGAAGACCAGCAGGTTGCCGACGACCTGCACCACCGCGGTCACCGGCGGGCCGGTGAACAGGTCGGCCAGGTCGCGCAGCGGCACCGGGTCGACCTGGCGGGGTGCGTCGCGCGGGGTGAGGATCATCCACACCCAGGGCAGGGTGCCGGCGACCGCGCCCACCTCGGCGACGCTTCGTCGCCACGCCTGCCCGGCCGGCACGTCCCGGCGCAGCCGGGCGAGCCCGGCGGTGACCAGGACCAGCAGTGGCAGCCCGGCCAGTACGGCGAGCAGGACGCCGCCCCAGTCCCGCCAGACCTGCTCCACGGGCGGAGCCTAGCCCGGCGTGCGCTCCCGGTGGGACAGCCCGGAGAGCCGCAGCGCGATCCGTTGCCTGACCTGCGGCACAGCGCCGAGCAGCCGCAGCAGCACGTCCCGCACCGGCCGGCCGGCGGGCGGCACGGTGGCCAGCCGAGTCAGCCCGGCGGCGAAGCTCAGCACGTCCTCGGCCATCGGGCGCTGCCGCGCGGTGTAATCGTCGAGCAGCGTCTCCGGGCCGCCGGCGAGCACGTCGGAGAGGGCGGTGCCGAGGGCCAAAGCGTCGCAGATGCCGAGGTTCATGCCCTGCCCGCCGGCCGGGCTGTGCACGTGCCCGGCGTCTCCGGCCAGCAGCACCGGCCCGGCCCGGAACGTGTCGGCGAGCCGGTGGTGCACCCGGAACCGGGATCCCCAGAGCACCTCGGTCACCTGGTCGGGTCGCTGCGCGGGTCCGCGTTCGTCGAGCAGCGCCTGGAGGTAGGCCCGATCCGGTTCGGCGGGGGCCACCGGCACGGCGGCGACCAGCCGGACCACCCCGTCCGGGAGGGACGCCCAGACCAGCGGCCCGGAGCGGGCGAGGAAGAGTGACACCTCCTGGCGGGGCAGGGTGCTGCGTACCCGGACGTCGGCGAGCACGTAGGACTCCTCGTCGGTGGGACCGGTGAAGCCGATACCGACCGCCTGCCGGACGGTGCTGTGCATGCCGTCCGCGCCGACCACGTACCGGGCGCGCAGCGGGGCCCCGTCGACCTCAGCGAGCACCCCGTCGTCGGTCCGGGTCAGACCGGTGAGTCGGCACGGCCGCCGCACCCGCACCCCGTGCCCGGCCAACCGCTCGGTGAGCACCGCCTCGGTGACCGACTGGGAGACCAGCAGCGCGTAGGGGAAGCGGGACGGCAACCGGTCGAACGGCACCGCGAGCAGCACCCGGTCGCGGTCGCGCACGGTGAACCGCGGCGCCCGCAGGCCCTGGGCGACGAGCGGCGCCGCGACGTCGATCCGGTCCAGCACCTCCAGGGTGTACGCGTGCACGACGGCCGCCCGGGAGGTCGCCGGCGGGTGGGAGAGCTGGTCGAGCACGGTCACCTCGACCCCGCGTCGGGCCAGGGTGAGCGCGGTGGCGAGGCCGGTCGGGCCGCCTCCCACCACGAGAACGTCGGTCTTCGCGGGCAGCATCGCCACCTCCGGGAAGGAATTGCCAACGTGTGTTGGCCAACACTTGTTGGCAAGTTTGGCCGCCGGGTGTTGGTGTGTCAACAGTTGTTGGCCTACGGTCGTGGACATGACCGTCGCCCCCACCGACGCGCCCCGTCCCCGCCGCTCGGACGTCACCCGCGCGGCGATCCTGCGCGCCGCCCGGGAACGGTTCGCCTCCGACGGCTACGAGCGCGCCACCATCCGCGCCATCGCCGCCGACGCCCGGATCGACCCGTCGATGGTGATGCGCTACTACGGCAGCAAGGAGGGGCTGTTCGCGGCGGCGGCCGAGTTCGACCTACGGCTGCCCGACCTGACCGACGTCCCGCCCGGGCAGCTCGGCGAGGTGCTGATCCGGCACTTCCTCGCCCGGTGGGAGGGCGACGAGACGCTGGCCGCCCTGCTCCGGACCGCGAGCACCAACCCGGGCGCGGCCGAGCGGATGCGTGGCATCTTCGCCAGCCAGCTCAGTGCTGCGGTGGCCGGCTTCGGCACCGACCCGGCAACCACCGCCCGGCGGGCCGGCCTGGTGGCCAGTCAGATCCTCGGGCTGGCCTTCACGCGCTACATCGTCCAGCTGCCGCCGATGGTGGAGATGGCACCGGAGGAGCTGGTCGGCTGGGTCGCGCCCACCCTCCAGCGTTACCTGACCGGGCTGCCGGAGAACTGACCCAACCTTTTGCCACTCCCCGTGCGTCTGTCGGGTGACACGGAACACGACGGCCGGGGAGGGGGCGGATGGGACCGGCGGCGAACGACGGGCGCGAGGGCTACGTCGCCTTCGTGGAGAACCACCAGCACCGGCTGCTGCGTGCGGCCTACCTGATCTGCGGCAACCGGCACCAGGCCGAGGACCTGCTCCAGGATGCCCTGCTGAAGTTGGCGCTGCGCTGGCCCGCGGTCCGGGACGGCGATCCGGCCGCGTACGTACGGGCCATCCTCTACCGGGACGCCGTCTCCTGGTGGCGTCGCCGCCGGCGGGAGTGGCTCGGCGGGTACCCGCCGGAGCAGGCCGCCCACGACCGGGACGGGCTGCTCCGACTCGCCCTGCACGAAGCCCTCGGGCAGCTCCCGCCCCGCCAGCGGGCGGTCGTGGTGCTGCGCTACTTCGAGGACCTGACCGAGACGGCGACCGCCGAGGTGCTCGGCGTCACCGTCGGCACCGTGAAGAGCCAGTGCCACGCGGCGCTGCGGCGGCTCCGCGAGGTGGCCCCCGAGCTGGGCCGCGAGGTCGGACGGCCGAGCGGCATGGAGGTGAACCCGTGAAGGAAGAGGACCTGACCCGACTGCTGACCGTGGCCACCGAGGACATCCGGCCGGCGCACCCCGCGTCCGCCGGCTGGGAGCGGGCCCGCCGCACCCGGCGTAACCGCCGGGCCGGGGCCGCCGCCGTGGCGGTCGTCCTGCTGACCGGCGGTACGGCCGTCGCCCTGCGCCCCGCCGACCGACCGTCGCCGATCACACCGGCCACACCGACCGCGAGCCCGGTGCCGAGCGCCGCACCGGTGCAGCGACCGCCGGACCAACTGACGTATCCCGGTGACCCGCTCGGTCGCCTCGGCGATCCGGTGAGCGCGTCGCTCTCCGCCCGCCCGGTCCGCCAGGCGCTGGCGCTCTACCAGCCGGTCGATCCGGGGACCGGCGTCGAGGGACGGATCCGGGTGCTCGGCGACGATGGCCTCGTCCGGGATCTCGACGTGGTCACCCTCGCCCGGACCCGCGACGCCGACGGCAACGCCGCGGTCCCGCTGAAGAGCAGCAGCCTGTCGCCGGACGGGCGGACAGCCGCCTTCGCCCAGACCGACGAGGTGATCGTGGTCGACCTGACCACCGCGACGGTCCGCCGCTACCCGCTGAAGGGCTACCTGGAACACGTCTTCTGGTCCGGCGACCGGCTCTTCGTCGGCGACAACGACACCGCGTACGAGGTGGACCGGGTCACGGGTACCAGCCGGGAGGCGCCGGTCTCCCCGTGGGACGTGGTAAGCCCTGACCCGAGCGTTCGGACGGACACCGTGCTGACGGTGGGCGGCGCCCCGGAGAGCCTGACGCTGGGCCGGTACGCCTGGAGCGCCGCCAGCACGCACCTGGACTCCTGGGCGCTCGACTTCCGCGCGCTGCCCAGCGGCAACCGGGTCGACGAGTTCTACGGGCGGGGCTGGCAGCGCGGCGACCAGGTGGCCCGGGCCGGCTGGCTCACCACCGGCAGCATGAGTGGGCTGGAGGGGGTCGCGGTGCTGAACGCCGAGACCGGCGTGGTCACCCGTCTGCTCGATCTGGGCCGGGACCGCTGGAAGGCCTGCTGCGAGGTGCTCGGCTGGGACCGGGACGGCGCCGTGCTGCTCCGCCACGACCCGGGCGGGCTGCTGCGCTGGCAACCGTCGACCGGTGCGGTCACGGGCGTGGTGCGGGACCTGTACGGCGAGGTCTCGCTCGCCGCCGGCTGAGCCCGGCCACCGCGCGGCCGGTGTCCCGCCGCGCGTTCCGGCCGAGAGCCGGCGCGCGTCGTACCGCCGAACCCCGGACCCGCGCGACGGCCCCTCGGCCGCGCGCGGGTCCGGCGACGGTCAGCTGTTCAGCCCGCCGGGCTGGTCGCCCTTCACGACGGGGGCCCGGACCAGGTTGCCCCACTCAGTCCACGAGCCGTCGTAGTTGCGCACCTGCGGGTAGCCGAGCAGGTGCCGCAGCACGAACCAGGTGTGGCTGGACCGCTCACCGATCCGGCAGTAGGCCACGATGTCGTCGTCCGGGCTCAACCCGAGCTGGTCGGCGTAGATCGCCCGCAGCTCGTCCGGCGACTTGAACGTGCCGTCGTCGTTGGCCGCGGACTTCCACGGCTTGCTGACCGCGCCGGGGATGTGGCCGCCGCGCAGCGCGCCCTCCTGCGGGTAGTCCGGCATGTGCAGCATCTCGCCGGTGTACTCGCCCGGGGAACGGACGTCGACCAGCGGCCGGCCGGCCGCCACGTGCGCCATCACCTGCTCGCGGTAGGCCCGGATCGGTGCGTCGTCCCGCTGCGGCACCGGGTACTCGGCCCGCGGCCGGGACACCTTCTCCCGGGTGAGCTCCCGCCCCTCGGCGATCCACTTCTGCCGACCGCCGTCCAGCAGCCGGAGGTCCTGGTGACCGAAGAGGGTGAAGACCCAGAGCGCGTACGCGGCCCACCAGTTGAAGTTGTCGCCGTAGAAGACCACCGTGTCGTTGCGACCGATGCCCTTGGCGGCGCAGAGCTCGGCGAAGCTCTTGGCGTCGAGGTAGTCCCGGGTCACCTGGTCGTTCAGCTCCAGGTGCCAGTCCACCTTGACCGCGCCGGGGATGTGACCGGTGTCGTAGAGCAGAACGTCCTCGTCGGACTCGATGACGACGAGGCCCTCGTCGCCCAGGTGTTCGGCCAGCCACTCGGTGGTGACCAGCCGCTGGGGATCCGCGTAGGCCTGAAGGCGGGGATCCGGATCACTCGGCACAGACATGATCCCCAAGGTACGCCCGATGGGACGCCGGGAACCCGGCATCCGAGGTCAGGGCCCACAATGTGGCCGACCGCACGAAACGGCGGGCGGCGCCGGGCGAACGGTCAGTCGGTGAACGGGCCGAGGACCGGGCGCTTGGCGGTGACGGTGTCACCGGACGAGCGGCCGGTCACCCGACGCTTGATCCACGGCGCCAGGTGCTGGCCGACCCACCGCGCGTCGGCCGCGCGGGCGGCCAGCCACGGCGTCGGCGCCGGGTGCGGCGGCACCATCAGCCACTCCTCGTCACAGCCCACCCCGAGCGCGGTCAGCACCTGGCCGGCGACCCGGCGGTGCCCGGCCGGGGAGAGGTGCAGCCGGTCGGTGCTCCAGAGCATCGGGTTGAGGTAGGTGTCGTCGGCGTAGAGGTCGACCAGGATGCCGCCGTGCCGCTCGGCGGTCTCGCCGACCGCCTGGTTGAGCAGCTGCACCCGGGGCGCGACCAGGCGCTGGCCGGGAAGCCGGGCCATCACGTCGGCGAACCGGAACAGGATCACGTCCGCGCCGCCGGAGCGGAGTTCGCGGACCACGTCGTCGAAGCGGGCGACCAGCGCGTCCGGGTCGAAGGTGCGGCGCAGCACGTCGTTGCCGCCGGCCGCGAAGCTGATCAGATCGGGCTTCATCGCGACCGCCTCGGGCACCTGGGTGGCGACGACGTTCGGGAAGAGCCGGCCACGGATGGCCAGGTTCGCGTACTGGAACTCCGGACCGGCCTCGGCGGCCAGCCGGGTGGCGACCAGGTCGGCCCACCCGCGGTAGGTGCCGTTCGGGTACGGGTCGTCCATCCCCTCGGTGAAGCTGTCTCCCACCGCCACAAAGCTGCGCCAGCGCACCGCGCCCCCTCGCTCTCGTTGCCTGCGGCGACAAGTTTTGCACCGCCAGGCGGGCCGGTGGGTCCCGCTACTCGGCGACGTGGCAGAGGTCATCGAGGCGGGTCGAGGCGCGGGCGAACGGGCCACCCCCCCGTCGGTGTGGCCCGTTCGCCCGCGCAGCTCCCGAGTCAGCCGAGCAGCCGACCCCACGGGGTACCGGCCGGGACGGGCAGGCTGCCCAGCACCCGACCGTCGGCGGCGTAGCGGACCAGCTGGTAGGCGGGGACGTCGTCACCGAGGGTGGCGGTGTTGATCTGGGCGATCATGGTGCCGCCCGGGAGGAAGCGGACCTGCTCGGCCTGGCCGCGACCGGTTTCTCCACGCCACGCCGGGTCGAGCGGCGTCAGCTCGGTGGCGACGCCGGTGCCGATCTCCACCCGGTAGTTGCGGATCCGCCAGGTGCAGCCGCACTCGCCCGCGTTCGGCACGTGCGTGCTGATGACGGCCTGCCGGCCGTCCGGGGAGAAGCCGGCCACGCCGTGGATCTTGAGCTCGGCGGGGATCCGGGGCTGCACGATGCGGTAGGAGCTGCCACCGCCCTCGGCGATGCGCAGGGCGCGATCCTGGACGAACGCCACCACGCCGTTACCGACGAACGGGCACTTCGACTCCTGGCTGGCGAGCACGTGACGCCCCTTGCCGTCGGGGCGGACCCCGACCACCGTCCAGTCGCCCTGCGCGCCCTCGGTGTACGTCACGGTCTGGTTGTCCAGCCAGCGCGGCGCGCAGCCCCGGTCGCCCGGCGCCGGCACCGTCGTGACCGGACCGCCCTCGAAGGCGCTGGTCATCAACTGGTTCGGGTTGGCCGACCGCCAGGCCATCCGCCGGCCGTCCGGGGAGGCGGCCACCTTGCCCTCGGCCTTCGGGTCGGCGGGGCGGCCCTCCCGGACGAGCTCCCAACGGCCCTCCGGCGTGCTGCGCCAGACCCGGGCCGGCGTGTCGCTCGTCCCGCCGTACTCCGGCTCCGAGTACCAGTTGAGCTGCGGCCAGCTCAGGTTGCGGGCGGTGCCGGCCGGAGCGCTCCGCCGGACGTCGCCGGACCGCGGCGCCGACCCGCCGGCACCGCCGTCGTCGACGACCCGGGCCGCGGCGACCGGCTCGGTGCTGGCGGGAGTGCTGGCCGGCCGCGCGGCGGCGCCGACCGTGGTGGCCGGCGTGGCGCAGCCGGCCGCCGCGAGAGGCAGCAAAACCAGCGCCGCGGCGCCCATCAGCGCGCGGGGCCGCAGCGCCCGCCGCAGCGCCGAGGTGAAGACGGTACGGGGGGTGAGGATGCTGTCCATGGGGGTGGCCTCCGGGAGTGGATCTCGTTCCGACGCCCCCCAAGACGCGTCCCCTGTGGATCTCAGTTGCCGCTGTTCAACGCTGTTTTCCGACAATCTTTCCGGCCCCGGACGGCAACCATCCGGCCGCTCGCGGGCGTCTGGGATTACTCGACTTACCGCTCGCCGCGCGGTGGTTCGACCATCGGCCGCCGGTACGGCCCCCAGGCGACGAACCGGTCGAAGAGGTCCCGGGGCGTCGGGCCGTCGTCCGGGTTCAGCCGGAACAGGTCGTGGCTCGCCTCGTGATAGAGCCCGGAGAGGTAGACGGCCAGGTCGAGGTAGCGGCCGTCGTACTCGACCTTGAGCAGCAGCCGGGCCTGCGCACAGGGCCACGGCAGGCCGCACGCACGGCACAGCCAGAGCGGCCGGATCGGCAGGTGCGGCGGGTGGTCCGGCGGATACGCCCGGGGCCGATCGGCGTACGGCCCGAGACGGGGCACCGGGAGTTGGCGCGGCGGTCCGGCCACATCGACCTCCTCAGCGGGGTACGGAAGGGGCCGCCCCGGTACGGGGGAACCGGGACGGCCCCGGCGGATCGGCCCCGTCCGGGCTGGATCGGAGCGGATGCGCTGCGTGACACTCTGCTCGCCATGTGACTACTGTCGGAAGTGATCGACGGGGGTCGTGGGGGTGGCCGGGCGAGGGGTCCACCCGGTGGGATCCGCCCGGGAGATGCCGGTGAAGTCGTGGAGGAGATGTGGAAGGTGAGCCGACGGCGGAGCTGGTCCGGGCGCAACTACGGCGGCTGCGGCTGAACGCCGACCTGAGTCAGGAGGAGTTCGGGAAACTGGTCCACTTCTCGGGCTCCCAGGTGTCCGCCGTCGAGCTGGGCCAGCGGCCGCTCGACCGGTTCTTCCTCAAGCGCGCCGACGAGGTGCTCGGTACCGGCGGTCTGCTGACCTCCCTGCTGAAGCTGGCCGAACGCGACGGCCAGCCGAGCTGGTTCCGCCCCTGGCTCGAAGCAGAACGACAGGCCCAGCAACTGCGCTGCTACCAGCCGAGCCTGGTGCCCGGCCTGCTCCAGACGGAGAACTATGCGCGGGCGCTGATTCGTTGCGACGACACGATCAGCGATGAAGAGGTAGAGCGTCGACTGGCCATCCGGATGGATCGGCAGTCCATCTTCGTGCAGCCCGACCCGCCCAAGTTCGTCGCAGTGATCGAGGAGTCGGTACTCCGTCGTGCCGACGAGGCGTTCCGCGGGCTGATGATTCAGCAGCTCGATCACTTGATCGATTGCGCGGAACGCCCGCACATCAGCATCCACCTCATCCCGATCGAGGTCAGCGTGCACGTCGGCCTCGTCGGTCCATTCGTGCTAGGCCGGGGTAGCGACGGCGGATGGGTCGGTCATCTGGAGACCCAGCTCGGTGGCGTTGTGGTCGATAAAGATGAGGATCTGGCTATCCTGCTGTCGAGGTGGGAGAGCGTGCGCAGTGAGGCGCTACCTCGACGGCAGTCGGTCGAGCTGATGAAGGAAGTGATGACGTCATGGAGCTGACTGGCGCTACCTGGCGGAAGTCCACCCGCAGCGGCACCCAGGGCGAATGCGTCGAGGTGGCGGACAATCTGACCGGGGTCGTCGGTGTTCGGGACAGCAAGGACCGGGGTGGGCCCGTGCTGACCTTTGATACCCGGGCGTGGCGGTCGTTCGTGGAGTTCGCGCGGCGGCGTTGACCGAGATCGACTCCGTTTCGGCGAGCTGGTGGTATCGCTGACGTTCGGACACCCCATGTCGCCGACATCGAGTCGATCATCGAGACCGGGGGCGTGATGATCGTCCGGCAGCCGGTCAGCGGAGAAGCGTACGGGGCGGACCACCGGGTGATGGCCCGCCCCGCAGCAGCAGTGGCGATCATCTTTCGGCGATTGTCAGCGTGTACTTCGCCTGGTTGTTGCTCTCGTCGTTGTCACCCTGGCTGTTGCTGACATCCAGGACGCCGGAGGCGGGCTGCCCGCTCCCGGCGAACCGCAGGGTGTAGGTGATCGTCAGCGACTTGCCCGGCGCAATCGGGGGAAGCATGCAGAGCATGACCGTGGGCGGCCCGCTGTCCTGCACGGACGCCTTGTTGTTCAGCACGCCGCGGACCTTCGTCAGGGAGACCGACTTCGGCAGGGTCAGGCGGATACTCGGCTGGTCGATGGCGATCTTCCCGATGTTGCTGACCCTCACCACGAGATCGCCCTGGTAGCTGTTGTCCGCCTGCTTCACCAGCGTCGTCGGACCGGCCGCCACCTTCACGTCGATCGACACCTTCGGGAAGCTCCTCGGGCCGTCGCTCTGGTGGAACCCGGCACCACTCCAGCGGTAGCTACGCCACTGCGCGGCGTCGCCGCCGGGCTGGGTGTCGTGCCAGCGCACCCGGACGGTGCCGTCGGCCGCCGTCTGGATTTCCATGAGCTCTCCGCCGGTCGGGTAGGCGCCGTTGATGGTCACCTGCCCGAGCGTGGCGACCGCGCCGGATTCGGTCCGGTGCAGCGCGACCACCTGCTGGGCCCGCACCGCGAACGGACTGCACGTGATCAGCACGACCGCGTCCAGGTCACCGTCGCGGTCGACGTCCACGATCGACGGGGTGCCGAGTATGCCGAATGCGCCCGGCGAATCCTCCCGAGGCAGGTAGACACTGCTCCCGTCCTTGAAGCGGTACGTCCCGCCTGGGCAGAAGTCGTCGTTCCACTTGCCGAGGCGGATGTTCGCGTTCCGGACCTCGTCCACCGTCAACGGCGCCCTCGGCGCGTCCGCCGGCTTGACGTCGGACGACGGGCTGGGGCTGGTGGCGTCCGCGGTGGGCGTCGGGGTGGCGGTGACCGACGGGGTGGTCGCTGGAAGCGGGTCGGCCCTCCGGTCCGGCATCATCGCGAAGGCGGTGCCGGTGGCCGCGCCGAGCAGCACCAACGCCGCGGCGGAGGTGGCGACGGCGCGCTGGATGCCGATCCGGCGGGACGTCCGCAGCGCGCGGTCCCGCAGGTCGACGGGGGTGACCTCATCGGCCAGGTCGGCCAGGTCGAGCCGGAGACGCTGGTCGTTCATCGGGCGCTCCCTTCCAGGACGTACAGCTCGGCAAGCTCGGGTGCGACGGTGCGCAACTTGGCCAGGGCCTTCGAGGTCTGGCTCTTCACGGTGCCGACGGTGACGCCGAGCATCTCGGCGGCCTCGGTCTCGGTGCGGTCCTCGAAGAACCGCATCACCAACACCGCGCGCTGCTTCGGCGAGAGCTTGGCCAGCGCCGCCCGCAGGGTCAGCCGCAGCGTGGTCTGGCTGGCGTGATCGGGGCCCGAGTCGCCTCCGCGTGGTTCGGGCAGCTCGCCCGTCATCGACTCGGGTACCCGACGGCGCCGCCACCAGGACACTTGCAGGTGATACATGGTCTTGCGGGTGTACGCCTCCGCGTTGCCGCTGTGGTGCAGTCGGTTCCAGGAGCGGTGGGTCCGGGCCAGCGCCGACTGGACGAGGTCCTCGGCCAGGTGCTGGTCACCGGTCAGTAGATAGGCCGAGCGCAGCAGCGCCGGCGTTCGGGTACGGACGAACGAGTCGAACTCACTCAGCAGCGGGTCCACACGGGCCGATCCTTGGGGTAGTCGTTGATGACCTTCCAGACGCCACCCCGGGATCGCCGGGTTGCCGCCCGGGCAGCCGATTTCCGGCGAAAGTCTCGGCGACGAGCGGGGCAATAGGGTCGCCGCCCCCGCCGCACCGCTCGTAAGCTGCGCCAATGCTGCTTCGCATGTCGACCCTGCTGCTCCGGACCCTGCGCGAGGACCCGGCAGACGCGGAGGTGCCGAGCCACCGGCTGCTGCTGCGCGCCGGCTACATCCGTCGTGCCGCCGCGGGCGGCTACACCTGGCTGCCGCTGGGCAAGCTGGTGCTGGACCGGATCACCGAGGTGGTCCGGCAGGAGATGACCGCGATCGGCGACCAGGAGGTGCACTTCCCGGCGCTGCTGCCGGCGGAGCCGTACCGGACCAGCGGACGGTGGACGGAGTACGGCGACGACATCTTCACCCTCGCCGACCGCAAGGGCGCCGAGCATCTGCTCGCCCCGACCCACGAGGAGCTGGCCGCGCTGCTGGTGAAGGACCTCTTCACCTCCTACCGGGACTTTCCGGTGACGCTGTTCCAGGTGCAGACGAAGTTCCGGGACGAGGCCCGGCCCCGGGCCGGGCTGCTGCGCGGGCGGGAGTTCCTGATGAAGGACGCCTACTCGTTCGACCTGGACGAGACCGGGTTGCAGGCGGCGTACGACCGGCACCGCGCCGCGTACCAGAAGGTCTTCGACCGGCTCGGCCTGAGCTACACGGTGGTGCACGCGATGTCCGGGGCGATGGGCGGATCGGCGTCCGAGGAGTTCCTGGCCGCCACGCCGGTCGGCGAGGACACTTTCGTCGGCTGCACCGCCTGTGACTACGCGGCGAACACCGAGGCGGTCACCACCCGGGCACCGGTCGCCGGCGACCCGTTCGCGCATCCGGCGGCGGAGGCGCACGACACCCCGGACACGCCCACCATCGCCAGCCTCGTCGAGCTGGCCAACACCCGCCGGCTCGGCGGGCGGCACGACTGGACGGCCGCGGACACCCTGAAGAACGTGGTGCTGACCGTACGCCGACCGGGCAGCGACGAGGCCGAGTTGCTGGTGATCGGGGTGCCGGGCGACCGCGAGGTGGACCTGAAGCGGCTCGGCGCCGCGCTGCACCCGGCCACGGTGGCCGTCTTCGAGGGCTGGGACGAGCAGCCCGAGCTGGTCCGTGGCTACATCGGCCCGCAGGTCCTCGGCAAGCTGGGCATCCGTTACCTGGTCGACCCCCGGGTGGCCCCCGGCTCGGCCTGGCTGACCGGGGCGAACGAGCCGGGGCGGCACGCGGTCAACGTGGTCAGCGGCCGGGACTTCACCCCGGACGGCACCATCGAGGCCGCCGAGGTGCGGGCCGGTGACCCCTGCCCCGCCTGCGCCGACGGTGAGTTGACCATCCGACGGGGCATCGAGATCGGGCACATCTTCCAGCTCGGCCGCCGGTTCACCGACGCGTTCGCGGTGGACGTGCTCGGTCCGCAGGGCAAGCCGGTCCGGCCGACCATGGGCTGCTACGGCATCGGGGTGTCCCGGGCGGTGGCCGCGGTCGCCGAGCAGCACCACGACGACCGGGGGCTGGTCTGGCCGGCGGCTGTCGCGCCGTGCGACGTACACCTGGTGGCCGCCGGCAAGGGACCGCAGCTGGACGCGGCGGTCGACCTCGGCGGCCAGCTCGCGGCGGCCGGCCTGCGGGTGCTGGTCGACGACCGCACCCACGTCTCCGCCGGGGTGAAATTCACCGACGCGGAGCTGATCGGTATCCCGCGCGCCGTCGTGGTCGGCCGCCGGCTCGCCGACGGGTACGTCGAGCTGCGGGACCGGGCCACCGGCGAGCGGACCGAACTGCCGGTGGACGAGCTGCTGGATCGGCTGACCGGTGAGGTGTCCGGAAACCGGGTGTAGCCGTCGCGTCACGGGGTACCGCAGTCGGATCGGCGTTTGCGCATTCGGAGGCTCTCATGACCGGTTACCGGGTCAGCGACGTGATGACCAGGCAGGTGGTCTACCTGTCCGCGGAGACCACCCTGGACGAGGCGGCCAAGGTGATGAAGGAGGCCGACATCGGCGACGTGGTGGTGACCGACGGCGCCAGCCTCGCCGGAGTGCTCACCGACCGGGACATCGTGGTCCGGGCGGTGGCCGAGCGGGCCGACCCGGCCACCACCACGCTCGGCTCGATCATCACCCGCGAGGTGGTGATGATCGAGCAGCACTCCACGGCCAGCGAGGCGGCGGCGTTGATGCGCGAGCGCGGCATCCGGCGGGTGCTGGTCTGCGACACCGACCGCAAGCTGGTCGGCATCGTCTCCCTCGGCGACCTGGCGATGCAGCTCGACCCGCAGTCCGCGCTGAGCGAGATCAGCGAGCAGTCGCCGACTGTCTGAGTCGGCGGTCGGGCCCCGCCGGTACCGGTGGGGGCCGGTGATCAGCAGCGGTAGCCTCGACGCATGTCCGCCATGCCGGCCAGGTTGGCCGAGATCGTCGACGAGTTCGCCGCCGCCCCCCGGGACGTGGTGCTCGAGATGCTGCTGGAGTACGCCGACGTCATCCCGCCGCTGCCGCCCGGCTCGGCCGAGCGGGAGGGCATGGAGCAGGTGCCGGAGTGCCAGACGTCCTTCTTCCTGCGTGCCCGGGTGACGCCCGAGAAGACGGTGGAGACCCTCTTCGACTGCCCGCCCGAGGCGCCGACCACTCGGGCGTTCGCCGGCATCCTCGCCGAAGGGCTGGCCGGGGCGAGCGCGGACGAGGTGCTCGCCGTCCCGGACGACCTCTACCAGCGGATGGGGCTGGCCCAGGCGATCAGCCCGCTGCGGGTGCGGGGCGGCACCGCGATCCTGGCCCGGCTCAAGCGCCAGGTCCGGGAACAAGTCAACTGAGCGGGGAGTTGCCACCGATCATGGAGATCGAGATCTACGCCGACGTGGTCTGCCCGTGGTGCTACGTCGGCAAGCGCCGGCTCGACCAGGCGGTGGAGTCGTACGACGGTCAGGTGACCGTCCGCTACCGCCCGTTCCAGCTCGACCCGTCGCCGGTGGCCGAGCCGGTTCCGGTGGTCGACGCGCTCGCCGCCAAGTTCGGCGGACCGGACACCGCCAGGCAGATGATCGACCGGGTGACTCAGGTGGCCGCGGGGGCGGGGCTCAAGCTCGACTACGACCGGGCGATCGCCGCTAACACCTTCGACGCCCACCGGCTGGTCCGCTACGCCACCGAGCGCGGCCGGGCCGGCGACATGATCGACGCGCTCTACCGGGCGCACTTCGTCGACGGGGTCGACGTGGGCTCGCACGAGGCCCTGGCCACGCTCGCCGAGCAGGTCGGCCTGGACGGGGCCGACGCGCGCCGGTTCCTCGACTCCGACGAGGGCACCCGGGAGGTCGGCGCCGATCTGGCCGCCGCCCGCGACCTCGGGGTCAGCAGCGTGCCGACCTTCGTGCTCGCCGGCAAGTATGCGATCCAGGGCGCCCAGGACACCGCGACCCTGCTCGCCGCGTTCGCCGAGGTCGAGCGCCGGGAATCCGCGGCCGGCTGATCGGCCACCCGGGCTGACCAGCCACCGGCCCGGCCGGGAGATCGACATCGGTGATGTTTCACGTGCAACGGTATCGATGTTGACGAGTGGCCGGGTCGGTCGCTGATCGTCCGGCCGATCAGGCCGGGCGGGCCAGCTCCTCGATCACCTGAGCCCCGGGGAGCGCACCCACCGCCGGCCCGGGCAGGGCGATCTTGCTGTGCCGCACCCCCGAACCGATGATCACGTGTGGCATGGCGATCACCCGGGAGTCGACCAGGATCGGCCACTGCGCCGGCAGGCCGATCGGGGTGATCCCGCCGTACTCCATGCCGGTCAACTCGACCGCGTCGGCCATCGGCGCGAAGCTGGCCTTGCGCACGTCGAGCGCCCGGCGGGCCACCCCGTTCACGTCGGCCCGGGTGGTGGCGAGGATGACGCACGCCGCGTAGCGGACCACGCCCTCGCGCTTGCCGGCCACCACCACACAGTTGGCCGAGACGTCCAGCCCCACCTCGTAGGCCGCACAGAATGCGGCGGTGTCGGCGAGGTCGGCGTCGATCGGCGCGACCAGCACGTCGTCCACGTCCACCGGCGCGTCGGCGGGCCACTCCGCGAGCGCCGCGGCGACCGGCGGAGCCAGCAGGTCGAGGCGGGTCCGGGCGGGTTCGGTCTTCAGCGTCCCCATCACGGGTGCGATCCTCGCACCCGCAACCCCGCACCGCCCACCCGAAGCGCCGGAACGCCCCGACCGTGCGGCCCAGACCCGACCGCGCGGCCCGCACCCCGACCGCGCGGCCCGGACCCCGACCGCGCGGTCCGGACCCGGCCGTGCGCCGCCGAGCGCGGCTCAGCTGCCGGCGAGGAAGGCGTTCTCCTTCAGGAAGGTGCGGTCCCGGTTGGCGGCCAGCTCCTCGGCCCGGAGCGCCTGGGCGCGGCGAACCTCCAGGTCCTCCATGCCGTGCCGGACGGCGAGCCGGATCACGCCATAGAGGAAGACGAAGCCGAAGCAGTAAAGGATGACAGCGGTGACGACAGCGAACATGCCGTCACGCTAAGCCGAATGTGAACGGGGATTCTTCTCATCTCCGGTCGGTTCCCCCGTACGTGTCCGCCAGGTGGTCCGCCCAGGTCCGGGTGCCCCGAGGCAGCGCCTCGGTGACCAGCCCACCGGCCCGCAGCGCGCGACCGAGCTTCCCCGGGACCCACACCGGCAGCAGCGGCCGGCGCGAGCGCCGGGCGGCCCGCCAGGCGCGTGCCGCCTCGTCGACGCGGAGCACCTCCGGCCCGCCGTACTCCTCGATCCCGCGCAGCGGCCCCGCGACCAGCCGGGCCGCGAGCCGGGCCGCCACCTCACCCGGGTCAACCGGCTGGGCGAGGACCGCGCGGTCCGCGATCGTCGGGCCCAGCCGGCTCATCGTGGTCAACAGTTCTTCGAGGAACTCCGGGAACTGGGTGGCCCGCAGCACCGACCACGGCACCGGGCCGGCCGCGACCACCTGCTCGGCGGCGAGCTTGTGCCGGTAGTACGAGAAGGGCACCCGGTCCACCCCGACGATGGAGACGTAGACCAGGTGCCGCACCCCGTTCTTCCCGGCGGCCACCACGAGTCGCCGGGTGCCCAGCACGTCGACCTGATACGCACGCCGCCCCTGGTCCGCGGCCGACGCCAGGTGCAGGACAGCGTCGACTCCGGCCACCGCCTCGGTCAGCCCCGCACCGGTCGCCAGGTCGGTCACCACCCACTCCACCACCGGATCGGTACGCGGTCGCCGACTCGTCGCCCGTACGGTCAGGCCGTCCTCGATCAGCCGCGGCAGCACCTCTCGGCCGAGGCGGCCGCCCGCCCCGGTCACCAGCACCTTCATCTCGTCCTCCTCGTACGCCCGACTCCCAGTTCCCACCGGCCCCGGCTCGGCCCGCCGTCCTGACGACGTCGCCCGACCGGAGGTGACCGGTGCCGTGCGGCGGGTCGCCGCCCGCTCGGCTCAGCGCAGCAGATCCAGCACCGTCACCAGCGCGAAGAACGCGATCACGACCTCGCTGACCACCCACGCGTGCTCGTCGGCCCAGTCCCGGATCCGGGGCAACGCCTTACCGGCCCGGCCGCCGGCCAGCAGCAGGACGAGCAGCGGCACGGCGAGCAGCACGACGGTCAGCAGGATGAACGGCAGCAGGTGCCACCACGCCAGACTGTGCCGGGCAGCGCTCGCGCCGACCGCCGCCCGCCCATCCTCCCGGCCCTGCGGGCGGCCAAGCGCCGGATCGCCCGGATCACCGCACCGGGGCAAGCCGTGCCGGCGTCGCAGCCCGGATCACCGCACCACTGGGCAGTCGCGGGGGCGTCGCAGCCGGGGTCAGCGGGCGGCGGGCACGACCCGGCCGGCCAGCGTGGCGCCGAACAGCGCGAGGCCGGCGGCCACCGCGAGCGTCGTCAGGTAGCTGCCCGGGCCGGGTGCCGCCCCCGCGGCGAGCACCGCGCCGGTCAGCGCCAGCACGGTCGCCGCGAAGAGCGAGTCGCCCAGTTGCAGCGACGAGCTGTTGCGGCCCTGCTCACCCGGGGCGGACAGCTCCAGGGTGAGCACCGACAGTGAGGGGTAGAGCAGCCCCATGCCCATCCCGGCGACGGCCCAGCCGACCACACCGACGGCGACCGGCACCCCGGGCGCGACGGCGAACGCGAACGTGCCGATGCCAACCGTGATGCACGCCAGCCCGACGCGGGGCAGGGTGGCCCGGGAGGCCGGCGCCGGGATCCGACCCTGCACCCAGGAACCCGCCGACCAGGCCACCGCCCCGACGGTGAGGACCAGCCCGGCCGCGGTGGGCGAGAGGCCGCGTTCCCGGGAAAGCATCAGCGGGATCACCACCTCCGCCCCGACGAAGGCCGCCGACGCCAGGCCACGCAGCCCGATGACGGTGGGCAGCCCGCGGGCCGCGCGGAGGAACCCGGCCGGCAGCAGTCGCGGCGCACAGAGCAGCAACCCGACGATCGCGACCGCGGTGACCACCACGGCGCTCGCGCCGCGCTGCTGACCCCCGATGTGCAGCAGTGCGGCGCTGGCACCCGCCCCACAGGCCCAGCCGATCCGCGCCGTCGCCCCCGCCGGCACGCCGGTCACCGCGGTCCCGGCGACCGAGCGCAGGCCCGGATGGATGAGCAGCCCGGCCGGCACGGCCACCGCCGGCACCGCCAGGAACACCCAACGCCAGCCCAGGTGCTCCACGATCAGGCCGGCCACCGCCGGCCCGACCAGCGACGGTACGACCCACGCGGCAGCGAAGGCGGCGAAGATCCGCCGGTGCAGCTCCTCCGGGTACGCCTGGGCGACGATCACGTACAGCGCCACCGAGAGCAGCCCGGAGCCGAAGCCCTGCACCACCCGGCCGACGACCAGCATCCCCATCACCGGCGCGGTGCCCGCGATGACCAGGCCGACCACGAACCAGACCAGCCCGTGCCACATCGGCGAGCGCGGCCCCCGGGCGTCGCACCAGATGCCGGAGAGCACCATGGCCAGGACGCCGGCGGCGAACGAGCCACCGAAGGCCAACCCGTACAGGGCGAACCCGTCGAGGCTGCGGGCCACGGTCGGCATCGCGGTGCCGACCGCCAACGCCTCGAAGGCGAGCAACGAGATCAGGGCGACGCTGCCCACCGTCATCGCGCGCAGGCGGGGAGCGAAGAGCCCCGGCGCCGCCACTGCGGGCGTGGCCGTGGCGGTCACCGCCGCTCACCCGACGGTTCGGCCCGGAGCAGGTCGATCAGCATTCGCCAAGCTTGCGACCTGAACCGGGATTCAAGTCAACCGGAGGGTGACCGGTCTCTCGTCAGGGAGTCTGCAACGCCTGGCCGATCCCCTTCACCAACCCCGAGAAGTGCTGGTCGGCGAGGAGGTGCCCGGCGGTGATCACCAGGGCGATCGGCCACTCGATGACCTGGAGCGCGGCGAGCACCCCCAGCCCCGCGTAGTAGGCGACCTTGTCGGCGGGCGGCACCGCCACCTCGCCCAGCATCGGCACCTGCACCCGGCGGCTGTACATCTGGACGGTTTCGCGGGCCCCGTTGAGATGTCGGGTCACTGTGCTCATGTCGGCCTCCCCGTTGACGATGGAGCCCGTCGCTTTCCACCAGCTATCCGGTCCATGCGCCGTCGGCGGCCGAAAATTCCCCTGCTCAAGGGGCATAACGGACGGTACGTCGGGAAGCCAGGCCGCCGGACGCGACGCGTGGGAGGCGAGATGGCGCTCGGCAGGGACAGCAGAATCGGGGAGCCAGGCCGGCACCCGTCCGGCCGTACGCCTCGATGACGTCCGTGCGCGGCCTCGCCGGTCGGCTGCTCCCGCCGGTCGGCGTACCACGGCTGGTCGAGGAGGCATCGCAGGGCGTCGGCTCGACCGCGACCCGGCTGGCCCGGATGGCCGGACTGACCCGGCGTCGGGTCTGGTCCCGGCCCGGTCGGCACCACATCGAGGTGCACGGTGTCTGCCAGGACGGCGGCGACACCCTGGCCCGCAACGTGGAGTCGGCGCTGGAGCGGATGCCGGGCGTCTCCTGGGCCCGGGTGAACGCGCCGTCCGGTCGGGTGGTCGTCGCGCTCGGATCACCCGAGCCGAAGTTGCGCGACCTGATCGCGACGATCGCCCGCGCCGAGCGCACCTGCCCGTACGAGCCCGACCCGGAGGTGCCGCCGCCGCACCCGCCCGAGGAGGGCCCGCGTACCCCGCGGACGCTCGGCGCGCTCGCCTCCGACGCGCTGGGTCTGACCATCTCCGCGGCCACCCGGATCCTGCCCTTCGCCCCGGTGCCCGGCGAGGTCGCCGGCCTGCTCGGCGCGGTGGACCTGCATCCGCGGCTGCACGCGCTGGCGGGGCGGGGCCTGCGCGCCGACCCCCGGGCCGACCTGATCTTCCCGCTGGCCGAGGCGGTGGTGCAGGGGCTCACCGGTGGGTGGGCCGGGATCGTGCTCGACAGCGCGCAGCGGATCGTGCAGTGGGGTGAGGACCGCGCCCAGCTCGCCGTCTGGGAGGAGGCCGAGCCCCGGCTGACCGGTGACCCGGAACACGCCGTCGCCCGCTCGCCCGTCGTCGACCGGCCCCGCCCGAAGCCGGACGGCCCGGTCGAGCGCTTCAGCATCCGGATGCTGGCCGCCGGGGCCGCCGCCGCCGCGGCCGCCGCCCCGGTGGCCGGGCGGAAACGGGCCGCCGCGCTCGGGCTCTCCAGCCTCCCGAAGGCACCGGGCAGTGGCCGTGAGGGGTACGGCGCGCAGCTGGGCCGGATCCTGGCCCGGCGCGGAGTGATCGCCATGGAGCGGGGGGTGCTGCGCGAACTCGACCGGATCGACACGCTGGTGCTGGACGCCGCCGTGCTCGGCTCGGATCGCGGGGTGCTGGCCGACCTGGCCCCGCTGCCCGGCGCGGACACCGGGCAGGTGGCCGAGCGGGCGTTCGCGCTCTTCGACCCGGCGGACCCGGAGCGCCTGCACGAGGCGGACGGCTGGCGGCTCGGCCCGCTGGGCCGGCTCGACGCCGCCGACCCGGGCGACACTCCCGACAGCGCCCGACTCCGCTCGGGCGGCGGCCAGTTGCTCGGCCTCGCCGAGGGGGGCACCCTCGCCGCCCTGTTGCGGGTGGAACCGGAGCCGGCGCCGGGCGTCGACGGTCTGCCCGCCGCGGCCCGCCACGCCGGGTTGCGGCTGGTCGTCGCCGGCGACGATGAGCAGCGCTACGGCTTCGCCGACGCGGTCCTGCCCGGCGGGGAGCAGTTGGTCGAGTCGGTCCGGTCGCTGCAACGCGACGGCGCGATGGTGATGCTGGTTTCCGGCGACCGGGCGGCCCTCGGCACGTCGGACTGCGGCCTCGGCGTCTACGGCCCCGACGACCTGCCGCCGTGGGGTGCGCACCTGCTGGTCGGCGAGGACCTGCGGGTGACGGCGCTGCTGATCGAGGCGGCCGGTGTGGCCCGCCGGATGACCGAGCAGAACATCCGGCTGGCGATGGCCGGGACCGGCCTCGGTGCGCTGGGCGCGTTCACGGCCGCGCCCACCGAACTGCCCAACCGGGCCCTGCTGGCGGTCAACGGCGCTGCCGCGCTGGCCTTCGGGCACGGCGTGTGGCGGGCCAGCCGGCTGCCCAAGCCGGCGGACACCCCGGCGCCGGTGGCGACCGCCTGGCACCTGATGCCCGTCGAGACCGTCTTCGACCGGCTCGGCACGGGCCCGGACGGGCTGAGCACCGCGGACGCGACGCAGCGGGGTACCGGCGGCGGGGTGGACGCGCCGGCCTCGGGTGGCCTGCTGCGGGCGTTCGTCGACGAGCTGGCCAACCCGCTCACCCCGGTGCTGGCCGCCGGCGCGGTGCTCTCCGCGTCGTTCGGCTCGCTGGTCGACGCCGGCCTGGTGGGCGGGGTGGTCGGCGGGTCGGCACTGATCGGCGCGGTGCACCAGCGCAACACCGAACGCTCCCTGGCCGAACTGCTGTCGCGCTCGGCGGTCACCGCCCGGGTCCGGCGCGACGGCGCGGAGCGGGTGCTGGCCGCCGACGACCTGGTGCCTGGCGACGTGGTCACGTTGGAGCCGGGCGACGCGGTGCCGGCCGACTGCCGGGTGATCGAGTCGGTGGGGCTGGAGGCGGACGAATCCTCGCTGACCGGCGAGTCGCTGCCGGTCGCCAAGACCGACCAGCCGGTGGTCGCCGCCGCCGTCGCGGACCGGCACTCCATGCTCTACGAGGGGACCACGATCGCCGCCGGGCACGGCACCGCCGTGGTGGTGGCGACCGGCGCGGACACCGAGACCGGCCGCAGCCTCGCGTTGGCTCGACAGGCGCCCCCGACCGGTGGCGTGGAGGCCCGGCTCGGCCGGCTGACCAGCGCGGCGATCCCCCTGGCGGCCAGCTCGGCGGTGGCGGTGGCCGGAGCCGGCCTGCTGCGGGGCGTACCGCTGGCGGAGACCGCCGCGACCGCCGCGAACCTGGCCGTGGCCTCCGTGCCGGAGGGGCTGCCGTTCCTGGTCAGCGCCGCGCAGCTGGCCGCCGCCCGGCGGCTCGCCGAGCACGGCGCACTGGTCCGCAATCCGCGCACCATCGAGGCGCTCGGCCGGGTGGACGTGCTCTGCTTCGACAAGACCGGCACCCTCACCGAGGGGCAGTTGCTGCTCGCCGGGGTGGGTGACGGCGACGGCAGCCGGTACGAGCCGGTGGACCGGCTCGACGACCGGCTCCGACTCACCCTCGGAACGGCGCTACGGGCCACCCCCTCGGCGGCCGACCCGGAGGAGCTGGCCCAGCAGACCGACCGGGCGGTCCGGCGCGGCGCCGGGTCCGCGGGCGTGGTCGAGCAGACCGGCGCGGGCAGCTGGCGTCCGGTCGGCGGGCTGCCCTTCGAACCGTCCCGCGGCTACCACGCCAGCGTCGGCGAGTACGACGACGGTCTGCTGCTCAGCGTCAAGGGCGCGCCGGAGTCGGTGCTGCCCCGGTGCGCGACCCGGCGCGTCGACGGGCGGGAGGAGTCGCTGGACGACCCCGGTCGCGCCGAACTGCACCGGCTGCTCGCCGAGCGGGCCGGTGCGGGGCATCGCATCCTGGCCGTCGCCGAGTGCCGGGTGGACGAGCGCACGGTCAACGACGACCAGGTGCGCGACCTGAGCTTCGTCGGTTTCCTGGCCCTCGCCGACGGGGTCCGGGAGAGCGCCGCCCCCGCCGTACGCCGGATCCGGCAGGCCGGCGTGCACACCATCATGATCACCGGCGACCACCCGGCGACCGCCGAGGCGATCGCCGCGACCATCACCGAGCACGACGAGCAGCGGGTGGTCACCGCCACCGAACTCGACCAGCTCGACGACGACGCCCTCGCCGAGCGGCTGGCCAACACCGACGTGGTGGCCCGCTGCACCCCGGCGCACAAGGTACGGATCATCCAGGCGTTGCAGAAGTGCGGGCGTACCGTCGCGATGACCGGCGACGGCGCCAACGACGCGCCCGCGATCCGGCTGGCCGACGTGGGCATCGCCCTCGGCCAGCGGGGCACCCCGGCGGCCCGGGCCGCCGCCGACCTGGTGGTCACCGACGACCGGCTGGAGACGATCATCGCCACCCTGGTCGAGGGTCGGGCGATGTGGTCGTCGGTACGGCACGCGCTGAGCATCCTGGTCGGTGGCAACCTCGGCGAGATCGCGTTCAGCGTGCTGACGGCCGCGGCGACCGGCCGGTCCGCGCTCACCGGGCGGCAACTGCTGCTGGTCAACCTGCTCACCGACCTGGCGCCGGCGCTGGCCATCGCGATTCGGCCACCGGCGGCGGACCGCACCGACGGCCTGCTCCGCGAGGGACCGGACAGCTCACTCGGCGCGACGCTCACCCGGGAGATCGGGCTGCGCGCCGCCGCCACCACGCTCGGTGCGACGGCTGGCTGGACGCTGGCCCGCTACACCGGGACTCCCCGGCGGGCCGGCACGGTGGCGCTGGTCTCGCTGGTCGGCACGCAGCTCGGCCAGACCGTGCTGGCCGGAGGCACCAGCCCGGCGGTGCTCGCCTCGACGGCGGCGTCGCTCGGAGTGCTGGGCGCCGTGGTGCAGACGCCGGGGCTCAGCCAGTTCTTCGGCTGCACCCCGCTCGGGCCGGTGGGCTGGGGCATCGCGGCCGGCTCGGCGTTCGGGGCCACGTTCGCCAACGGCGCGCTCAGCCGGCTGGTGGAGCGGCTACCCCAGATCAAGCCGGAGGGCGACCATCCGGAGGGCGACGACGGGTCCGACCCGCCGCAGCGGTGACCGCCGCCGCTGCGCATGCCGGCAGTGGTTCGCGGGTAACGGCTGTCGGTGGAGGTGGGTGCGGTGGCTGAACAGCCGGAAGTGACCTTCGTCGGGACCGCCACCACGGTACTGCGGATCGGCGGGTTCACCCTGCTCACCGACCCGAACTTCCTGCATCGCGGGCAGCGGGCCTACCTGGGTAAGGGAATGTGGTCGCGGCGGCGTACCGATCCGGCGCTGCGGATCGCCGACCTGCCGGCGCTGGACGCGGTGGTCCTCTCCCACCTGCACGGTGACCACTTCGACCGGGTGGCCCGCCGGGAGCTGGACCGGCAACTGCCGATCGTCACCACGCCGTCGGCGCAACAGAAGCTGACCCGGTGGGGTTTCCACGGCGCGCTGGGGCTGTCCACCTGGCGCTCGCACGAGCTGCACCGCGACGGCGAGACGCTGCGGTTGACCTCGATGCCCGGTCAGCACGGCCCCGGCCTCCTGGATCAGCTGCTCCCGGACGTGATGGGGACCATGCTCGAGCTGTTCCGCGACGGCACCCGGCGGTTCCGCCTCTACGTCACCGGCGACACCCTGAACCGGCCGCAGCTCGCCGCCATCCCCGAGCGGTACCCGGACATCGACGCGATGCTCATCCACCTCGGCGGCACGAAGGTCGCCGGAATCCTGCTGACCATGGACGCCCAACAGGGCGCCGACCTGGTCGAGCTGGTCCGCCCGAAGCTGACGGTGCCCATCCACTACGACGACTACCGGGTCTTCCGCTCGCCGCTGGCGCACTTCGTGGAGGAGGTCCGCCGGCGGGGCCTCGCCCGCCAGGTACGCACCATCGCCCGGGGCGAGACCGTCCCGCTCACCCTGGCCGGCTGAGGCCGGGACGCCGCCGTTCAGCGAGCGGGCCACGTCGGCAACGGCCACCCCTCCTACCCTCGCGCGCGCCGGTCATGCCGCTCCGCACGCGCTATAGGCTCCTGCGGTGACCCTGCCCCTGCCCTCCGGCGACTTCCAGGCCTACCTCTTCGACTGCGACGGCACCATCGCCGACTCCATGCCACTGCACTACCTGGCCTGGAAGCAGGCCCTCGACGAGTGGAAGTGCGTCTTCCCGGAGGAGCTCTTCTACGCCTGGGGCGGCAGGCCGGTGGCCGACATCATCGTCACGCTCAACGAGCAGCAGGGTCTCGCGATGCCGATCGAGGCCGTCACCCGCCGCCGGGAGGACCACTACCTGCGGCTGCTGCCGCAGCTCACCGCCGTCCCCGACGTCCTGCGGCACATCCACGACGCCCATCAGCGGCTCCCCATCGCCGTGGTCTCCGGCAGCACCCGGGAATCCGTCACCGCCTCCCTCGGCACGCTCGACCTGCTGGAGAAGTTCGACGTGCTGGTCTGCGCCGAGGACTACGCGAAGGCCAAGCCCGACCCGGAAGCCTTCCTGCTCGCCGCGCAGCTCCTCCACGTGGAGCCGTCCGCGTGCCTCGTCTTCGAGGACACCGACCTGGGCATCCAGGCGGCGACGGCGGCGGGCATGGCCTCCGTACGGGTGCCACAGCCCCGCCGCGCCTGATCGGGGATCGCGCGCCCCTGCGCGGTTGACCTGAACCGGGCTTCACCTTGCAGCCTTGTCCACATGACAGGTTCAACCCTGGACGAGGCGTACGAACGGGTGCGGCACAGCGGCCCGGAGCGGGACGGCTGGTTGTCCAACCACGCTCCGATGGCGGTGGAGGCGCTGGCCCACCACGGTCACGAGGAGGCCGTCCACCGGTGGCTCGACGCGTACGCGGACCGGCTCGACGAACGACCGAGGGGCATCCGGCCCATCCCCACCGACGAGTGGCGTGACCCGCTCGGCGACCCACTGCGCACCGGTGACTGGATCAGCTACTTCGAGCGCGAACTGGCTGACGAGCCCTGGCGCGAGGTGCTCGTACGGTGGTGGCCGCGCCTGCTGCCGGGCATCGCGGCAGGCGCCACCCACGGGGTGATCGGGGTCGGCCATGCCGTACGCGCGCTGCTGGACGAGGAGAGCGGCCCACGCGTCGACGAGCTCGGCCAGGGCCTGGCCTACTGGGCGGCTCGGTGGCAACCCCTCGCGCCGCCCGGCGTCGGCCCCTATCCGGCGACCGATCCGCGATCCGCCCTGGACGCGGTACCCCGGGTGCCGGACCAGCGTTTCGGCATCCGTGCCCGCCTCGCGCAGCTGGCCGATTCGCCCGACTGGCCGGTGGCGTCCGGCGCGGTGCCCGGCGCCGTGGCCGATGGCGTGCCGGCCCGGCTCGCCGCCGTGGTGGACGCGGCCGTCGCCCGGCACGGCACCCACGGGTACGCGAGTCCGGTCATGCTCGTGCACGCGGCCACCGCGCCGAACGCCGTCCTGCGGGCCCTGCCCGCTCTGCCGAGGCGGCTCTGGGCGCCGAGTCTCGACGCCGCCTGGGCCGCGGCGGCCGCGGTCACCGCCGCCTACGCACCCGCCGAGGCGCGCCCCGCCCCGCCCGCTCGCCCCACCTTGGCCGTCGACGAGGTCATGCGGCAGGCGGCTGCGTCCGGCGATCCGCACGCGATCAAGTTCGCCGATGCCGCGATCGACACGTACGACCGCGGCGGCGATGCCGGGATCCTCGCCACCGCCGCCCAGTCGACTCGGCAGATCGCCGCCGACTGAAGGCGCGCCCAGGGGGTGTGTCACGGCGAGCACAACGGGAAGGTCGGTCGGATGACCGACCCATCGGAGCTGGCGCGAAACGCGCTCCAGCGAATCCACCGGGCTGCGGTGAAGTATCGCGACCTTGAGCTGCACCACGCGGCCGACGAGATCGTCCGGGCCGCCCTGGCGCGGGGCCTCGATCCCGGACCGGTCGAGTCCTACCGCCCCTGCCCGGTCTGCCGCGCGGAGCCGGGACAGTTGTGCATCAACGTCCCCGGTCGCCCGGTCAGCCAGGGCGAGATGCACCCCGAGCGCACCGAAATCGGGCCGTAGGCGGTTGACGGAATCGACCGGGCGAGCGTGGTGGCGGCACCGGCCAGCAGACCGTTGGTCAGGCTCCCTGCCCCCGGCGAACACTCAGCGAATGGCGACGGCGGAAGCCAGTGACCGGTCGACACGACGGGTGCGGCGGTAGTAGGACCACCCTGCCATCGGTAACGCGATTTCCCACGCCACGAGCAGCGGTAGGCCGATGAGAACCCCGGTGGTCGTGAAGATGTCCTGCGGGCTGGACGTGTCGAGTTGTTCGGAGAGTTGCGTGGGCAGAGTCAGCGAATAGCCGATCATCAGCACAGACCCGAGAACGGTGGGTGTCAACGGGAGCCATGGTGGGACCCGGCGGCCACGCAGCAGCGGTATCCAGCGAGGGAAGGTCAGGCCCCAGTCGCTGATGAGCCCGAGGGCCAGTATCCCGCCGAGAGCAGCGAGGATACAGAGAATGCCCAGGTAGAACGCACCGGCCGGCATACCGAGGAACCCCTCAACCGGGTGGTCTCCAACGCCCGGGCCGCGGCCGTGATACCACTCGTCAAACGGCTCAGGGTTGGCGAACAGTGGAATGCCGAGGATCCATGGGATGTGGAGCGGGATGAAGCCGAGCACCGGAGCCACCCATGCCACATGTCCTGCCCACCGTGCCCACTTCGGCGGCGACGCGCACCGCGCCGATCCCCCCGCCGCCGCCTTCTCGGTCGCCTGAGCCATTGCACGCCCTCGCCTTCGCAGAGTCCCAACTGGTCGTCTGGCTACCGGGCTTTCAGCGCACCCATCGCCATGGACAACGTCGCAGGGTTCCGGTTGCGGTATCACACCCGTGCGGGGGATCCCACTCCCTCTCGGGGAGTAAGGGGCGAGGAATGTCGCGCACCGACAGAGGCTTTGCTGACATGGCGATTTCAAGCCGTGGCCGCTTCTCGCGAGGTCGGAAACACCTCGCGGGGGGTGCCGATCGATCGCAGCGGATCCAGCTGGAGAGAATGCCCCGCGACCTGCACGGGAGTTGGTGGAGCCCAGGGGACTTGAACCCCTAACCCCTGCCTTGCAAAGGCAGTGCTCTGCCAGTTGAGCTAGGGCCCCGAGGGCGGCGGTGCCGCCTGGTCACTGGCGACTGAGGCGCGGGCCTCAGCGCAGGTCGGGCGCGGTGGTGGCCTCGTGCCAGAGGGCGCGCTCGTCGTTGGAAGCCTTGACCTTCTTGGCCACGACGGCGGCCACGCCGACAACGCCGGCGAGAATCAGAAGCTTCTTGAACATGGGGCGACCCCTTGCGCTCGGCTGCCGTCGGATGACGTGCGGTGGGGCTAGCTGGAATCGAACCAGCGACCTCAGAGTTATCAGCTCTGCGCTCTAACCGACTGAGCTATAGCCCCGCGTTGCGACGAGCAAGGTTAACCCATCCGCGCTCGCCGCCCCAAATCGGGGTCCGGGCCCGCGCGGCGCCGTCGCGATCTCGAAAGTACCGGAGTGCGGAACGCCGGGGCGACCGCTTTCCGCGGTGCCCCGGCGCCCGTTGTTTCAGTCCCGCTCGGCGAGCGTCAGCTCGATGCCGCCGACCAGGTCGGCGCAGACGTTGTAGACGAACGCCCCGAGCGTGGCCAGCGCGGTGAACAGCACGACGTTGACCAGGCCGATCAACGCTGAGCTGAGGATGACGCCCCGGGCGGTGATCTGGAAGCCGTCGGTGCTCTGCCCACCGCCGGCGCTGACCAGGTCGGTCAGGCTGTCGTTGACGCTCTGGAAGACGCCCATCGCGTCCAGAGCGAGGTAGAGCACCGAGGTGGCGACCACCACGACGATGAAGAGCACCACCGACACGGCGAATGCGAACTTCATCACCGACCAGGGGTCGATCCGCTTCAGGTTCAGCCGGGCCCGGCGCGGTCCGCGGGACGCGGCCGAGCTGACCGAGGTACGCGCCGCGCGTACCGCTTCACCGACGCGGGCGGCCCCGACGGCGGCCGCGTTGCCGATGCCCGGCGGCAGACCCCCGCCGTTGTTCGGGCGACCACCCGGCCCCTGCCGGCCGCCGTCCGGCTGCGGCATCGCGCTGCCGCCGACCCGGGGCTGGGTGCCGGTCGTCCCGCTGGCGGACGCGCCGGCCCGAACCGGGATCTGCTGGGTGCTGGTCGGACGGGCGGCACCCGCCGCGCCGGCGGAACCGCCCGCGGCGGCTTCGGCCGGCGTCGCCTCGGTCTTGTCAGCGGACCCCGCCTCGTCGGTCGGCTTGTCCGGCGGTGGCGTCATCCCGGGAGCCCGGGTGAATTTCGGGGCAGGCGCATCGGCGGGGACGGTCGCCCGGCCCACGGCGGCGCGGCCGGTCGCTGGTGTGCCGCCCGATGCGGCCTCCTCGTCGACCGGGTTGGCCGAGGTCCCCGTGTTCCCCGACTTCGCCTGTGTCTCCGTCATTCAACTAGTCCTGTTCGTCAGGCTCGTCGGCATTGCGAGCAATCGCCACGATAGTCACGCCGTCCGGAAGGTCCATCAGCTTGACCCCCATTGTGTTCCGGTCACGCGTACGGCGTACAGGCTTCACCGGAGTCCGGATGACACCACCGTTGCTCGTGATGGCGAACAGCTCATCGTCCGGGTCGATCACGACCGCACCGACCAGACCACCGCGTCGCTCGGTGATCTTCGCAGTCAGCACACCTTTACCTCCCCGGCCCTGGACCGGGTATTCCTCGATCGGGGTACGTTTCGCGTATCCCCCGTTTGTGGCCACCAGGACGTCCAGACCCTCCCGCACGACCTCCATGGCGAGCAGGACGTCGTCCTCGGCGAAGCGCATGCCGATCACGCCCGAGGTGGCCCGCCCCATCGGCCGAAGCGCCTCGTCGGTGGCGTTAAACCGGATCGCCTGGGCGTTCTTCGATACCAGCAGCAGGTCGTCCGCCGGCCCGACCAGGGCGGCACCGACCAGCTCGTCCTCATCGCGCAGGTTGATCGCGATGATGCCGCCGGAACGGTTGGAGTCGAACTCCTCGAGCCGCGTCTTCTTCACCAGGCCGTTCTTCGTGGCCAGTACCAGGTAGGGAGCCACCTGGTAGTTCGGAATTTCGATGATCTGTGCGATCTGCTCGTCCGGTAGGAAGGCGAGCAGATTGGCCACGTGCTGGCCCTTCGCCACCCTACTGGCTTCCGGAAGTTCGTACGCCTTGGCCCGGTAGACCCTGCCCTTGTTGGTGAAGAACAGGATCCAGTCGTGGGTGGAGCAGACGAAGAAGTGGCTGACGATGTCGTCCTGGCGCAGCGTGGCGCCGCTGACGCCCTTGCCGCCACGGCGCTGGGAGCGGTACAGGTCGACCTTGGTCCGCTTGGCGTACCCGGTGCGGGTGATCGTGACGACCACGTCCTCCCGCGCGATGAGGTCCTCCATCGAGACCTCGCCGTCGAACGGCACGATCTGGGTACGGCGCTCGTCGCCCCACTTGGCGACGATCTCGCCCAGCTCCTCGGAGACGATCCGCCGTTGCCGCTCCGGCTTCGCCAGGATGTCCTTCAGGTCGGCGATCTCGATCTCGAGCTTCGCCAGGTCGTCCAGGATCCGCTGCCGCTCCAGGGCGGCGAGCCGGCGCAGCTGCATGTCGAGGATCGCGGTCGCCTGGATCTCGTCGATCTCCAGCAGCCGGACCAGGCCCTGCCGGGCGTCCTCCACCGTCGGGGAGCGCCGGATCAGGGCGATCACCTCGTCGAGGGCGTCGAGCGCCTTGGACAGGCCGCGCAGGATGTGCGCCCGCTCCTCGGCCTTGCGCAGCCGGAACGCGGTCCGCCGGCGGATCACGTCGATCTGGTGCTCGACGTAGTAGCGGATGAACTGGGCCAGGTTGAGCGTGCGCGGCACCCCGTCGACCAGCGCCAGCATGTTGGCGCCGAAGGTCTCCTGGAGCTGGGTGTGCTTGTAGAGGTTGTTCAGCACCACCTTGGCGACCGCGTCGCGCTTGAGCACCAGCACGATCCGCATACCGGTACGCCCGGAGGACTCGTCGCGGATGTCGGCGATGCCGGCGAGCTTGCCCTCCTTGATCAGCTCGGCGATCCGCTCGGCCAGGTTGTCCGGGTTCACCTGGTAGGGCAGCTCGCTGACGACCAGGGCGGGCCGGCCGCGCTTGTCCTCCTCGACCTCCACGACGGCACGCATCCGGATCGAGCCACGCCCGGTGCGGTACGCGTCCTGGATCGCCTGGGTGCCGACGATCAGGCCGTGGGTCGGGAAGTCCGGGCCCTTGACGATGCCGAGCAGCGCTTCGAGGGTGGTGGCCTCGTCCTCGTCCGGGTTCTCCAGGCACCACTGCACCGCCGCGCCGATCTCCCGCAGGTTGTGCGGCGGGATCTTGGTGGCCATGCCGACCGCGATGCCCTCGGAGCCGTTCACCAGCAGGTTGGGGATCCGGGACGGCAGGATGGTGGGCTCCTTGGCCCGACCGTCGTAGTTGTCCTGCAGGTCGACAGTGTCCTCGTCGATGTCGCGCAGCATCTCCATGGCGAGCGGGTCGAGCTTGCACTCGGTGTACCGCATCGCCGCCGCCGGGTCGTTACCGGGCGAGCCGAAGTTGCCGTTGCCGTCGACCAGCGGGTAGCGCAGCGACCAGGGCTGCGCCATCCGGACCAGCGCGTCGTAGATCGCCGAGTCGCCGTGCGGGTGGAACTGACCCATCACGTCGCCGACGACCCGGGAGCACTTCACGTAGCCGCGGTCCGGCCGGTAGCCGGAGTCGAACATCGCGTAGAGGATCTTGCGGTGTACCGGCTTGAGCCCGTCCCGGACGTCCGGCAGCGCCCGCCCGACGATGACGCTCATGGCGTAGTCGAGGTAGGAGCGCTGCATCTCCACCTCGAGCCCGACCGGTTCGATCCGGTCGTGCGCGACCACGGCGCCGGCGGTCTCGGGGACCTCGGGCTCGTTCGGTGTGGACTCGGGGGTATCAGTCACTGTTTACCCTTATCAGACTCAGAGTCGTTTTCGTGCTGTGGATAACCGCTGTGGAAAGCGGCCTAGCTGTGGATAACTCTGTGGATCGGTGGACCGGCCGGTGGTCGCCCAGCCGGTCCGCCGATCACCGTCAGATGTCCAGGAACCGGACGTCCTTGGCGTTGCGCTGGATGAACGACCGGCGCGCCTCCACGTCCTCACCCATCAGAACGCTGAACAACTCGTCTGCGGTTGCCGCGTCGTCGAGCGTGACCTGACGGAGCGTACGGGTCGCCGGGTTCATCGTGGTCTCCCACAGCTCGGGATAGTTCATCTCGCCGAGACCCTTGAACCGCTGGATGTCGTCCGGCCTGGCGTTCGGCTTCTTCTGCTGGCGCAGCGCGATCAGCCCGTCGCGCTCCCGGTCGGAGTACGCGTACTGCGCGTCGTCGCCCTTCTTGTTCCACTTGATCTTGTAGAGCGGCGGTGCGGCCAGGTAGACGTGCCCCAGCTCGACCAGCGGACGCATGAAGCGGAAGAGCAGGGTGAGCAGCAGCGTCTGGATGTGCTGGCCGTCCACGTCCGCGTCGGCCATCAGCACGATCTTGTGGTAGCGCAGCTTCTCGATGTCGAAGTCGTCGTGGATGCCGGTGCCCAGCGCGGTGATCAGCGCCTGGACCTCGTTGTTCTTCAGCACCCGGTCGATCCGGGCCTTCTCCACGTTGAGGATCTTGCCGCGGATCGGCAGGATCGCCTGGGTCCGCGGGTCACGCCCCTGCTTCGCCGAGCCGCCGGCCGAGTCGCCCTCGACGATGAAGACCTCGGACTCCCGCGGGTCGGTCGACTGGCAGTCGGCCAGCTTGCCGGGCATCGAGCCGGACTCCAGCAGCGACTTGCGTCGGGCCAGCTTGCGTGCCTGCTGGGCGGCGATCCGGGCCCGGGCCGCCTGGGAGGCCTTCTGGATGATGGTCCTGGCCTCGGCCGGGTTGCGGTCGAACCAGTCGACCAGCCACTCGTTGCAGACCCGCTGCACGAAGCTCTTCACCGGGGTGTTGCCGAGCTTGGTCTTGGTCTGGCCCTCGAACTGCGGGTTGGCCAGCTTCACCGAGATGATCGCGGCGAGCCCCTCGCGGATGTCCTCGCCGGAGAGCTTCTCGTCGCCCTTGAGCAGCTTCTTCTCCGCGCCGTAGCGGTTGACCACGCTGGTCAGCGCGGCCCGGAAGCCCTCCTCGTGGGTGCCGCCCTCGTGGGTGTTGATCGTGTTGGCGAAGGTGTAGACCGACTCGCCGTACGACTCGTTCCACTGCATGGCGATCTCGACCGACATGCCCTCCTCCTCGGCCCCGAACTCGACCACCGTCTTGTGGATCGGGTTCTTGGACGCGTTGAGGTGCCGGACGAAGTCGGCGATGCCGCCCTCGTAGTAGAAGGTCACCTCACGCTGCCGGCCGTCCTCCTCCTCGGCCACCCGCTCGTCGAGCAGGTGGATGCGGAGGGCACGGTTGAGGAAGGCCATCTCCTGCAGGCGCCGGTAGATGGTCTGGAAGTCGAAGTCGACGGTCTCGAAGACGTCGGGGTCGGGCCAGAAGGAGACCGCCGAGCCCGTGCGGTCGGTGGTCTCGCCCTTGTCCAGCGGGCCGGGCTTGGAGTTGTCGTACTGCTGCCGCCACACGAAACCGGACTTGTGGATCTCCACAGCCATCCGGGTGGAGAGCGCGTTCACCACGGAGACGCCGACGCCGTGCAGACCGCCGGAGACCGCGTACGCCTTGCCGTCGAACTTGCCGCCCGCGTGCAGCACGGTCAGCGCGACCTCGACACCCGGCTTCTTGAGCTTCGGGTGCAGGTCGACCGGGAAGCCCCGGCCGTTGTCGGTGACCCGGACCCCGCCGTCGGCGAGCAGCACCACGTCGATGGTGTCGCAGTAACCGGCCAGCGCCTCGTCGACCGCGTTGTCCACGACCTCCCATACGAGGTGGTGCAGACCCCGCTCACCGGTCGACCCGATGTACATGCCGGGCCGCTTCCGGACCGCTTCCAGCCCTTCAAGAACGGTGATCGACTCTGCGCCGTACTGCTGATTGTCCTGCGCTGCCACGCTCGGCCACTTTCTCGCTCCGTCGGCACCGGTGGGCGCTTCGGGCGCGGGTTCGGCGGACAGGACGCGACGTCGGCGCGCGGACCGTCACCGGAGGACTCCGGTGACGGGTCGGTACGCGCCGGTCGCCGCGGTCGCCCGCGGATCGCGATCGGCTCGACCCGACGTGGACAATGATCACGGGCCCTCTTCCGGGCCCGTGTCTCCTCGCTCCGCACCGGGTCTTCGTCTCTCCGTCAATCTTACTGTGCGCTGGCGGCAGAAACGCCACTCGGCACCCTCGCAAAGCGGCTGAGAACTCCGTAGCGGGCCGAACCGCGCCGTCCGCGACTCCCCCTACACGCCAACCCTCGATCGAGGGCGGCGCCGGCCGACGGGTGCACCCGCTGCCGGGCGGGTCGGGGGGTCGCGTACCGGCGGGCGGTGCCGTACGTTTGCGGCGGTCCCGACGCGGGCTTGATCTTTCCTGGCTGAAACCGGACGATCGTCCCGATCGACTCCCACACGTGCTCTTAAGAGGTGACCTCAGATGGGGCTGGACAACGTCGCGGTGCACTGGCCGCGGACCGGCCGCTTCTACGATCCGGTCGCACCGGCCGAGTTCGTCGACTTCGGCGAGATCGTCGATGTGCCGCAGATCTCCGCGCCGACCGCCGCGCTGGCGGAGCTGATCGCGAAGACCGGCACAGTCCGGGCGACCGCGTACACCGAGCTGGTGGATCTGCTGCTCGGCCTGGAGGGTGTGCTCTACGCCACAGACGCCGCGGCCGAGGACGAGGACCCGGTGATCGACCCGGACGGGTGCGCCTGGATCGCCGACGGCATCGAGCGGTTCGTCGCCGGGCATCGCCCGCACGGCGAGGCGGTGACGTTCGAGTCGGTCAGCTCCGTGCTCCGATCGCTGCTCGGCGACGGGCGGCTGGCCGAGCAGCAGCTGCGGTGGTTGGACGGCCGGCTGGACGCGCTGCGCGACGAGAGCGGCGACCCCCCGCAGTGGAACTTCACCTGCGCCGAGCTGAGCGTGCTCGCGGCGTTCTACCGGCGCTGCGCGGACCGCGGCTTCGCCGTCTACGCCGAGTCGGAGGCACCCCGCCGGGCCCCGCAGCCCTGACGAACCCGCTATCCGGCGGCGTCGGCGCCGGCCCGGTTCGCGGCGTCGGTGCCGGCCCGGTTCGCGGCGGCGATGACGTCGGTGAGCGCGGCGTGCAGCTGACGCAGGTCGTCGAGGGGCAGGCCGAGCCGCGACACGATCGCCGGGGGGATCCGCTCGGCCTCGGCCCGCAGCGCCTTGCCGCTGGCGGTGAGCGTGACCGCGAGGCTCCGCTCGTCGGCGACGTCGCGTTCCCGGCGCAGGTGCCCGGCCGCCTCCAGCCGCTTCAACAGCGGTGAGAGCGTGCCCGGGTCGAGCTGCAGCAGGCGGCTGAGCTCGCGCACGGAGAGCGGGGCGTGCTGCCAGAGCGCCAGCATCACCAGGTACTGCGGGTGGGTCAGCCCCATCGGCTCCAGCAGCGGCCGGTAGACCGCGACCACACCGCGTGCGGCGACCGAGAGCGCGAAGCACACCTGCTGCTCCAGCGCCAGGGGATCCCCGTCGAGCTGTTCGGCCACCCGTCAACCTCCTGTCGGTGTTGCGATCGTACCAACGGTTGGTGTACCAATTATTTGTACACCAACCGCCGTTGCGGGAGAGGCGAGGCGATGAGTGACGAGAAGCCGACCACCAGAAGCCCCGGCGAGGGCGGCCGACTCATGGCCTGGGCGTTCCGCAACCTGGCGGGCCCTCCCGAGGTGCAGGGCGCGGTGCAGGGCGGCTCGACCCACGCCCGGGAGGCGTGGAAGGACGACCTCGAGCGACGCAAGCAGTGGAGCCGCGAGCAACGGGAACGCAAGCGCGCCGAGCGGGAGGCCCGGCGCATCGGTCGTTGACCGCTCAGCCGTACGTGTCGCGGGGGCCACGACCCCGTACCCGGCGCGGCCCGCGGGACCACGACGGCGCCGCCGGGCCGTGGATGTGCAGCTTGCGCACCACGTTGTGGCCGACCTCTTTGGCGATCTGCTTCAACAGTGATCCGGCGAGCAGCCGCAGCTGGGTCGCCCAGGCGGTGGAGCGGGCCTCCACGGTCAGCTCGCCGTTCTCCAGCTTCACCGGCCGGCTGTTCTGAGCCACCTCGGCGCCGACCACCCGCTCCCAGGCGCCGAAGACGGTCGCCTCGGCGGCGGGCTGCTGCCAGCCACGGGCCTTGACCAGTCGGTTCAGCACCGCGCCGAGCGGCTGCGGATCCCGCGGATCAGGGCCCGGGCCCGAGTAGCCGCGCAGCCGCCGCTCTCCACCCCCGGCTGCGCCGGTCCCGCCCGGCCCGCCGCGCCGGCGGGTCCGGTTGGCCTCCCGCCGGGCCTTCGCCGCGTCCAGCACAGCCCGCGCCAGCTCCGGCCCCGCCACGCCGTCCGCCACGTCCGCCCCGCCGGCCGGGTCCGCCTTGCCGGCGGGGTCCGCCTTGCCGACTGGGTTCCGCTTGCCCGCCGGGTCCGACCGGCCCGCTGGGGTACCGCCCGCGGCGGGACGTTCCGGCTCATCCGGCACGGCGCACCATCCCCTCGCCCACCTCGTACCGGGCGCCGCGCAGGGCGGCCGGTACGTCGTCGTCGACCGCGCAGGTGACCACGAGCTGGCTCGCACCGCCGACCAGCTCCGCCAGCCGCTCGCGGCGCCCGGCGTCCAGCTCGGCGAAGACGTCGTCGAGCACCAGCACCGGCTCGATCCCGTCGGCGCGCAGCAGGTCGTAGCCGGCCAGCCGCAGGGCCAGCGCGAACGACCAGGACTCGCCGTGGCTGGCATACCCCTTCGCGGGCAGCGGGCCGAGAGTGAGGGCCAACTCGTCGCGGTGCGGGCCGACCAGCGTGGTGCCCCGCTCGATCTCCGCTGACCGGGAGTCGGCCAGCGCGGTGGTCAGCGCCTCGGCCAGCACCGCCCGGTCCGTGGTCGGCTCGGCCAGCTCCACCGAGGGCCGGTAGGCGATGCCGGCCGCGCCCCGTCCGGCGGCCACCGCGTCGTACGCCTTGGCCACATGCGGCGCCAGCGCGGCGACCAGTTCCAGCCGACCGGCGAGCAGCTCCGCGCCGTGCTGGGCCAGGTGGGTGTCCCAGACAGCCAGGGTGGAGAGGTCCCCACCGCGCGTCCCGCCGGTCTTGCGGGCCAGGTACGCGGTGCGGAGCAGGGCGTTGCGCTGCTTCACCACCCGCTCGTAGTCGGCCCGCACCCCGGCGAACCGGGGCTGGCGGCTGACCAGCAGGTCGTCCAGATAACGGCGACGCTCGGCCGGGTCGCCCCGGACGAGTTCCAGGTCCTCCGGGGCGAAGAGCACCAGCCGCAGCGCGCCGAGCACGTCGCGGGCCCGCCGGGCCGGTGAGCGGCCGAGCCGGGCCCGGTTGGCCTTGCCCGGGACGATCTCCAACTCGACCAGCAGCTCCCGGCCGTCGTGCACGACCGCGCACCTGATCACCGCCGAGCCGGCGCCCATCCGCACCAGCGGCGCGTCCGTGGCGACCCGGTGGCTGTCCAGGGTCGCCACGTAGCCGAGCGCCTCGACCAGGTTCGTCTTGCCGACGCCGTTCGCGCCGATCAGGACGTTCGTCCCCGGCTCCAGGTCCACGCCGACGCGCTCGTACGAGCGGAAGTCGACCAGTTCAAGCCGGCGGACGTACACAGGTTGTGGATACCGCTCAGCGCTTGTGGACGGCGTGCCCGCCGAACTGCTGGCGCAGCGCGGCGACCGCCTTCATCGCGGGCGAGTCGTCCTGGCGGGAGGCGAACCGGGCGAAGAGCGAGGCGGTGATGACGTTGAGCGGCACCGCGAGCCGGACCGCCTCGTCGACCGTCCAGCGGCCCTCGCCGGTGTCCTCGGTGTAGCCGCTCAGCTCGGCCAGCTCCGGGTCCTCGTCGAGGGCCCGGTCGAGCAGATCGAGCAGCCAGGACCGGACCACCGTGCCCTCGCGCCAGGACTTGAACACCCCGGGCACGTTGGTGACCAGCTCGGAGGCGGCGAGCAGCTCGTAGCCCTCGGCGTAGGCGTGCATCAGGCCGTACTCGATGCCGTTGTGCACCATCTTGGCGTAGTGCCCGGCGCCGACCGGCCCGGCGTGCACGAAACCGAACTCGCCCGCCGGCTTGAGCGACTCGAAGATCGGCATCAGCCGCTCGACGTGCTCCTGGGCGCCGCCGACCATCAGCGCGTAGCCGTTCTGCCGGCCCCAGACGCCGCCGGAGACGCCGACGTCGATGTAGCCGATGCCGCGCTCGTTGAGCCGCTCGGCCCGGGGGGCGTCGTCGCTGAACCGCGAGTTGCCGCCGTCGATGATGATGTCACCGGCACCGAGGACGGCGGCCAGCTCGTCGATGGTCGCGTCGGTCACGCCGGCCGGGACCATCACCCAGATCGCCCGCGGCGACTCGAGCTTCTCGGCCAGCGCCGCGAGGGACGGCACGTCGCTCAGCTCCGCGTTGTGGTCGAAACCGACCACCTCGTGCCCGGCGGCGCGCAACCGCTCACGCATGTTGCCGCCCATCCGGCCGAGTCCTACCAGGCCGAGCTGCATCGTTCCTACCTCCGGTGTGACTGTTTTGCGAGCGCGATCAGCGGGACACGCGGATCGGCATGATGAGGTACCGGTACCCGGGGATGACCTCGCCATCCTCGCCGGCGGGCGAAATCACCGCGGGCTTGAAGGCGTCGACGAACGAGAGCATCGCGGTCTGCGCGCCCAGGTTGGCCAGACCGTCGATCAGGTACTGCGGGTTGAAGCCGATGGTCAGCGAATCGCCGGTGAAGGTGGCCTCCATCGCCTCGCTCGCCCGCGCCTCCTCGGAGCCGCCGGCCTCGACCACGAGCCCGTCGGCGCTGAAGCTGAGCAGCACCGGGGTGGTCCGCTCGGCGACCAGCGCGACGCGCTTGACCACCTCGATCAGGGTGCTGACCGACAGCCGGGCCTCGGCGTTGTGGCTGGCCGGGAAGAGCGAGCGGACCGGCGGGTAGTTGGCACCGTCGAGCAGCCGGCTGGTGGTACGCCGGGTTCCGCCGGCGAAGCCGATCATGCCCTCGCCCGCGCCACCGGTGGCGAGCGCCAGAGTGACCTCGCCGCCGAGCGGGCCAAGCGCTTTGGCGGTGTCGTGCAGGGTGCGCGCCGGCACGAGGGCGTTGAGGCTCACCTCGGGGTCGTCCGGCCGCCACTGGATCTCGCGCAGCGCCAGCCGATAGCGGTCGGTGGCGAGCATCGCCAGCGTGCCGCCGCTCAGCTCGATCCGGACGCCGGTCATCATCGGCAGGGTCTCGTCCCGCCCGGCGGCGACGGCCACCTGGGCGACCGCGGCGGCGAAGGTGGCCGCCTCGACCGTGCCGGCGCTCTCCGGCATCTCCGGCAGCGACGGGTAGTCCTCCACCGGCATGGTGGGCAGGGTGAACCGGGCGCTGCCGCAGACCAACTCGAGGTGGGCACCGACCGCGGCGATGTCGACCGGCTTGGCCGGCAGCGCCTTGGTGATCTCGGCGAGCAGGCGGCCGGAGACCAGCGCGGCCCCGTCGGCATCGCCCTGCACCTCGACGGTGACCTGGCTGGAGACCTCGTAGTCGAACCCGGACACCTGCAGGTTGCCGTCGGTGACCCGGAGCATCACACCGGCCAGCACCGGTACGGAAGGCCGGCTGGGCAGGCTCTTCGCGGTCCACGCCACGGCCTCGGCGAGCGCGTCGCGCTCCACTCGGAACTTCATCAATGCCTCCGCGTCGACGTCAGCCACAACTCTCTCATGCCGACCGCTGCCTACCGACCCGCCCGACCGTGCGGGTACCCATCGCACCTTAGGGCGCGGGGGCATCGGCTGTGCGCCCGACCCCGGTGCCGGGGTTGGTGCTCACCTCGGTCCGGCAGCGTCCGGCCCGATCCACAGAAAGTCCAACGGTGATGATTGGTTTTTGTTCTTTTAGAAGAGATAACTCATCGTCTTCATCGCACCTGTGCAAACTGTGGAGAACCGACGTCCGCGCAGGTGAGACAGGTTATCCACCGGTGTGCAGGCTGTGGAGAACCGGGGTGCGAACCCGTGCCGTGGTCCACAGGCCACCGCCGGCGGCTCGTTGTCCACCGTTGTCCACCGGTTGTCCACCGGTAATCCACCGACTTTCTCCCCAGACCTGTGGACCGTCCGGGTCGTCTCGTGGACCGTCATCCCCAGAACCTTCAACAGGTCGCCCACAGGGCGGTCGTCATCGGTGGATGACGGTGCGGTTGTCCCCAGCCGTCCACAGCACTGTCCCCAGGGTTTCTCCACAGGCTGTGGGTAACTGGGAGCGGACCGACCGTAGTTATCCACCGACGGTGGATAACTGGATGTGGACAACGATCGTCGGCGGTGTCGGTCACGGGTTCAATGCTGCGGGCTCGACCGACTCGAGGGTCAAGTTCACCGGGTGTGGAAAACAGAAAAACCCGGCCGTGGGCGCGGCCGGGCGGAGGGTGCGGCCCGTCGTCGGTCTCCCGCCGGCAGGCGTACGCGCCTCAGGTGTTCTGCTTGATCCGGTTGGTCAGCTCGGCGATCTGGTTGTAGAGCGACCGGCGCTCGGCCATCTGCTGCCGGATCTTGCGGTCGGCGTGCATCACCGTGGTGTGGTCCCGGCCGCCGAACGCCTGGCCGATCCGGGGCAGCGAGAGGTCGGTCAACTCCCGGCACAGGTACATCGCCACCTGACGGGCGTTGACCAGTACCCGGGACCGGGAGTGCCCGCGCAGGTCCTCCAGGCTCACCCCGAAGTAGTCAGCCGTCGACGCCATGATCTGGTCGGCGTTGATCTCCGGCCCGGCGCCGTCGGGCATGAAGTCCCGGAGGACCTCCTCGGCCAGTGACAGCTCGACGGTCGACCGGGTCAGGCTGGCGAACGCGGTCACCCGGATCAGCGCGCCCTCCAGTTCCCGGATCGAGTTCGACACCCGGGAGGCGATGAACTCCAGCACGTCCGGCGGGGCGTACATCCGCTCCTGCGCCGCCTTCTTCTGCAGGATCGCGATCCGGGTCTCCAGGTCCGGCGGCTGGATGTCGGCCAGCAACCCCCACTCGAACCGGGTTCGCATCCGGTCCTCGAGGGTGGCGAGCTGGCGCGGCGACCGGTCGGAGGTGATCACGATCTGCTTGTTGGCGTTGTGCAGGGTGTTGAAGGTGTGGAAGAACTCCTCCTGGGTGCGCTCGCGGTTCTCCAGGAACTGGATGTCGTCGATCAGCAGGATGTCGACGTCGCGGTAGCGCCGCTGGAACGCGCTGGTCTTGTCGTCCCGGAGCGAGTTGATGAAGTCGTTGGTGAACTCCTCGGTCGAGACGTACCGGACCGAGCGGGCATTGCCGAGGGTCGTGGCGTAGTGCCCGATCGCGTGCAGCAGGTGGGTCTTGCCCAGCCCGGAGTGACCGTAGATGAAGAGCGGGTTGTAGGCCTTCGCCGGTGACTCGGCCACCGCGACCGACGCGGCGTGCGCGAACCGGTTGGACGAGCCGATGACGAACGTCTCGAACATGTACTTCGGGTTCAGCCGGTTGCCGCCGGTGTCGGCGCCGGGCAGCCGGCGGTCGTCCCGCATCCCGGTCCGGTGATCCGTGCCACCCCGGCCGGGCCCGCTGTCGGTCCCGCCGTCGCGCGGCAGCGCCCGGATCACGTGCTGGTCCCGGGGTGAGCCGGCGTCGTCGCGGTACCGGGGCTCGTACGGGCGGGTGTCCGAGCCCGGCGGGTTCAGCCGAGCGGCCTGCTCGTCGAAGCCGCGCCGCTCGGGCGCCGGCCGGGGCGCCGGCGGCTCGGCGAAGACGGCACTGAACAACGTCTCCTGCGCGTCCCGCCCGGCCAGCCCGGGGTGGTGCCCGTCGCCGATCGGCGCCGCAGTCGGCGGCTCGGGGCTCTGCTCGGGCTGCGGCTGCTCAGGAAGCGACACTTCCGGTCGCTGGCTCACACCGGCCGGCTCGTCGAGCAGGGCGGCCGGCCCGCCGCGGGGATCGATCGGCTCCGACTCGGGCGCGCTGCGGTAGACGGTGCCCGCCGGGCGGCCGGTGGCGTCCTCGGCGACCCGGACGGTGACCGCGACCTGGATCGGCCGGCCCAGCCGGCGGGTGAGCGCCTCGGTGATCGCCGGCCGCAGGCGTGACTCGATCACGTCGCGGGTGAAGGCGTCCGGCACGGAGATCAACGCGGTGTCCTCGACGATGGCCCGCAGCCGGGTCAGTCGGAGGTAGGCCCGCTGCTGGGCGGAGATGATCTCGTCGGCGAGCTCGTCCGTCGCCGCCGTCCACACCGCGGCAAGGTCGGTCGTACCGGCCACCGTCGTGCCACCCCCTCGCTTCTGCTCCCCGGCCGCCGCTGTCTGCCAGCCGGCCGTCCCGGGCCCGCCGCATTCGCGCGGGTGGTCCATCACCACCCGAGCGGCCGAATGGCCGACCGGTCGTCATCCACAAGTTATCCACAGCCTGTGTACCGACCGATTGTGGCCGTTCGTCGGTTCCGGGTGGGACCTGCCCCTGCCTGAACGGGCGCTGAAGCGGGTACACCGTGCCGAACGATTCACTACCTTGTCCGGTCTTGCCGGTCGACGACGACTGCACCCCCGACGCCGACCGCAATCGGGCACGGTAACAGCGTTGTCCCTGCGCCATCAACCGTCGGCGCGGCCCGGCCGTTGTCGGCATCAGTGAAAACCGCCGCTTCGGTCCTCGGCGCGTCCGGGTGGATCCCGGCTGAGCTGTTTGACGGTCATTGCGCCCCTGCGTAGGCTGGAGCGGCTGCTCTCTCGCCCTCTGCTAGGGTGATGGGTGCTTGCTGTCCGCGGTCGCATCCCCGCACTGCCGAGGTCCCGCTCCGCCGGGCAGCACCGAACGGGGGCCACCGCCGAGGTGGCCTGAACCACCCCACGACCCCGGCGATCCCGTCGCGCGGGGCGCGTACGAAAACGGAGAGCCTGACGTGAGCAAGCGCACCTACCAGCCGAACAACCGCCGGCGCGCGAAGACCCACGGCTTCCGGCTGCGCATGCGCACCCGTGCCGGCCGTGCCATCCTCGCGAACCGCCGTTCCAAGGGTCGTACCACCCTGTCGGCCTGAGGCCGACCGGGTAGGTCCGGGGGACGTGGGCAGTCGTGCTGGCGGCCGCGCAACGACTGCGGCGCAGTACTGACTTCGCCGCAGCGGTCCGGGGTGGCCGACGCGCCGGCCGAGGCGCCGTCGTGGTCCACCTGACCCTGCCGGCCTCCCCTGAACCAGAGACACCGACCTCGCCGGAGCCGGCGCGGACCACCGGTGCGGAGCAGCCCTCCGCCCCGACCCGCGCCGGCTTCGTCGTGTCCAAGGCCGTCGGGCCCGCCGTGGTACGCAACCGCGTCCGCCGCCGGCTCCGGCACCTGGTCCGCGAGCGCCTCGCCGCGCTGCCGGCCGGCAGCACGCTGGTCGTCCGGGCCCTGCCGGCGGCCGCGGACGCGTCCTATCCGACGCTCGGCGCTGACCTGGATGCCGCGATCACCGCGGCTCGGGCCGGGCGAGGGCGGCGCCGATGAGCGCCGACCCGACCGCCCCCCGGCCGAGCAGCGCCGCCGCCCGTGTGCTGATCGGGCCCATCATCGCGTACCGTCGGTGGATAAGTCCGGCACTGCCGGCCCGCTGTCGGTTCTACCCGTCGTGCAGTGCGTACGCCCAGGAGGCGGTGGCCCGGCACGGCGCGGTCCGCGGAGCCGCCCTGGCGGTCCGGCGGCTGTTGCGCTGCCACCCCTTCCACCCTGGTGGACATGACCCGGTGCCGGAGCCGGGCGGTCGCCGCCGTGCCGATGTGACTGGAGCCTGAGAATTGTTCAGTCTGGACTGGATCTACTACGCGATCTCGTGGATCCTGCTGACCTGGCACTCCGCCTGGGACGCCATCGGGATCCCGGTCGGCGCGGTGATCGGCACGAACTTCGCCTGGATCCTGGCCATCATCTTCCTGGTGGTCACCGTCCGGGTGATCCTCTTCCCGGTCTTCGTCAAGCAGATCAAGTCGCAGCGCGCGATGCAGGCGTTGCAGCCACAGGTCAAGGCCCTGCAGGAGAAGCACAAGGGTGACCGGGAGACGCTCCAGAAAGAGATGATGGAGCTCTACCGGAAGGAAAAGGCCAACCCGTTGATGGGCTGCCTTCCGATGTTCCTCCAGATTCCGGTCTTCCTCGGCCTCTTCCACGTGCTCCGCCGGCTCGACCCGGCCAAGCAGGCCAAGACCCTCTACGGCTGGTCGGTCGAGCAGTTCGACAGCGCCTCGCAGGCGAAGCTCTTCACCGCCCCGATCGCCGGCAAGTTCGGCTCGACCGCGGACGAGCTGGCCCGGCTGAACGCCAACGGCACCACGGTAAAGATCATCGCCGGCATCCTGGTCCTGGTGATGATGGGCACCACCTACCTCACCAGCCGCCAGATGATCCTGAAGACCGGCTGGGCCGAGGACCCGCAGCAGCGGATGATCCAGCGGCTGATGCTCTACGGCATCCCGCTCTCCCTGCTCGTCTCCGGCGCCATCTTCCCGATCGGCGTGATCATCTACTGGGTCACCAACAACCTCTTCACCCTCGGTCAGCAGCAGTGGGTGCTGCGCAAGTACCCGCCGCCGCCCACCGCCAACAAGGCCACCTCGGGGGCCCGCAACCCCGTCCAGCCGGCCAAGTCGGGCGGTCTGTTCGGGCGTGGTAAGCCGGCCCCGCAGGTGCCGGCCAAGGCGACCGCGCCGAAGATCGCCGGGCCGAAGCCGGGCGCCAAGCCGATGAACCCGAAGAAGGGACGCCCCGCCAAGCGGCAGGGCTGAGCTGAGTACGGGCCGCCGCCGGGTGACCGACGGCGGCCCGTTCCGCACCGTGCAGCCGCCGTACGGCCGGCGCCGGCGGAATGCGCCGCGCATCGCGCGGCCGCGGGCGACACTGCCCGTAAGACGTGCCCGCGGGCACCGGCGACCTCCCGCCGGCCCCGGGAAACCAGCGGACCCGACGGTCCGGCCGAGCGAGTACGGAGATGAGACCGTGACCGACACCAGCATCCCCCGCGCCGACGAGTCCCTGGACGAGGAGGAGACCGCCCCGATCGCGGCGAACGGCGACACCGAGCCCGAGGAGACCGAGGTCGAGGAGACCGAGGTCGAGGCGGGCCGGGAGAAGCGGAGCGCGGCCGACAGCGACCTGTTCCGGCAGAGCGAGATCGCCGCCGACTACGTCGAGGGCCTGCTCGACATCCTCGACTACGACGGCGACATCGACGAGCTGGTCGCCGGCGGGCGCCCGATGGTCGAGGTCGTCGGTGCCCGGCTGCAGAACCTCGTCGGTCAGCGTGGCGCCACCCTGGAGGCGCTCCAGGAGCTGGCCCGGCTCGCCGTCTTCCGGCAGACCGGCACGCCGAGCCGGCTGCTGCTCGACGTGGGGGGCTACCGGGCCAACCGGCGCAAGGAACTCGCCGCGGTGGCCAAGAACGCGGTGGAGAAGGTCAAGGAGTACGGCGAGGCCGTCCGGCTGGAGCCGATGTCCGCCTTCGAGCGCAAGTGCGTGCACGACGTTGTCAACGCGATGACCGGCGTCGAAAGCGAGTCCGAGGGCGTCGAGCCGAACCGGCGCATCATCGTCCGGCCGGTGGACTGACCGGGTGACCCACGACGACACCGCGGCGGGAGCCGTGGCCGGCCCGGGTGGCACCTCACCCGGGCCGTCGGCTGTCCGGCCCGGTGACCACTCCGGCGACCCCGACGTTCCGCCTGAGGCCGCGGCGGAGGGCGGAGCGTCGACCGTGCCCGCGCCGTCCGACGCCGCGCTGCCGCCGGAGCTGGCCGGTGCGGCCCGTACCCTCTTCGGCGACCGCCTCGACGTGGCCGCCGCGTACGCCGAACTGCTGGCGACCGACGGGGTGCTGCGCGGCCTGATCGGCCCGCGGGAGGCCCCCCGGATCTGGGACCGGCACCTGCTGAACTGTGCCGCCGTCGCCGAGCGGATCCCCGAGGGCGCGACGGTCCTCGACGTCGGCTCCGGCGCGGGCCTGCCCGGCCTGGTGCTGGCGATCGCCCGCCCGGATCTGACGGTGACCCTGATCGAACCACTCGCCCGACGTACCTCCTTTCTGGTCGAGGTCGTCGAGGAGCTCGGTCTGACCAAGACCACCCGGGTGTTCCGCGGCCGGGCCGACGAGGCCGCGAGCGGTACGACCGGTGCGGCCCCGCTCAGCGGCGACGTGGTCACCGCCCGGGCCGTCGCGCCGCTGGACCGGCTCGCCGCCTGGTGCCTCCCCCTGGCGGTACGGGGTGGCCGGCTGCTGGCGCTCAAGGGCGCCTCGGCCGCCGAGGAGATCGCCGAGCACGCGGCTGTGGTGGCGAAGCTCGGCGGCGGCGCGCCGACGGTGCGGCACTGCGGCGTCGACGTCATCGACCCGCCGACCACGGTGGTGGAGGTCGTCCGGGAGCGCCTGGTGGGCCCGCGTCCGAAGGCCAGCCGGAAGTCCCGGGGCGGTCGGCCCCGCGGGCGCTGACCACCCGTCCGTTCCTTCAGGAGCCACGCGGGCGGTGCCGAGCCGCACCGCCCGCGGCGGCGATCGTGATCGACCAATGGTTCGGGTCTTGTCACCGGCTTCCCGGTCGATGGTTCTGTCGTTGAACCGGTGCGGGTGGACCGAAGGGATGAGAACCCGACGTGGACCGGCCGCGCCCGTCCACCGTAGGCTGACCGCGCGTCGATAGTGTGGAGCGGGCGGCGACGGAAGTTGTTGGTCCCGGCCGCTCCCGCCGGGCCGCGGGCTCCGCGGGACGAGCGCGGGCGTGGCCAGTTGACGGGGTGCGGACCGACCATCCGAAGCGGGCAGGGATGACAGGTGCATGACGACGGCAGGTACGACGATCCACGCGTGACCGGGTCGGCCAACGACCATGTTTCACGTGAAACCGGCTACCCGAGTTGGTCGCCCGACGGGGGCTCCGGAAACCCGGCGCCCCACCCGGTCGACGGCGACCCGGCGGCGCGGCGGGACCAACCCACCGTCGGCGGGGTGTCGGCCGGATCGGAATCGAGTGGCTCACCGGCCTCGCGGCGGGCTGCGGAGGGCACGTCGCGACCGGCGAACGCCCCCGCTGACGCACCGACCCAGCCCCGCCGGAACACGGCCGCCTCGGCCCGGTTCGAGCCGGCAGTGCCGCATCAGCCGACCCCCGACGCGGTACGCGACGCGGCCCCGGCGGCACCCGATGTCGCCACCGCTCCAGCCGAGCCGTACCCGGCGTCGCCGGCTGCTGACCCGTCGTCCGTTTCACGTGAAACGGACGTGGACGATGACCCACCGTTGGCTATGGAGGCGATGCGCGCCGTGCAGATCCTGAACCCCAGTGGCGAGGTGACAATGCCTCGGCCCGAGCGGACCCGGGTCATGTGCGTCGCGAACCAGAAGGGCGGTGTGGGGAAGACGACCACCACGGTCAACCTGGCGGTCGCGCTCGCGCTGCACGGTAACCGGGTGCTGGTGATCGACCTCGACCCGCAGGGAAACGCCTCGACCGGGCTGAACGTGCCGCACCACACCGGTGTGCCGGACGTCTACGACTGCCTGATCAACAGCGTGCCGCTCGACGACGTCGCCCAGGCGGTCGAGGGCATCCCCAACCTCTGGTGCGTGCCGGCCACCATCGACCTCGCCGGCGCGGAGATCGAACTCGTCTCCGTCGTCGCGCGGGAGTCTCGCCTCGACCGGGCGATCACCGCGTACCCCGGTCACTTCGACTACGTCTTCATCGACTGCCCGCCCTCGCTCGGCCTGCTCACGGTGAACGCCCTGGTGGCCGCGCAGGAGGTGCTCATCCCGATCCAGTGCGAGTACTACGCGCTGGAGGGGCTGAACCAGCTGATCAACAACATCAACCTGGTCCGGCAGCACCTCAACCCTCGGCTCGAGGTCTCCACCATCCTGCTCACCATGTACGACCGGCGTACCCGGCTGGCCGACGCCGTCGAGCAGGACGTACGTAACCACTTCGGCGACAAGGTCCTCCAGGCGGTCATCCCGCGCAACGTGCGCGTCTCCGAGGCGCCCAGCTACGGCCAGTCGGTGATGACCTACGATCCCGGGTCGCGGGGCGCGACGAGCTACTTCGAGGCCGCCCAGGAGATCGCCGAGCGGGGCGCCATGGAGCCGGTGAGCCGGAATGCGTAGTGCGGACGAGTCGTCGGGAGGCGAGGCATGAAGAACCGTCCTCGGGGCGGTCTGGGTCGAGGCCTGGGGGCGCTCATCCCGACCGGGCCGGTACCGGGCGCCGGTGCGATCACGGCTGAGCCCGAGAGCGGACCGGTCGCCGCCGAGCCGGTCAACGGGGCGGTAGCGCCGCCGAGCCCGGCCCCCGTTGCGGAGCAGCCTGAGTCGACGCTGAGCCCGGTGCCCGGCGCGCGGTTCGCGGAGATCTCGGTCGACGCGATCGTGCCGAACCCGAAGCAGCCGCGGCACGTCTTCGACGAGGACGCGCTGGAGGAGCTGAAGACCTCGATCCAGGAGGTCGGCTTCCTCCAGCCGATCGTCGTACGCCAGCTCGACGACGAGAAGTACGAACTGGTCATGGGTGAGCGCCGCTGGCGGGCCGCCCAGGCGGTCGGCCGAGAGAGCATTCCGGCGATCATCCGGGACACCCGGGACGACGCGATGCTCCGGGACGCGCTGCTGGAGAACATCCACCGGGCGAACCTCAACCCGCTGGAAGAGGCGGCCGCGTACCAGCAGCTGCTGGAGGAGTTCGGGGCCACCCACGAGGAGCTGGCCCGCCGGATCGGCCGCAGCCGGCCACAGATCTCGAACACCATCCGACTGCTGAACCTGCCCGCTCAGGTGCAGCGCCGGGTCGCCGCCGGCGTGCTCTCCGCCGGGCACGCCCGGGCGCTGCTGAGCCTGGACGACACCGAGGCGCAGGAGCAGCTCGCACTCCGCATCGTGGCCGAGGGGCTGTCGGTGCGGGCGACCGAGGAGATCGTCGCCCTGGCGCTGAGCGACGGGCCGGCGAAGACCCAGGCCGCCAAGCGGCGTACCAAGCCGCACGCGCCGGCGCTGACCGACCTCGCCGACCGGCTCTCCGACCGGTTCGACACCCGCGTCAAGGTGGACATCGGGCGGAGCAAGGGCAAGATCACTATCGAGTTCGCCACGGTCGACGACCTGGAGCGGATCGTCGGGATCATCGGGGTCGGCCAGGAGGAGTCCGCGACCGACTGAGCCGATCGCCAAACGGCCGCGCACCCGAACGGGGTGCGCGGCCGTTGTCGTTACCGTCGACCTTCCGGATCCGCCCTTCAGTGGATTTACCGGCGCGGCGCCGGGGCAGTTCCCCTCAGCGCGGCCGTCGGTCCGGTCGGCGGGCGGTGCTTGCCGGGCAGTTCCGTCAGCGCGGCCATCGGTCCGGTCGGCGGGCGGCGCATGCCGAGCAGTTCCCGTCAGGTCGCCCCTCGGTTCGGGCGTCAGGCGTATCCGCCCTGAGGTGCCCGCCAGTTGCGGAGAGCCGCTGTGCGATCGGGCCTGCACCCCCGTTTCACGTGAAACGGCTGCGGGGCGAATGCGCCGACCCGCCTCGGTGCTCCGCTCGCGCCATCCGCGAAGGCCGCTCGGCCCGGACTGTGCGTCATCGGGACGGCCCCGCTACGGAGGCGGGTGCGGCGACGCTGCCCGTCCCCGGGGTCGCGCCCGGGTCGGCACGACCCGGTGTCGTTCGGGCCAGGGCTGTTGTGGAGCGGTCTGCTGATGCGGTGCGGAGGGTTTCCACCCCTTCAGATCGCCCTGGCGCCTCGCATCCGCTCCGGACGCCTAACCGGCTGGGTCCGGCGCGGTCGAGCCGCTACCGGCCCGCTCAGGGGCCGGTACGGGCCATCGGGATCGGCCCAGGCGGAGCCTCGATCGAATTGCCATCTCTCTGCCACCCGGACTGCGGCGTCAGGGCCCCCGGGGCGTGACCGCCCGTCGTGGACCCCCGCCTCAAGATCGAGGCGGCGCGCCACGGAAATCGCCCTCTGGATTCGCCCCGCGCCCCGCGCCGGCCCGCCCCCGCCCCCGCCCGGCCGGAGGTCGCCTCGCCCGCCCTGTACCCCTCTGGCTCGACCCTGCCCGCTCCTGCCGCCCGGCTCGACCCTGCCCGCTCCTGCTGCCTGGCTCTGCCCCCCGGCTCTGCCCGCCCCGGCTCTGCGGGCCCGGGCTCTGCGGGCCCGGGCTCTGCGAGTCCGGGCTCTGCGAGTCCGGGGTCGGCGCGTCCGTCAGCGCGGACCTGAGCGGGGCTGCGCGACCCGCCAGGGACAAGGGCCGGTGCCGGAACCTCGGCCGACGGTCGCCCGTGCGGGCCGAGGAGCGATGCCGTGGGCGCCGCCGGGCGGCACCGGCTCTGCCGGGCACGGCAGATCGCGATTCTCAAGCCGAGATCCGGCGGCGCGCGTCGTGGGTGGCAACGCACCGAAAGGGGGTCTCCCTGTTTCACGTGAAACCGCGTCCGGTCCGGATTCAGATGCCGCCGCCACTCCGACCCGCCGTCGCCGGCTTCCCGTCACCCGGCCCCTCGTATATCCCACCCGGCGTCACCCGATCCCTCGTATCCCCGACCTGGCGCTCACGGCGGACCGTCGCCGCCTCGGACCGCCGCCGCGCGGCCTGGCCGGCCTCGGACCGCCGCCGCGTCGGACCGCCGCCGCGCGGCCTGGCCGGCCATCCGGCCCGGGGCGTCGAGCCGGTGCCTGCCCGCCTGCGCCGGTAGACGCCAGGCCGTCTCTCCGCGCCCGTGCCGCCGCTGCCCTGCGGCAAGGGCGACACCGGCGTTCCGAACCGGCGATCATCGAGCGCCAGAGGCGGCGCCGACCCTCTCCCGCGGGTCTCGCGCGCATAGCGAAGCCACGCTGGCGGTGGGCGCCGTTTCACGTGAAACAGGCCGCGACCCGGAGCGGCGCGTCCTCGACCCAGAGCGGTCGCGGAGCCGGCCAAAGTTATCCACACCGGTTTTCCACAGGCGACCGCAGTTTCACGTGAAACAGCGCGTGGAACGGGGTGTGGGCCTGTGGATGACGGGGCGTATTCGCGGCTGCGGAGGCCTGTGGATAACCGTGTGGACGGCCCGGCCCGGGCCTTCTGAGGTGCCGACGACAACCGCTGATTCGGGTAGGGACACCGGTGCTCGACTCGGTTAGGGTCAGCCTCGTGCCCGACACCCCTCCCGCAGTTCCGGATTTCACCCAGTGGCCCTCGTTCCCCTTCGAGGGCGACATCCGCGTCAAGCAGCTCGATGATCCGGTCCCGGTCGAACCGCCCCGCAAGGGCGAGGGCCCCCGGGAATGCACGGCGTGCAGCGCGCCCGACGACGCCTACATCTGGGTCGGCGAGCGGTGGCGGGTACGCGCGATGGACCGCCCGACCGGCCTCCCGATGGTCCTCATCCTGGAGTCCCGGTCTCACCTCGATCTCGGTGATCTGCCGAACCTGCTCGCCGCGGAACTCGGGGTGATGACCGTGCGGCTGGAGCGGGCGATCCGCTCGCTCGACGGGGTGGCGCGCGTGCATGTGAACCGCTGGGGCGACGGCTCCGCGCACCTGCACATGTGGTTCCTGGCCCGGCCCTACGGCCGTCTCCAGTTGCGGGGCACCTTCCTCCCGCTCTGGGACTCGATCCTGCCGCCGATCCCGGAATCTCAGTGGCGAGAGAATCTCGCGATGATCGCGGCCTGGCTCGCCGAGTTCGGCGGCCGTCCGCTGGCCGAGCCGCCGCGGATCCAGTGGCAGGCGCCGTCCAGCCTCACCGACAGCGCCCCCGTCAGCAGCCCCGAGGAGGAGGAGCCGACGTCGGTGATCGAGGCGGCCGAGGAGTACCCGGAGCCGGTGGCCGCAGCCGATTCCGAAGCCGGCCCCGACTCCGACTCCGACTCTGAGGCCGAAGCCGAGGCCGGAGCCGAGGCCGAAGCCGGTGCGGCGAGGGGTAAGCCGGCCGCCGAATAGGAGCGACGGTCAGGGCCCGTCGGGCGTCCCGGCCGCAGCCGAGGTCTGCGCCGGCGCTTCCCGGAGGCGGTCAGCGCCGGCGGGCGGCGGCCCGGGCCACCAACGAGCTGAGTACCCGCCCGAAGTCCAGGCCGTCGGCTGCCACCGCGAGGGGCAGCAGCGACGTCTCGGTCATGCCCGGCGAGACGTTCACCTCCAGCACGTGCGGTTGCCCGTCGGCGTCGACGATCAGGTCGACCCGGGACAGGTCCCGCAGGCCGAGGGCGGTGTGCGCGGCCAGCGCCACCTTGGCCACGGTTTCGGCCACCTCGGGCTCCAACCGGGCCGGCGTGTGCCAGGTGGTCCGGCCGGCCGTGTACCGGGCGGCGTAGTCGTACACCCCGTTGCGGGGCACGATCTCGACCGCCGGCAGCGCCCGGGGGCCGTCGCCCAGGTCGACCACGGAGACCGCGACATCCATCCCGGGGACGTACCGCTCGACGAGTGCCGTCGAGTCGTACGCGAAGCAGCCCACCATCGCGGCCGGCAGCGCCGCGGCGTCGCGGACCACGGCGGCGCCCAGGCCCGAGCCGCCCTGCGCGGGCTTGACCATCAGCGGCAGGCCGAGCCGGTCGACGATCCGGTCGAGCACCGCCACCGCACCCAGCTCGGAGAAGCGGTCGTGCGGCAGGGCGACCCAGTCCGGCGTCGGGATGCCCGCCTCGCGGAGCACCGCCTTCGCCGACGGCTTGTCCCAGGCCAGCCGGGACGCCCGCGCGTCGCAGCCGACGTACGGCACGTCGCACAGGTCGAGCACGCCGCGCAGCGAGCCGTCCTCGCCGGTCGCACCGTGCAGGGCGATCACCACCGCGTCCGGCGGATCGACGGCCAGTGCCGGCAGCAGCGCGACGTCGGCGTCCCGGAGCTCGACGTCCATGCCGACCGCGCGCAGCGCGTCGAGCACCCGGCGGCCGGAGCGCAGCGAGACGTCCCGTTCGTAGGAGAGCCCGCCGGCCAGCACCAGGACGCGCAGATCGTCGGTGACGGCGGGTGCGGTCACGGATTGTTCGGCAGCGGTCGTACCCATGCCGGAATCATGCCAAGTCGGGTCCCGGCGTGTCCGAGCCGGCCTGGCCCCGACGCGAGCCGGCCCCGCGCACGGTGCCGAAAACCCGGCGCATCGCGAGCTCCTGCTCCATCACCCCGGCCAGCCGGCGCACGCCCTCGCGGATCCGCTCCGGGGGCGGGAAGCTGAAGTTCAGCCGCATGTTGCCGCCACCGGTGCCGTCGGCGTAGAAGCCCGTCCCGGGAACGTAGGCGACCCGGGCGGCGACGGCGCGCGGCATCATCGCCTTGGAGTCGAGGCCGTCGGGCAGCGTGGCCCAGACGAAGAGACCCCCGCCGGGAGTGGTCCAGGTGGTGTCCGCCGGCATCAGGTCGGCGAGCGCGTCCAGCATCGCGTCGCGGCGCTCGCGGTAGACCTCGCGGTAGACCTTGAGCTGCTGCCGCCAGGGCATGGTGCCGAGGTACGTCGAGACGGCCGCCTGGGCGAAGCCGCTGGGGCAGAGGATCTGCGCCTCGCTGGCGATGACCAGCTTGTCGCGGACGGCGTGCGGAGCCAGGATCCAGCCCACCCGCAGCCCCGGCGCGAAGGTCTTGGAGAAGGTGCTGAGGTAGAAGACGCCTTCCCGCCGCCGGGCGCGCAGCGGCGCCGGCGCCTCACCCTCGAAGCCCAGCTGCCCGTACGGGTCGTCCTCGACCACCAGCAGGCCGGCGCGCTCGCAGATGTCGAGGACCCGTTCCCGGCGCTCCTCGGTCAGCGTCACACCGGTCGGGTTCTGGTAGGTGGGGATGGTGTAGAGGAACTTCACCCGCCGGCCGGCTCGGGCCAGGTCGGCGATGGCCGCCTCGAGCGCCTCGGGGATCAACCCGTCGTCGTCCATCGGCACGTGCACCACCTGCGCCTGGGCGGCCTGGAACACCCCGAGCGCGCCGACGTAGGTCGGGCCCTCGGCGAGCACCACGTCGCCCGGGTCGAGGAAGAGCCGGGCCACCAGGTCGAGCGCCTGCTGCCCGCCGACGGTCACCACCACGTCCTCCGGGGAGGCGCCGCACCCCGCGTCGATCCCGGAGAGCGCCATCACCTCGCAGATCCGCTCGCGCAGCTCCAGGGTGCCCTGGCCGATGCCGTACTGGAGGGTGGTCACGCCCTGCTCGGCGCCGAGTCGGCCCAGCATCTCGCCGACCGCGTCGAGCGGCAGCGCGGCGATGTAGGGCGCACCGCCGGCCAGCGAGACGACCTCCGGCCGGCTGGCCACCGCGAAGAGGGCCCGGATCTCCGAGGCGGTCATCCCCCGGACGCGGCGGGCGTACCGGTCGGTGTAGTCGTCGAGCGTCGTACCGGTCATGACATCACCTCGATCGCTGCGGGGCGGACTCCCGTTCGGGGCGTACCCGGGACACCGGCGACCATGGCGGCACGGGACGCCGAATGTCGATCCTAGTCGGCCGTGACCAGGGGCGGCGGTACGGACACGAGGATCGTCCATATCCCGGACGCGGTCACCCGCCGCGGTGAGGGTTCGCGCGTCCTCTCCCGTACGGTCGGTTGGCGGCGTACGATCGCTCGTCGGGGGCAGGAAGGCGGCGCTGTCGTTCCGTGCCGGGTTCAGCACCGAGCCTATTTGTGGGGATGCGCCATGTCGCGACGTCTGGTCAGCTTGACGCTGGACACCCTGGAGGATCTGCCCCGCCCGTGCCGGCAGTGCGTCTACTGGGAGCTCGACCCGGTCTCCGCGGACCGCGCCTGCGCCGCCGGCGATCCCGGCCTGGAGAAGGAGGCCTGGGTCTCCCAGACGCTGCTGGAGTGGGGCTCCTGCGGCAAGCTCGCCTACGTGGACGGCATGCCCGCCGGCTTCGTCATGTACGCCCCGCCGGCCTACGTGCCCCGCTCGATGGCCTTCCCCACCTCCCCGGTCTCCGCCGACGCGGCGCTGCTGATGACCGCCAACGTGGTTGCCGCCTTTGCCGGCGGAGGGCTCGGCCGGATGCTCGTGCAGGGCGTCGCGCGGGACCTGACCAAGCGGGGGATCAAGGCGATCGAGGCGTTCGGTGACGCGAAGTTCGGCGACGCCGACGACCCGGCCGGCGGCTGCGTCGCACCCGCCGATTTCTTCCTCTCCGTCGGGTTCAAGACGGTACGTCCGCACCCGCGCTTCCCCCGACTGCGCCTGGAGCTACGTACCGCGCTGAGCTGGAAGTCCGACGTCGAGTACGCGCTGGAGAAGCTGCTCGGTTCGATGAGCCCGGAGACGCTGCTCCGCCCGGTCCGCCCCGCCCCGGCCACCCGGTCGACCACCTCCGGCTGACCCGCCGGCCGCCGCGGCCCAGCCGGGCCGGCCAGCGCGGCTCAGTCGACCACCGTGCCGGCGGCGACCACCGCACGCAGCTCGCTGACGTCGATCGAGCCGGTCGGCACGTCCCGCTCGATCGGGAAGTACATCCGCTGCACGGCGGCCACGATCGCCTCCACCACCCGATCCCGGAACCGGGGATCCACCAGCCGGCCACGGTCCGCCGGGGAGGTCAGATAACCCAGCTCCACCCGGACCGCCGGCATCCGGGTCAGCCGGAGCAGGTCCCACGCCTTGGCATGGGTACGACAGTCGCGCAGCCCGGTACGCGCCACGATCTCCCGCTGCACCAGCCCGGCCAGCCGCTCACCGGTCGCCGAGGTGACCCCGTTGTCGGTGCCGTAGTGGTAGGTCGCCACCCCGTCGGCATCCGGATTGGCGTGCCCGTCGGTGTGCAGCGAGATGAACACGTCGGCGCCGAGGGCGTTGGCCAGCTGCGCCCGCTCGGTGTCCGGCAGGCACTCCCCGGGCGCCGGCCCGCGGGTGAGCTGCACCCGCACCCCGGCGGCGGCGAGCCGCCCCTCCAGCCGGCTGGCCAGGTCGTGGACCAGGTCGGCCTCGGTCCAGCGCAGATTCCCGTCGGGCACCACCACCCCCGGGTCCGTGCCGCCGTGTCCCGGGTCGATGACCACCGTCCGGCCGACCAGGGTCGGGCCGGACTGCCGGATCGCGTCGGACTCGCGCAGCCACTGTGGGCGGCCACCGACCACCTTGCGGCCCAGCCGGCGCAGCGCGTTCATGGTGTGCGGCCCGCACGAGCCGTCCGGGGTCAGCCCCACCTCACGCTGGAACTGGGCGACGGCCCGCGAGGTCCGTACGCCGTAGATCGCGTCCGCCCGGCCCGCGTCGTACCCCATCTCCAGCAGGCGCTCCTGCAGAGAGCGGACGTCCTCGCCGGTGAGCGGCTCGGGCACCGCGTGGTAGAGCGTGCGGGCGCCGAGTCGCCAGCGTGCGGCGTCCAGGGCCCGCCAGGTCTCCGCGCCGACCCGGCCGTCGACGCTCAGCCCGCGCGACTGCTGGAACGCCCGTACCGCCCGCTCGGTCTCGACGTCGAACTCGTCGTCGTGCGGAACGGTCGTCCTCGGGAGCAGGTCGAGACCGGTCAGGACCGTACGGATCTCCGTGACCGCGGGCCCGCGGTCACCGGGACGGATCGGACGCACGCACGACCCCCTCTGCACGGAAGCTGGCTGGCCGGGCGGCCCCGGCTTGAGGTTATGCGCTCCGGACCGGCGAGGTGGCTCGGGCGGAAAAAACGCCGGACCCCGCACCCGCCGTGAGGCGGATACGGGGTCCGGATGCTTTCAGCGCGGGTCAGAGCGCCGATTCGATGAGCTTCACCAGCTCGCCCTTGGGCTTGGCCCCGGCGATGGACTGCACCGGCTCACCGTTCTTGAACACGGTCAGGGTCGGCACGGACATCACCCGGTAGTTCCGGGCGGTCTCCGGGTTCTCGTCGATGTTGAGCTTGACGATGGTGACCTGGTCACCCATCTCGCCCGCGATCTCCTCGAGCAGCGGCGACACCTTGCGGCACGGACCGCACCACTCGGCCCAGAAGTCGACCAGCACCGGCTTGTCGGACTTCAGTACGTCGGCGGCGAAGCTCGCGTCGGTGACCGCCTTGGTTGTTCCCACTATGACCCTCCTCCGGGTGTGTTTCGGTTGTTCAGCCCTGCAGCGTGGCGATGAAGCGCTCGGCGTCGAGGGCGGCGGCGCAACCCGTGCCGGCGGCGGTGATCGCCTGCCGGTAGGTGTGGTCCACCAGGTCGCCCGCGGCGAACACACCCGGCACGTTGGTCCGGGTGGTCGGCGCCTCGACCTTCACATACCCCTCGTCGTCGAGCTCCACCTGCCCCCGGAAGAGTTCGCTGCGCGGGTCGTGCCCGATCGCGACGAAGACGCCGGTGACGTCGAGCACCTTGGTCTCGCCGCTGTGCACGTTGCGGAGGCGGACGCCGGAGACCTTACCGTCGGCACCGAGGATCTCCTCGACCGTGGAGTTCCACTCGACCTTGATCTTCTCGTTGTTCAGCGCCCGGTCGGCCATGATCTTGCTGGCCCGGAACGAGTCACGCCGGTGGATGATGGTGACCGAATCCGCGAAGCGGGTGAGGAAGCTGGCCTCCTCCATCGCCGAGTCACCACCGCCGACGACGACGATGTGCTGGTTACGGAAGAAGAAGCCGTCACAGGTGGCGCAGGAGGAGACGCCGTGGCCGAGGTACTCCTGCTCGCCCGGCACGCCCAGCGGGCGCCAGGCGGAACCGGTGGAGAGGATGACTGCGTGGGCGCGGTAGGCGGTCTCGCCGACCCAGACGGTGCTGACCGCGTGGGAGCCGGTGTCGCCGGTGTCGACCAACTCGACCCGGGTCACGTCGTCGGTGAGGAACTCGGCGCCGAACCGCTCGGCCTGCTTGCGCATGTTGTCCATCAGCTCGGGCCCGAGGATGCCGTCGGCGAAGCCGGGGAAGTTCTCGACCTCGGTCGTCGTCATCAGTGCGCCGCCGGACTGAACGCCCTCGATCACCAGCGGCTTGAGGTTGGCGCGCGCGGCGTAGACCGCCGCTGTGTAGCCAGCCGGCCCGGAGCCGATGATGATCAGGTTGCGGACCTCGTCCACTGCCGTCTCCCGAGTTGTGTGTGTTCGGCGTTCGGTGCGCACCGATGCCGATCCGAGTGCCGACCCCTGGAGAGAGCCGGCAGCTACTTGCGAAACTCATCGTACGAACCGGGAATTCCCGAGCCGGGCATCCGGTGGGTCAGGTCACGTGGACGGTCAAACGCCCGGTGACCGCGGCTTCACCCTACCCGCGTGCGGTAGCGGGTGTCCGCACCCGAGCCGGGGACACCGCACTCCGGACCGGTCACCCAGGCCCAGCGAGCGCCCGTGCTGTCGGCGAACCGCACCACCAACGCCTGCTCACCCTGGAAGGCGGCGTAGTCGACCAACTCGACCACGAGCGCACCGGCGCCGTGTTCCACCGAGATCTCGTTGAGGCAGGTGCTCAGCGCGCTCTGGTCGGTCAGCCGGGCGAGCCGGTCCAGCCCGTCAGGCGCGGGCAGCCGCCCGCCGTCCCCGTCGACCCGGGGCTGCTCGCCCGGAGCCGCGCTCCCGAGCGGCCGTACCTCGGTCGACGCCCCGGGGACGCCCAGGGTCTGTGGGGTGTAGTTGGTGCCGCTGCGCAGCGGCGGGGCGATGGTCCGGGTAACCCCGCCGGCCTCGTCCGGGGCGCTCGCCGGCTGGTTCAACGCCGTGTCGGCCCCGCCGTCCTGCCGCCCGGGAGCCAGCTGGTTCACGCCGAGCCCGACGGCCGCCAGGGAGACCGCGGCAACCGCCACCGGCCCGGCGATCCGGCCCCACCGCCGCTGTCGCCGGCCCGGCCCGTTGCGCGCACCCCGGCCCGGCTCCGACGGCGGGGTGCCGTTGTTGGGTCGGCGCCGCCCGGGACCACCCTGCGTGGGCACCAGCCGCGGCCCGGCGCCGGCCGGCACGGCATCGCGGCCATCCTGGTCGGCCTCTTCGGTGGCGGGTGTCCGGTCCGGGATGGCGGCCGGCGTCGGCTCGACGGCTGCCGGGGCGGGTGCCTCCGGAACCGTCCCGTCGGCCTCGACGTGTTCGTCGCCGGCGAGTCGCGCGGTCGGGTCGGGGGGTGGCAGCGCGGCGAGCGCCGCGGTGATCTGGTCGGCGAGCGCCGACGGCAGCTCGACCGCGGGCTCCCCCCAGCCGGCCAGGTCGGCCCGGACGCCCGCCACCGCCGGTGCGAGCAGCGTGTACGCCTCGGCCCAGGCGGCGTCCTCGGCGACCAGCCGGGCGACGGCCGCCTCCTGCGGGGTGCCGTCCAACGCGCCGCCGAGGTAGTCGGCGAGCAGGTCGTGGTCGACCCCCCTGAACCCCCCGACCGTCACGTGTCCTCCTGGTTGGCGTCGCGCCGGGATCGCCCCGGCCCCGATCCGACGCCCTCCGGCGGGCGTGGGTTCCCGGAGGTGACGGGCGGCACGTCGGCGACCGGGCCGACGGGCGCGTCGCCCGCCACCCGCGTGGGCACGGCCGGGTCGCCGATCGCCGGTCGCAGGTGACCCAGCAGCACCGCCAGCCGGGCCCGCCCTCGGGCACACCGGCTCTTCACCGTCCCCTCGGCGACGCCGAGGATCCGGGCGACCTCGGCCACCGGGTAGCCCTGGACGTCGACCAGGACGAGCGCGGCGCGCTGCTCGACCGGCAGCGCGGCGAGAGCCTCCCGGACCACCAGCGCGGTGTCGTGGTCGTGCATCGGGGCGGCCGGCTCGACACCGCCGGTGGTCGACCCGTTGTCGGTGCGTGCCCCGTCCGGCAGCGGCACGGTGGGGTGCGCCTGCCGCCGGCGGATCCGGTCCAGGCAGGCGTTCACCACGATCCGGTGCAGCCAGGTGGTGACCGCCGAGTCGCCGCGGAACCGGGCGGCGGCACGGTGCGCCGAGAGCATCGCGTCCTGGAGGGCGTCGGCCGCCTCCTCGCGGTCACCCATCGTCCGCAGCGCCACCGCCCATAGGCGGTCACGGTGCCGGCGGAAGAGCTCGGCGAAGGCGTCCCGGTCGCCGGCGACGTGGGCACGCAGCAGCGCGAGGTCGCCGAGCGGATCGGCGGGCCCGTGCGGGGCCGGTGACCTGTCCGTCGTCCGGCCCTCGTGTTCATCCATCACCACGTCCGGCGGAGGCGGTGCCCGGATCGTGGTGAACGGCTCACGAGCCCTGGACCGTGATTTCCTGAACGTCGACCTGGTAGCCCCGATCGTTCGAGGGCAGCACCGTGATCCAGAGCAGCAGGTAGCGGTACTTCTTGTCGGCGTCGAACCCGTCGAAGGTCATCCGGGTGCCGTCGTGCTCCTCGAACGGCTGCCCGATCGGCGTCTTCTTGTAGCTCGCGACCAGGTCCTTGTCGCCGGACGAGCTGGACGGCGGGTTGGTCGTGCCGGCGAGGAGCTGAGCGGAGGCGCCGGTGGCCGAGAGCTCGACCTGCACCGACTTCACGGTGTGCAGCGCGCCGAGGTCGAGCCACACACCCATGCCCGACTTCCGGTTGCCGAAGTTGGCCGCGGTGTAGGTGTCGGTGCCCCAGCCCTCGTTGCGGTCGCCGTCGATGACCTTGTTCGCGCCCCCGAGCTCGTCGCGCACCCTGCTGTCGGGGTCGATGATCCGGACGTCCTTGACGCGTAGCGGGCCCACGGCGGCAGGCGGCGTGGCCTCGCCGGCCGGCGCGCTCGAGGTGGGCGCGGCGACGGGGTTGGTCTGCGGGTCGTCGTCGCCGTCACCTCCCAGCGCGCTGATGCCGATCAGGAGCCCGACCAGGGCGACGGCCAGCAGGCCGGCGATGCCGATGGCGACCTTGCGGCCGCCGGCGGCGGCCAGTGGGGACGGCTCCTCGTCGCTGTCCGCGGCGAAGCGCAGCGGCCCGCCGGTCTCCTCCAGGAAGTGCTCCTCGGAGGGCACGTCGAGGCGGTCCAGCTCGGCGGCGAGCACGTCCGACGAGGGCGGGGCGATCTCGGTGTCGAGCAGATCCATGGTCAGGTCGTCGAGGTACGCGGGCACGCCGGCGCGGACCTGGCGGGGTGCGGCGATGGCGCCGCTGGCGTCGCGGACCGCGTCGGGAATGGCGGCGCGCCCGTGGCCGGCGGTGGCGCCACGCAGCGGGGCCTCGGCGTGCGGCCAGTGCCCGGTCAGGGCGAAGTAGAGGATGCCGCCGACCGCCCGGATGTCGCTCTCCTGGCTGTCGGCGCCGTCGGTGCGGGCGTCGGCCAGCACCACCCGGCCGTCGTCGGAGATCATGACGGTGCCGGGGTGCACGTTGCCGTGCACCATGTCGGTGGCGTGCACCGCGGCGAGTGCGCTGGCGACGGAACTGCCGATCGCGGTCGCCCGGGCGGGATCGAGCTGGTCCTCGGCCACCATCTCGCGCAGGGAGCGCCCGTCGACCCACTCGCGCACCACGTAGGCCCGCTCGTCCTCGTCGATCGCGTCGTAGACGCCGACCAGGTTGGGGTGGATGACCCGGCTGGCCGCGACGGCGGCCTGGAGCATCTCGGTGGCGGAGTCGCCACCCGGGTAGCGCAGCACGACCGCCACGGGGCGGCGCAGCACCACGTCGACACCGCGCCACACCAGCCGGCCGGCGCTGTCGTTGTTGATGTGCTCGACCAGCTCGTAGCGATCGGCGAGGACTTCACCGGCCGTGGGAGCACCGAAGGTCATGACCGGCGGAGCGCTCTCGTCCGCGTCCTGACCCTCGCCGACCTGGGTCACCCGTCCTCCCTCGGTGATCGTGTCGATCGATGGACCCGCGCTGCTGGGCATGTGGCTTCCCGCTCTGCCTTCGAAGGAACGGCCGACCGGTGTCGACGCTGAGCGTCGGCGCCTGCCGTACCCGTCGAGAGCGACCTTACCCGGGTTGCCCGTCTTCCCGACATGTCATCTTCCCGCCGTACCCGGCGGGGAGCCGGGTAGTGGGGAAGTCGTCCGGTTGCGACCGTTGTCAGCCACGTTGCTGGCACATGTACTAGCCAATCTACGGGTTCACCGCAAGAGGCCGCCGGAGGGGCCCGGGCTGGTGTGGCGGTTCGCGCCAACACCGGCCTAGTTCCCCCCGACGGGCCGGTCACGCTCAGCCGTACGGCTGGTTATCCACAGGCCGATCCGGTAGCTGACCGGTGAATCGCGGAGTTATCCACAGCCACATCCCCAACCCTGGTGATCCACGGTCACGGTGCGTGCGGGCGAGCGGTCGAGCCGCCGGGTCAGCGTCCGAGCCGGCGGCGGACCATGCCGACCACCTCGGTGATCTCGCCGATCCGCAGCACCATGGCGAGGCCGAGGTAGGTCCCGCCGATCGCCGCGCCGCCGACGATGAGCTGGATGAGCGCCTGCGCCCAGCTCGGCGTGTCGCCGCCGGGCAGCAGGGCGACCACCAGCAGACCGACCAGCGCGGCGCCGAGCGCGGCGACCAGAACCCGGCCCAGGGTGCGCATGATGTGAGCCAGCCCGATCCGGCCGACCCGCGGGCGGAGCAACCAGGCGGAGCCGATCGCCGCGGCCAGGTACGAGACCGCGTTGCCGATCATCATTCCGGCCGCCGCGAAGTGGGCGGCGAACGCGGCGAAGAGCACGATCTGCACGCCGATCCGCAGCGCCACCACCGGGATGTTGATCAGCGCCGGAGTGCGGGTGTCCGGCAGGGCGTAGAAGGCGAAGGTGAAGAGCTGGCTGATCGCGAACGGCACCAGGGCGAGCGCGGCGAGCAGCAGCACGAGCGAGGTGTCGGAGGCGTTCTCCTCGGTGAACGCGCCGTAGCGGAACAGCACCACCGCCAGTGGAGTGGCCAGCACCGCGTAGCAGACGGCGATCGGAGCGAGTACCGCGGAGACCGTGCGGGTCCCCCGGGACAGGTCGGCGGCGACGTCGGCGTAACGGCCATCGGCGGCGGCAGCGCTCATCCGGGGCATCAGCGCGGTGATGATCGAGACGGCGATGATGCCGTGCGCCATCATCAGCAGCAGGAAGACGTTGTTGTAGATCAGGGCGCCTGCGTCCCCGTCGCCCGCCCGGTTGAGCAGGTTGAAGAGCACGATCAGGCCGACCTGGCTGACCGCCACGTAGCAGAACATCCAGCCGCCGAGCCGGCCCAGCTCACGCAGGCCGAGCGCGCGGAAGTCGAACCGGAGCTTCCACTGGAAGCCGACCTTGCGCAGCGCCGGCAGCAGGCCGGCGGCCTGGATCGCGACACCGAGCAGGGTGCCACCGCTGATCAGCAGGATCCGCCCGGCAGTCATCTGCTCCGGCCGGACGATCTCGGCGCCGAAGATCGCGATGTAGAGGCCGGCGGTGGCGATCACCACGATGTTGTTCAGGATCGGCGCCCACATCGGGGCGGCGAAGTGCCCCCGGGTGTTGAGCACCGCGCTGATCAGCGCGCTGAGGCCGGCGAAGAAGATCATCGGCAGCATCAAATACGACAGGCTGGTGACCAGGTCCTGGTAGGCCGTTCCGCGGTCGTCGCTGGTGTAAAGCCTGGTCAGCAGCGACGCGGCGGCCACCGCGACCAGCGCGGCCGCGGCGAGGGTGACCACCGCCAGGGTGAGCAGCCGTTGGGCGTACGCCTGGCCACCGTCGGCGTCCGCCTTGCGCCGGCGCACCAGCACCGGGATGAGCACGCTGGTGAGGATGCCGCCGAGCAGGAACTCGTAGACCATCCCGGGCAGGATCTGCGCGGTGGTGTACGCGTCGCCGACGAGCGCGCCGCCGAGAGCGGCGGTCAGCGCCAGCGTGCGCAGGAAGCCGGTACCCCGGCTGACCAGGCTGCCGATCGCCATCACCGCGCTGTTGGTGGCGGCGCTGGCCTCGGCGACCTGTTCCTGCGGCGGGGCCGTCGACTCCATGGCCGGCTGGTTCAGCGGCTCGGCCGAGATGAAGGTGGCGCCGTCCGGCGTCGGCCGGCCGTGGCCGTACCCGCCGGGGTCGCCGCCCTGTGCGGCGTTCGCGCTGCGGTAGAGCCCGCCGCTCATCTCCAGCCTCCCCCCGGTACCTTGCCGGGCGCCCGCCCGCACGTCACAGACCTTAGTCAACCCCAGCCCGTTACCCGCGCCCGGCGGATGGGATCCCGACCGGGCCCGATAGGCTGGCGATCCCATGTCCGAAGTCTCCGCATCGCACGCCGCCGACCGCCGCGAACTCACCGCCGCGCAGCGCAACGCCGTCGCCGAACTGCTCCGGGTCTCCCCGGTCGCCGACGAGCTGGGCCGCCGGTTCGCCCGGGCCGGTCACGAGCTGCACCTGGTGGGCGGTTCGGTACGGGACGCCCTGCTCGGCCGCCTCGGCGAGGACCTCGACTTCTGCACCGACGCACACCCCGACGAGACCCTGCGGATCGTCAAGGGCTGGGCCGAGTCGATCTGGGAGACCGGCCGGGAGTTCGGCACCATCGGCCTTCAGCGCGACGGGCTGCGGCTGGAGATCACCACCTTCCGGGCCGAGTCGTACGACCAGGTCAGCCGCAACCCGGTGGTGGAGTACGGCACCAGCCTGAGCGAGGACCTGAAGCGCCGGGACTTCACCATCAACGCGATGGCGGTGAGCCTGCCCGATCACCGGTTCACCGATCCGCACGGCGGGCTGGACGATCTCGCCGCCAAGGTGATCCGTACTCCCGCGGCGCCCCACGAGTCGTTCCGGGACGACCCGCTGCGGATGCTCCGCGCCGCCCGGTTCGCCGCGCAGCTGCGCTTCACCGTGCACCCGGACGTGCACGCGGCGATGACCCGCATGGCGACCGACCTGGACCGGATCACCGCGGAGCGGATCCGGGACGAGTTCACCAAGCTGCTCTGCGGCGCCGACCCGATCACCGGGCTCCGGCTGCTGGTGGAGACCGGGCTCGCCGAGCGCTTCCTGCCCGAGCTGACCGGCCTCAAGCTGGAGATCGACGAGCACGCCCAGCACAAGGACGTCTACGAGCACACCCTGACCGTGGTCGGCAACGCGATCCGCTACGAGGAGGACGGCTGCGACTTCATCCTCCGGATGGCCGCGTTGATGCACGACGTCGGCAAGCCGGGAACCAAGTCGGTCGGGTCGGACGGGCGGGTCAGCTTCCACCACCACGAGGTGGTCGGCGCCCGGCTGACCAAGGCGCGGATGAAGGCGATGCGCTACCCCAAGGACGTCACCGCCAAGGTCACCGCGCTGGTCGCGCTGCACCTGCGTTTCTACGGGTACGGCCGCGGCGAGTGGACCGACTCGGCGGTGCGCCGGTACGTCGCCGACGCCGGTGACCTGCTGACCCGGCTGCACAAGCTCACCCGCTCGGACTGCACCACCCGCAACCGCCGCAAGGCCGCCCAGCTCGCCGCGGACTACGACGCGTTGGAGGAGCGGATCGCCCGGATCGCCGCCGAGGAGGACCTGGCCCGGGTCCGGCCCGACCTGGACGGCAACGCGATCATGGAGCTGCTCGGCGTACCGCCGGGCCCGGTGGTCGGGCGGGCCTGGAAGCACCTCAAGGAACAGCGGCTGGAGCACGGCCCGCTGGACCGGGACGCCGCCGAGGCGGAACTGCTCCGCTGGGCCCGCGACGAGGGCATCCTCGACTGATCCGACGCTCTACCGAGACAGCGCGAAGGGCGCCCCTCCCACACCGGGAGCGGCGCCCTTCGCCGTACGGTCAGCGGGTCTCGACGGCCGCGCCCTCGACGGACGGCTTGCCGTTGCCGGCGGCCGAGCCGAGCCGGGAGAGCAGCCCGGCCAGGTCGATCCCGGTCAGGTCACTGCCGAGCTGGAGCCCCTGCGCCACGTTGCCGGCTACCGACTTGGTCAGCGACGAAGCGCCGTCGGTGGAGATGACGGTCATCTTGTCGATCGCGCCGATCGGGGCGCTCGCCGCCTGCACCACCTGCGGCAGCACGGTGACCAGCAGGTCGAGCACGGCCGCCTCGCCGTACGCGGCGAACGCCTCGGCCTTGCGGGCCATCGCGTCCGCCTCGGCCTGCCCCTTCGCCAGGATCGCCGCGGCCTCGGCCTGGCCCTCCCGCTCGACCGCCTCGGCGATGGCCGACCGGCGGCGCTGCTCCGCCTCGCCCTCCTTGGCGCCCTCGATCGCGTTCGCCTCGGCCAGCGCGGCCCGGCGGGCCCGCTCGCCCTCACCGGTCAGCCGGGACTGCTCGGCGGCGGCCTGGGCGGCGGCGATGACCGCCTGTCGCTGCGCGTCGGCGTTCAGCACCGCCGCGTTGCGGGCCGCCTCCGCCTCCTGCTCCACCTTGTACCGGGCCGCGTCCGCCGGCTTGCGCACCTCGGTGTCCAGCTGGCGCTGCTTCAGTTCGGCATTGCGCTCGGCCACCTTCTGCTGCTCGGAGAGGATCGCCTGGTCGCGCTCCGCCTGGGCGAGCGGCCCGGCGGCGGCCGACTTCGCCTTCGCCGCGTCGATCTCGGCCTGGATGGCGGCCTGCTTCAGGGAGAGGTTCCGGTTCGCCTCGGCGATCGCCTCCTCGGCGAGCAGCCGCTCCTGCTCGGCCTGCTGCCGGGCCCGGGCCTCGGCGATCGCGGCGTCCTTGAGCACCCGGGCCGCCTCCGGCCGGCCCAGGTCCTGCAGGTAGGAGCCCTCCGCCAGGATGTCCTGGAGCTGGAAGGTGTCCAGCACCAGGCCCTGGTTGGTCATCGAGTGCTCGGCCTCCTCGGCCACCGCGCTGGCGAACGCGGCCCGGTCCCGGATCACCTCCTCGACGGTGAGCCGCCCGACGATCGAGCGCAGCGCGCCGGCGAGCACCTCCCGGGTGAAGTTGTCGATCTCGTCCTGCTGGTGCAGGAAGCGCTGGGCGGCGGCCCGGATCGCGTCCTCGGTGCCGCCGACCTTGACGATCGCCACGCCGTGCAGGTCGGCCCGGATGCCCTGCTTGCTGACCGCACCCCGGATGCCGACGTCGATCCGGCGGCTGGACAGGTCGAGCGACTGGAGCTTCTGCACCACCGGCAGGACGAACACCGAGGCGCCCAGCACGACCTTCTGCCCGGACATGTCGGTCGACCGGCCGCCGTCCGCGGTCTGCGTGGTACGGCCCTTGCGGCCGGTGACGATGAACGCCTCGTTCGGCCCGGCCACCTTGATCCGGGAGAGCACGAAGAGGATGAGGATGAGGACGAGGAGGACCGCGCCTCCGATGGCGATGAAGAGCGGCATGCAGGTTTCCTGTCTGCGAAGGGGTTTTTCAGTAGGTCTCGACGTGCACGCTGGTCTCGCTCAGCGCCTGGACGACGAAGACCTGGGCGCCGAGCGGGACGGGACGGTCGGCGCGGGCGTTGAGCTTGAGCGGCTGGCCGGCCACCCGTAGCCGGACCTCGCCGTAGCCGTCCGCCGGCACCGGGGTGACCACCAGGCCCAGCGCGCCGACCAGGTGGTCGCGGGTGGGGGTGGGATCGGTGGGCATGTTGCGGGCCGCCCGGCTGATCCGGGACGCGATCCAGGCGGCGGGCACCGCGGCGAGCGCGCCGCCGCCGGCCGCCACCGCGACCGCGCCGGTGGTACGCCCGCCGAGCAGCTCGTTGACGATCGCCGCGCCGAAGCCGAACGCGCCGGCGAAGCCGGCGACCGTCTCGATCGAGATCGGCCCGTCGGCGCCGCCGAAATGGAGCAGTTCCGTGCCGAGCAGGGCGAGGGCGAGCAGCGCGATGCCCGCACCGCCGATGATCAGAAAGATGAGGGTCCCCGTGGCCACGACCTGGACGGTATCGACGGACCGCAAGGTGTCAGCCGGGCGGCGAACGTCGACCTGGGCCCATCGGGATACGTGTCGTACGAGGGGACGACAATGGGTGGATGCGCTGGACCGTGCTCGACTCGCCGATCGGGGAGTTCTCCGTCGCCACCGACGGCGACAGCGTCTGCGGCACCCACTTCGGTCGGGTCGAGTCGGGGCTCGACGAGCCGGACCACGAGCTGTCCCGGCAGGCGGTGGACGAGCTGCGGGCCTACTTCGCCGGCGAGCTGACCGGGTTCACCGTGCCGCTGTCGATCCCGCGGGGCTCCGACTTCGAGCGGGCGGTGTGGCGCGAGATGACCCGCATTCCCTACGGGCAGACGTTGACCTACGGCGAGGTCGCGCGCCGGGTGGGTGACCCAGGTGCGGCCCGGGCCGTCGGGGTGGCCTGCAACCGCAACCCGGTCCCGGTCATCGTGCCGTGCCACCGGATCGTCGGCGCCGGGGCGAAGCTGGTGGGTTTCGGCGGCGGCCTGGACCGCAAGCGCTACCTGCTCGAACTGGAGGCCCGGGTCGACTTCGAGCGTGCCCTGCTCGGCTGACCGACGGCCCGGGGGCCGCCGATCGGTCGATGCACCGGCTGGGCGACTACGTCTTCTTCGGTGAGGGGGTGTTCGGCAACGTGACCGTCACCGGCCCGCTCGCTGCCGGCTTCCTCCAGGTCTTCCCGGAGGGGACGCCGCGCCCGCCGGAGTTCTCGACGATCAACTACCAGCCGAACCAGACCCTGTCGAACGCGTTCGTGTCGGGGGTCAGCAACGACCTCGACCTGATCTCGGTCTACACGCTGAGGACGACGCACGTGATCATCGACGTGGTGGCGTTCGTGATCAGCTACGGCGAGGTGAACCCGACGATCCTGCCGCTCTCCGGCGGGGCCGCGTTGAGCGCCGAGGCGCTGGCGGGCCGTCGGGCGGAGTGCGCGGCCGCGGCCCGGCGGAGCCGGCCCCGATGGCGGTGACCGGGCTGTCCGCGTACCCGTGGGTCGGCTGCTGACGACGCGAGGGCCGGGTCCGTACGGACCCGGCCCTCGACGGTGCTGCTGGTCAGCGCGTCAGCGCTCGACCTCGCCGGCGATGAACGCCTCGACGGCGGCGTGCGCGTCGTGGTCGGCGTACTGCACCGGCGGGGACTTCATGAAGTACGACGAGGCCGACAGGATCGGGCCGCCGATCTTCCGGTCCAGCGCGATCTTCGCGGCGCGCACGGCGTCGATGATGACGCCGGCCGAGTTGGGGGAGTCCCAGACCTCGAGCTTGAGCTCGGCGTTCAGCGGGGTGTCGCCGAACGAGCGACCCTCCAGCCGGATGTAGGCCCACTTGCGGTCGTCGAGCCACGGCACGTGGTCCGACGGGCCGATGTGCACGTCGCTCTTGCTCATCTCGTGCGGGATCTGGGAGGTCACCGACTGGGTCTTGGAGATCTTCTTGGAGACCAGCCGGTTGCGCTCCAACATGTTCATGAAGTCCATGTTGCCGCCGAAGTTGAGCTGGTAGGTGCGCAGCAGCTCGACGCCGCGGTCCTCGAAGAGCTTCGCCAGGGCGCGGTGCACGATGGTGGCACCGACCTGGCTCTTGATGTCGTCGCCGACGATCGGCAGGCCGGCGTCGACGAACTTCTGCGCCCACTCCGGGTCGGAGGCGATGAAGACCGGCAGGGCGTTCACGAACGCGCAGCCGGCGTCGATCGCGGCCTGGGCGTAGAACTTGTCGGCCTGCTCGGAGCCGACCGGCAGGTAGGAGACGACCACGTCGACCTGCGCGTCGCGCAGCGCCTGCGCCACGTCGACCGGGGTGGCGTCGGACTCCTCGACGATCTCGCGGTAGTACTGGCCCAGACCGTCGAAGGTCGGACCGCGCTGCACGCTGACGCCGGTCGGCGGCACGTCGCAGAGCTTGATGGTGTTGTTCTCGCTGGCGACGATCGCCTCCGCGAGGTCCATGCCCACCTTCTTGGCGTCAACGTCGAACGCCGCGACGAACTCCACGTCGGAGACGTGGTAGTCGCCGAAGGTGACGTGCATGAGACCCGGGACGCGGTCGTTGGGGTCGGCGTTCCGGTAGTACTCGACGCCCTGGATCAGGGACGAGGCGCAGTTACCCACACCGACGATGGCGACGCGGACGGAGCCCATAGCGTCTGCCTCCTTCTTCTCTGTCACGGCCGCTCTGTCCTGGTCTCTCCAGGCGGGGGCGGGCTGTTGTCTTCTCGTCGACCGCCGGCCGTCCCGGGTTGCGGGACCGTCGGGGCTCGGCCGGAGCGCTCGTTGGCGATGAGCTCCTCCAGCCAGCGGACCTCGCGCTCACAGGCGTCGAGGCCGTGGCGCTGCAGTTCCAGGGTGTATGCGTCGAGGCGCTCGGCCGCCCGGCCAAGCACGTCACGAAGTCCTTCGCGACGCTCCTCGATCTTGCGGCGGCGACCCTCCAGGATGCGCAGTCGGGTCGCCTGGTCGGTCCGGGCGAAGAACGCGAAGTGCACGCCGAAGCCCGTGTCGTCGTACGTCTCGGGCCCCGCCTGTGCAATCAGCTGAGCGAAGCGTTCCTTGCCTTCCGCGGTGATTTTGTAGACCACCCGACCACGTCGGGTGGTCAGCGCGGGAACCTCCTCGGCGGTGGCGGGTGTCTCGGCAGCTTCGGTGATCCAGCCCGCCGCCTGCAGCCGTCGCAGGGTCGGGTAGAGCGAGCCGTAGCTGATCGCCGCCCGGAACGCGCCGAGTTTGGCGGCCAGCTCCTTGCGCAGCTCGTAGCCATGCATCGGAGACTCCTGCAGGAGGCCGAGGATGGCGAACTCGAGCACGGGGCCGCCCTCTCTTACCCTCTGCGCGGAGCGGGTAACCGCCGCGATGTATCGGACCGATACATCGCACGTTAGCGGCTCGCTCCGATCAGGGCAAACCCCGAATTCGGGTTCCTGCGGTCACGGATCGTCACCGTGGTCGCCTGGTCCGGCCGGACCGCGTACCCTCTTCCGCATGCGTACGCAGCGCCAGGTCGTCGACTACTCGCTTCAGAAGCGAGCGGTGCTGCGTGACCTCCTGGCCAGTCGGGTCGGCACGTACGACGTGTGTGACGCCTCTCCGTACCTGAAGAACGCGGCTCGGTTCCACGGAGAGCCGACCGACGAGCGCTGCCCGATCTGCCGGAGCGAGAATCTGATCCACGTCCACTACATTTACGGAGACGAACTCAAGCAGTCCGCCGGCCAGGCCCGGACGCTGGCGGAGTTGGCTCCGCTGGCGATGACGCTACGTGAGTTCCAGGTCTTCGTTGTGGAGGTGTGCCTCGGTTGTGACTGGAACCATCTCGTCGAGCAGTACCTGCTCGGCCGGGACGGGCTTGCCGGAGGCAGCGAGGCGGGTCCGGAGCGCGACGCGGTGGGTGGCGAACCCACCGGCGGCACCGGTCCGGTACGGCGAAGGCGAGAGGCTCAACGGTGACCCCAGCCCGATCGACCGGCCCCGGTGCCGTGCGGAACCGCCGGGACAGGCGACGGTTGATTGGTCTGATAAGCCCGATTGATTCGGAAACGACGCCACGCGTCCGGCACCCCCGTGCCGCGACGACGCGTGAAGCAGCTCACGGCAACCCGGTGGCGGCGCAGCGGCGCCCCACCGCGACCGGCAGGGTGTGAGGAATGAACTCGTACGGCGATCCCAGTTCGCGTGGGCGGGCCCAGATCCCCAATCCGAGCGGCGACCCCGGGCGGGGGGCGGACGATCCCTACCGCCGCTCCGGCGGTGACGCACGGGCGGGCAGTTGGTCGGCTCAGGACGGCTCGGCCTCCGCCGGACGCGCCTCGGTGGCGCCGACCGGCGGCAGCCCGGGTGGACGGGCCACGGTGACCCCGCGCGCCGCCGGCGCCGCCGGCTCAGCATCGGTCGGCGCGGCGTCGGTCGGCCGCGCCGGCGGTGGCCGGGCCTCGGTGCCGGTCTCCCCGGCACCCGGGCGGGCGGGCCGCGCGTCGGTGCCGGTCTCCCCGGCCGGACCGGCCGGTCGCGCCTCCGTCGGCGCGGCGTCAGTCGGCGCGGCGTCGGCCGGACGGGCGAGCGTCGGCTCGGCGTCGGTCGGTGGCTCCGCCGGCCGCGCCGCGGTGGCCCGGGCGAGTGTCTCCCCGGTCTCCGGTGGACCGGGTGGTCCGGGTGGGCCGGGCGGCCCCGGCGGCCCCGGGCGCGGCCGTCGTGGTGCCGGCGACCCGGCTGGGGCCGCGCGGGCGAAGAAGCGCAAGCGGATCAACATGCTGATCGCCGGCTTCGCGGTCTTCATCATGCTCGCCGGACTCGGCGTGGTCGGCTTCACCTACTACTCGACCAACGTGGTGCTGCCCGACGAGATCACGCCGCCGCAGGCGACGACGCTCTACGCCTTCGACAACAAGAACATCATCGCGAAGGTGGGCGAAGAGAACCGCACGCTGGTCACCATCGAGCAGATCCCGCAATACGTGCAGGACGCGGTGGCGGCGGCCGAGGACCGGAACTTCTACCGGCACTCCGGTGTGGACTACAAGGGCATCGCGCGAGCCGCCTGGAACAACGTCAGCGGCGGTGACAAGCAGGGTGCCTCGACCATCACCCAGCAGTACGCCCGCAACGCCTACGACAACCTGAAGGACGACACCTACGCCCGGAAGGTCAAGGAGGCGATCCTCGCCTCCAAGCTCAACGACGAGTACACCAAGCCGCAGATCATGCAGCACTACCTCAACGTGATCTACTTCGGCCGGGGCGCGTACGGCATCGAGGCGGCGGCGCAGAAGTACTTCGGCAAGCCCGTGAGCAAGGTGACCCCGGCGGAGGGTGCGGTGCTCGCCGCGCTCATCAAGCAACCGGAGCCGAGCGCCAGCCACAAGGGGTACGACCCGGCGATCAACCCGACCGACGCCAAGGGTCGGTGGGACTACGTCATCAGCGGCATGGTCCAGGAGGGGTGGCTGAACGCCCCCGGCAAGCCGCAGGCGCCCACCGAGTATCCGACGAAGACCCTCCAGAGCCCCAAGAGCGGCGGCGTCGGCGTCGACTACGGGGTGAACACGCCCTACGGCAACGTGATCAACTACGTCAAGACCGAGATGCGGGACCAGGGCATCTGCGTCGACAAGGAAACCGACGTCACCGACACCAAGATGCTCTGCTCGCAGGCGCTGATGTCCGGCGGCTACCGGATCCGCACCACGATCGACGTGAATACGCAGAAGGCCGCTCTTGCGGCCGCGCAGCGCAAGATGAAGGATTCGGAGCTGGCCGGTCAGCCCAAGAACCTGATGGCCGCGGTGGTGGCGATCGACCCGGCCAACGGTCGGGTGCGCGCCTACTACGGCGGCGACAACGGCACCGGCACCGACTACGCCGGCAAGAACACCGACTCCAACGGCAACCTGACCGGCGGGCACTCGCCCGGCTCCAGTTTCAAGATCTACACCCTCGCCGCGGCCCTCAAGGCCGGCAAGGCGCTCGAGTCGCGCTGGAAGGGGCGGGCCTTCACGCCACCGGGCACCAAGTTCAAGGTGAGCAACGCAGGCACCGACAACCCGTCCTGCGGTAACTCCTGCACCCTGAAGGTCTCCACACTGAAGTCGCTGAACGTGCCGTTCTACCACGTCACCGAGGAGATCGGCCCGGACAAGGTCATCGACATGGCCAAGAGGGCCGGCGTCACCACCATGTGGCGTACTGACACCAACCCGGCCAAGTCCTACGACCTGACCAAGACCGACCCGAAGGACATCGCCCCGTCACCCTTCTTCCACGTGGTCGGCTACGGGCAGTACCCGATCACCGTGCTGGACCACGCCAACGGCGTCGCCACCTTCGCCAACCAGGGCGTCTACCACAAGGCGCACTTCCTGTACTCGGTGGAGCAGCAGGACGAGGTGACCGGCAAGTGGAAGAAGGTGGGCGGCGAGAAGCTCAAGGGGGAACAGCGGATCGAGAAGGACGTCGTCGCCGACGTGACCTCGGTGCTGGAGCAGTACCCGGCGCAGGTCAACCACCGGCTGGACGACGGCCGGAAGGCCGCCTCCAAGACCGGCACCTGGGAGCAGAAGGCGGGCAGCGCGGAGAACGGCGACGCCTGGATGATCGGCTACACGCCGCAGTTGGCCACGGCGGTCTGGGTGGGCAACGTGAACAAACGCGATCCGCTCAAGACGAAGGACGGCACCCGGATCAGTGGCTCCGGCATGCCGGGTGCGATCTGGGAGCGGTTCATGGACGACGCGCTCAAGGGCGAGAAGGAAGTGGACTTCCCGCCCGCGGCGAACATCGGTGACCCGAACTCGGGCAACGGCGAGGCGCCGCCGCCCCCGCCGGTCCAGCCGCCGGCGGGCTGCCCCGACCCGCTGTCGATCTTCTGCCAGAACAACGGCGGCAACAACGGTGGCAACAACGGTGGCAACAACGGCGGGAACAACGGTGGCGGGAACCCTACCGACCCGTTCGGTCCGCGGCCGGGCGGTAATGGTGGTGGGCTGTTGCCGAGCACCCCACCGACAAACCGGGACTGATCCCAGCTCAACCGCCGCCGGCGGCCGGACGAACTGTCCGGCCGCCGGTGCCGTTCCGGGCGCCGACATGTCGCCGCCACGACGGGACGCCGAGCCGGACGTACGGCAGGATGCCTCTTCATGAGCACCCAGTCGACGCCCGGCCTCGACGACGCCGGTACCAGTGACCACCCGTCCCGGTCCGACGCCTTCGTCCGGGGTATCTCCGGCCTGATCGGCGGCCCGCTCGGCGATCACGCCGTGGCGATCGACCGGCCGGCGGGACGGGAGCGCCGCTTCTGGACCGCGGCCCGGATCGTGCTGGCGCTCACCTGCCTCGCCCTGGCCCTGCACTGGGTGCAGAAGTCGCCCTGCCAGGACGGTGCCTGGCAGAACAACGTCCAGTACACCCGGTTCTGCTACACCGACGTGCTCGCCCTCTACTACGCCGAGGGGCTCAACGAGGGCAAGGTGCCCTACCGCGACCACCCGGTCGAGTACCCGGTGCTGACCGGCTACTTCATGGGCGCGCTCGGGCTGCCCGTGCACGCCCTCGGCGTCGACGACCCGGGCATCAACCAGGGCATGTGGTTCTACAACCTGAACGCGCTGGTGCTCGGCGCGCTCGCCGTGGCCACGGTGGCGGTGATCCTGACGCTGCGCAAGCGACGACCCTGGGACGCCGCGCTCTTCGCCCTCGCGCCGGCCCTGCTGCTCACCGCCACCGTGAACTGGGACCTGCTCGCCATCGGGTTGGCCGCCTTCGGTCTGCTCGCCTGGGCGAGACGTCGGCCCCTGCTGGCCGGCGCGCTGCTCGGGCTCGCCGGCGCGGCGAAGCTCTGGCCGCTCTTCGTGCTCGGCCCCATCCTGGTGCTCGCGGTCCGGGCGAACCGGCTCCGCGCCGCCCTCACCGCGGTGGTCGCGGCCGTCGTGGCGGTGGTCGCGGTGAACCTGCCGGTGGCGTTGCCGTACCGGGAGAACTGGGACCGGTTCTTCGAGCTGAACAGCACCCGCCCCATCGACTGGGGCACGCTCTGGTACATCGGCCGCTACCTGGACGGGAAGATGGGCAACGCGGACCCGGCCGACCTGGGGCCGTTCGAGTGGCTCAACGCCAACATCCCCACCCTCAACCTGCTGTCGTACGCCCTCTTCGGGCTGGCGTGCCTCGGCGTGGCCGCGCTGGCGCTGCTGGCTCCGCGCCGCCCCCGCCTGGCCCAGGTGGCGTTCCTGGTGGTCGCCGCCTTCCTGATCTTCAGCAAGGTGTGGTCCCAGCAGTTCGTGCTCTGGTTGCTGCCACTGGCGGTGCTCGCCCGGCCCAAGTGGGGCGCCTTCCTCGCCTGGCAGCTCGCCGAGGTCTGCTACTTCGCGGCGTTCTACGGGGAACTGCTCGGGGCGGCCACCTCCCGGCCGGTCTTTCCGGAGGGCGTCTTCGTGCTCGCCGCCACCCTGCGGTTGACCACCGTGGTGGTGCTCTGCGTGTTGATCGTGCGCGAGATCCTGCAGCCGGAGCAGGACGCCGTCCGGGCCACCTACGCCGACGACCCGGATGGCGGCGTGCTCGACGGAGCGCCGGACGCACCGTGGTGGAACCGGTGGCGGCGCAGCCCCGTGCTACCCGCCGAGCCGGTGCCGGCCGCCCACTGATCCCGGAACGCCGGCGCACCCGCGGGTGCGCCGGCGTTCGGGTCAGAACAGCCGGTAGACCACCGAGCCGTCGATCTCCTCGCGGGTGATGCCGAGCGAGTCGACCGGCGCGTCGACGGTTATCTCCCAGGGGGTGCCGGCGAGCTGGTCGCGCAGCAGCACCACGTTGCGCACGCCCAGGGTGCGCAGGTAGTCGATGCTGGTCTGGTCGGGGAACGTCTGCGTCACCCGGCGGACGTCGTCGAGCTGGCGCGGGGTGAAACCGCTGCCACCGTTGACCACGTCCTGGAAGTGGGTGGTGGACCAGAGCATCACGTGCTGGTCGAGGCTCTGGTTGCTCGGCAGGACCAGCAGCGGACCGTCCACCAGGCGCATCGCGGCCGGCTGGGCCGGGACCACCGGGTGCGGCGTGGTGTTCAGCCCTTCCACCGTCACGAGCAGCAACGGCAACAGGGTGGCCAGCCGCAGCCACGGACCCGGCCAGGACGGGACCCGCTGCGCGGCGAGCTCGCGCACCCGGTCGGTGAGGGCGGTGACCGCACCCGCCGCCAGCAGGCCGAGCAGCAGCGTGGCCCAGAGCATCAGCCGGCCGGGGGTACGCAGGCCGTTCCAGCCGGGCAGGTGCTCGAAGAGCGGGATGTAGGTGAAGGTGCCACCGAAGAACCGGGTGCCCATGGCCAGCACCATCGTCGCGAGCACCCCGGCCAGCAACAGCAGCCGGTGCCGCAGCTTCCAGACCGAGAAGATCAGGCCACCGGCGGCCAGCGCGTAGAGCACGAAGCCGGGCAGCAGGGTCATCTCGGGGTGCCAAGGCAGGGCGGCCCGGGCCCCCTCGTGCAGCCCGCCCCAGACCCGCGACTCGGCCGGCGCGGTGACGAAGCCGGACGCCGGCGGTGAGAAGATGGCGATGTCGCCGACGCTGCGCTCGGCGTACGGGTGCAGCTCGGTCACCGTGAAGTAGGGGATCGCCATCAGCAGGCCGACGCCGGCGAAGAGTGCCCCGCCGACAAGGTTGGCGACGACGAGCCGCTTGCCGAACGGGCGTCGCACCGCCCCGAACCAGGTCCGCCGGACGTACCAGGTGACAGCCGCGACGAGCACCGTGGCGCCGAGGAAGTACGCGAACGGCAGGCCGATCCCGAAGCCGAGGCTCAGCTGCCACGCCGCCACCAGCCAGCCGGCGTAGATCCAGCCGTCGTGCCGGCGCTCCGGCCGGTAGCCGTGCCGCAGTGACCAGCCGTGGCCCCGGGCCAGCATGGCCAGCGCCAGCGGGATGCCCCCGTTGGAGAGCACGTGCAGGTGCCCGGCCTGGGCGAGCAGCCACGGCGCGTACGCGTAGCTGACCCCGGCCACGGCGGCGCCCATCCGGCCGGAGCCGAGCTGCCGGGCCAGCGCGTACGCCCCGAGCGTCGCCAGCGCGTGGGCCAGCACGAACATGATGTTGTAGCGCAGGACGGCGTCCTCGGGGCCGCTGCCGATCATGCCGGCCGGCGCGTAGCCCAGCAGGGTGTCGGAGAACGCGAAGCTCCACAGCTCCGGGAAGAAGGTGTTGGACTGCCAGAGCTGCGCCGGGTTGGTCAGCAGGATGTGCCCGGACCAGGCCATCTGCCAGGACTGCAGGCTCGGGTCCCAGTAGTCCTGCGGCAACGTGTAGCGCGGGTAGCGCAGCGTCGGCCAGGTCATCAGCACCGCGAGGGCGAGGGCGCCGAGCGTCGCCAGCGTCCACTCGTGGACCAGGGACCGGCCGACCGCCCGGACGATCCGGCGGGGGCGGGTCAGCACCCGCTCCGGCGCGGGCCCGAAGGCCTCCCACGGGTCCGGCTTGGCCGCCTCCCCCTTGCCGTCGGCGCCGCTCTTGTCGGCCTTCGGGTCGGCGTCGCCGGTGGTGGCGTCCTTCCCGGCTGATTTCTTGTCCCCGGTGCCGGTGCCGGTCTTGTCGTCGGCGGTCTCGCGCTCGGTGCCGGCCTTGTCGTTGCCGTCCTTGGCGCTGCCGGTCTTGCTGGCGGCGTCGGCCTCGTCACTGCCGCTCTCGCTGGCGGCGCTCGTCTTGTCAATGCTGGTCTTGTCACTGCTGGTCTTGCTGGCACTGCCGGCCCTGGTGCTGCCGGTCTCACCAGCGGCGTCGGCCTTGGCACTGCGGGCCTTGGCGCTGCCGGCCTTGCCCATGGCGTCGGCCGGATCGTCGGCACTGACGTCACGGCCGGTGCCGATCGCGCCGGTCGCGCCGCCACCCGGGGTGCCGGCCTTCGCGTCGCCGGTGCGGTTGCGTTCGGCGTCGGTCGTGGCGGTGGGGGTGCTCGGGCGCTCGGGGTTGTCGCCGGTGGCGGACGGTGCGCCGCCGGTCTCCGACTGTCCGGTCGTCATGCCGCCGGGCGCTCCGCGCCGAGCTGCTCCCGGAGGAAGGCGATGTCGGCGGCCTGGCCGGCCATACCGCCGGGTGTCTCGACGACCACCGGCGCGTCGGCCGCCCGGATCACCGCCACCACCAGCTCCGGATCGATCGTCCCGCCGCCGAGGTTGTCGTGCCGGTCCTGGCCGGAGCCGAAGGCGCCCTTGGAGTTGTTCGCGTGGACCAGGTCGATCCGGCCGGTGATCGCCTTGACCCGGTCGACCAGGCCCAGCAGTTCCTCGCCGCCGGCGTGGGCGTGGCAGGTGTCCAGGCAGAAGCCCACCTCGTAGTCGCCCACCGCGTCCCAGAGCCGGGCGAGCGCGTCGAGCCGGCGGGCGCAGGCGTTGTCACCGCCGGCGGTGTTCTCGATCAGGACCGGCACGCCGAACCCGCCCGCGTCGGCCGCGTAGGCGAAGGTCTTGCGCCAGTTGTCGAAACCGACCGCCGGATCGTCACCGGCGTTGACGTGCCCACCGTGGACGATCAGCCCCTTCGCGCCCACCGCCGCCGCTGCGGTCGCGTGCCCGACCAGCAGCTTCCGGCTGGGGATCCGGATCCGGTTGTTGAGGGTCGCCACGTTGATGACATAGGGGGCGTGCACGTAGATGTCGACCTCCGCGGAGCGCAGCCGCTCCGCGTCCTCCCGTGGCTTGGGCGCCTTCCAACCCTGCGGGTCGGAGAGGAAGAACTGCACGGTGTCGGCGGCTCGATCGGCCGCCTCCGCCAGCGGGTCGGTCGAATCGACGTGGGCTCCGATACGCATGCAGGCGAGCCTACGTCGGACGTCCGACGAGCGGGGCGACGCCCGCCGTCGATTCGCGGGGCGCACGTCACCCGACGGGACCGACGCTCGTTGATGAGGTGGGATGGAAGGCCGGCTCCCCAGGCCGACGGACGGGTACGCCCGCCGCGCCGGTTGGTCGGTCACCTGCGACAGCGGGGCCCCCTCGTCGCGCGGCCCGGCGCGACGAGGGCCCGCCGGGACGAGCAGAGCACGCCGAGCCTAGATTCTTGGAAAATTGTGCTATTTCCTCCGACAAGTGACAACAGCCGTTGTATCGTCAGATAACAACACGATAAAGCTCCGCGGGGCGTCTTCGGTCCAACCTCATCGGTGTGGTCGTTCCTCCCCAGGTCCCACCCAAGGAATGCGGACGGGACGCCCCGCGGCCCCGTCGACGGGGGTCCGCCACCGGCCTGATGGTCCGGGGGCGGGCCCCCGTCGCCGCGCCACGAACCCGTCCCGAGTGGCCACCCAGGCCATGATCGACCGGGCCGGGTATCCTGGTCCAGTTGTCCGCGTCCGGTCGGGTTCCCCCGGTCCCGGAGCGGGCCACGACGCACGACCTCCTGCCACGGAAGGACCGTGGCCGCTTAGCCCACAGGAGGTGAGCACGTCTTGCGTCATTACGAAGTCATGGTGATCCTCGACTCCAGCCTCGAGGAGCGCACCGTCGCCCCGTCGCTCGACACGTACCTGAACGTGATCCGGACCGCGGGTGGCTCGGTCGAGAAGACCGATGTGTGGGGCCGCCGGCGCCTCGCGTACGAGATCAACAAGAAGGCCGAGGGCATCTACGCCGTCATCGACCTGCAGGCGACGCCTGCGGCGGTGGCCGAGCTGGACCGTCAGCTTCGACTCAACGAGTCCGTGCTGCGCACCAAGGTCATCCGGCCGGAGATGCGCTAAGCATTCAACCCCGGTTCGCCCGGATCAGCCTCATCGACGCTGTCGTACGGCTCTGAGAGCCTGTACGCAGACGATGAGTGCGCGAGGAGATGGTCATGGCAGGAGACACCACCATCACGGTCATCGGCAACCTGACCGATGACCCCGAGTTGCGGTTCACCCCCTCCGGGGCTGCGGTCGCCAAGTTCCGGGTCGCTTCGACGCCCCGATTCATGGACAAGGCGTCCGGCGAATGGAAGGACGGCGAGCCGCTCTTCCTGGCCTGCACGGTGTGGCGGCAGGCGGCGGAGCACGTCGCCGAGTCGCTTCAGCGGGGCGCCCGCGTGATCGTCTCGGGTCGGCTGCGTCAGCGGTCGTACGAGACCCGCGAGGGTGAGAAGCGCACCGTCATCGAGCTCGAGGTCGACGAGATCGGCCCATCGCTGCGCTACGCCACGGCGAAGGTGCAGAAGATGTCGCGCTCCGGTGGCGGCGGCGGTGGCTTCGGTTCCGGTGGTGGTGGTGGCCAGGGTGGCGGCGGAGGCAACTTCGACGACCCCTGGGCTTCGGCCGCACCGTCTCCGTCGCGCGCTGGTTCGGGCGGCAACTTCGACGAGGAGCCTCCGTTCTAATGGCGCCGAGCGCCCGCGATCGCAAACCAGGAGCAAGGTCAATGGCCAAGGCTGCGGCACTTCGCAAGCCGAAGAAGAAGGTGAACCCGCTCGACAAGGACGGGATCACCTATATCGATTACAAGGACACCGCGCTGCTGCGGAAGTTCATCTCCGACCGCGGCAAGATCCGCGCTCGGCGGGTGACCGGCGTCACCTCGCAGCAGCAGCGGCAGATCGCGCGTGCGGTCAAGAACGCCCGTGAGATGGCGCTCTTGCCGTACACCGCGACGGCCCGCTGAAAGGAGGCACCGACATGAAGATCATCCTGACGCAGGAAGTTTCCGGTCTCGGTGCCCCCGGCGACATCGTCGAGGTGAAGGCCGGCTTCGGCCGCAACTACCTGCTGCCGCAGGGCTTCGCGATCGCCTGGACCAAGGGTGCCGAGAAGCAGGTCACGGTCATCAAGCGGGCCCGTTCGGCCCGGGAGATCCGCGACCTCGGCCACGCCAACGAGGTCAAGGGCCAGCTCGAGGGCCTGAAGGTCAGCCTGAAGGCCCGCGCCGGCGACGGTGGCCGGCTCTTCGGCTCGGTCACGCCGGCCGAGATCGTCGACGCCGTCAAGGCGGCCGGCGGCCCGACCCTCGACCGCCGCCGGCTGGAGGTGCCCGGTCACATCAAGACGACCGGCGCCTACCCGGTGCGGATCAAGCTGCACCCCGAGGTGACGGCAGCGTTCAACCTGAACGTCGTCGCTTCCTGACACCACCTGCACCACCCAGGGCCCGCGCCGAGCGATCGGTGCGGGCCCTGGTCGTCATCGGGCACCTCGCGTGGGTCAGCCGATGGGTTGGCCGGTCACCGCGCTGATCACCACCGTGGAGAGACCGCCACCCACCACCGCCGAGGCGAGCGCGATGGTGGTCGAACGCCAGGTCGTCCCGACCCGACGCAGCAGCGCCGCGACCACCAGGCTGCTGACCAGCGCCAGGCCGAAGCGCGGCGCGGCGGCGAGGAGCGACCCGAGGGCGCGTGCTCGCGGTGAGTCGCAGCCGCCGCCGCTGATGTCGGTGACGCAGCCGGCCGGTGCCTGGGCGTCGAGCGTCAGCAGCCACACGAAGATCAGCACGGCCGGGATCAGGTAGCACGTGGCGGTGTAGAGCAGTGGCCGGGCCGAGCCGCCCGGATCCGGGTCGAGCAGGTCGTCCTCCAGCCGGCGGGACCAGCCACCCGTTCCGGCCGCCTCGATCCGGCGGCGTACCGACGTCATGCCGGCACCGCGTGCGACGCCGACCGGTTCCGCCCGCCGCCGTGCCGACCCGTAGGAGCCGGGCGAGCTGCGCGGTCTCGGCGCGGTGTACGTGATCACCGGTGAGCGCGGCGCCGAGGTGGGCGGATCCACCCACCGCGGATCGTCGCCCGCCAGCCGGGTACCCGACCAGAACCTCTCGTCGTCGCGCGCGGCGCCGGGCCAGCCCGCTGCCTCGGTGGACCGCCCGGACCGCGGCGGTTCCGTCCGGTCCCACTGGGCCGGCTCGGTGTACCTGTCCCACTGGCCCGTGCTGTCCGGCTGCTCCCAGCGGCCGGCGATGTCGGGCTGCTCCCACTGGCCGGTGCCGTCCCACCGGTCCGTTCCGGCCGCCGGTAGCCACTCCTGCACGCCCGAGGCGTCCCAGGGGTCCACCGCCGGCTGGTCCGCCGGCTCGGGATCCTCGGCCGGGGTGGCCGCCCGATCCCACGGGTCGGCGGCCGGACGGGTCCAGGACTCCTCCTCCGCCGCCCGGCGAGCGCGCCGGGTCGGCCGGTCGGGCTCCCGCCGCGGGGTCGGCTCCGCCGCCGGGGGCGACTCCTCGCCGCCGGACCAGATGACCGGAGGCCGACCGGCCGGCGATCGCCGGGGGCGCCGCTCCGCGACGGAACCGGAGACCGGCTCGTCGGTGCCCGCCGATTCGGCCCGGCGGCTCCCCACGTACCCCTGCTCCTGTGGACGGTCGAACGTCCACTCGCGGGTGTGGTCCGACTCCGGCGCCGCGGCGATCGCCGGCAGTTCGCGCCAGCTGGTCTCCTCGACCCGACGCCAGCTGCTGGTGGTCTCGGTGGTGCGCGAGCCGGCGCCGGACCGCGGCCGGTCGGGCTCGTCGTCGTCCGGTGCGGCGTGCCGCCCACCGCCGTCGGCCCGGCGGACGCCGGACTCCAGCGCCCACCGCGGCAGGTAGGCGTCGACCGGCTCCTCCTGACCCGGGTCGAGGGCCCGCCGCTGGCCACGCGCGCGTTGGCGCTCGCCGGAGCGGTACGGGTCGCCCGAGGCGGGCTCGTCCCACGGTGCGATCGGCTGGCGCTCGCGCGGGCTGTCCTCCCCGCGTCCCCAGTCCCGGTAACTCACGGCCGGAGCGTGACCCTTCTCAACCGATAGCGCAATCCGCTGTCCAGGTGTAGCCGTTCGCTGGAGATAGTACGGGACGAACGACTCACAGGCCCGACCGAAAACTTCCCCTCCACAGGCTGGGGATCGCATCTTCCCAGGTCAGCGCCGTACGGCGGGGAATTCCCCAACGGTTGTCCACAGCCTGTGCACACGCTGCGCACATGCTGGTCCACCAGTGTCCACAGGTTGTCCCGAGGCTCGTCCACCGGTGTTGTTGGCCGCTGAGCTCGGTGTCCGTATGGTTGGCCCCCGACCACCCGCGCGATGGCCCCCGATCAACCGGTCCGGTCGGCAGATTGTCGTACCCGGACGGTAGAGCTGGGACGCGGATCCGACGCAGTGGAGGGGGGGACCGGTGTCGGTCACTGATGACATGCGGGCGGAGCCACGCGGCGGCGGTCAGTCCCCCGCGCCAGCGCAGCGCGAAGGCCACTACGACAAGACCCCACCCCAGGACGTGGCGGCCGAGCAGTGCGTCCTCGGCGGCATGCTGCTCTCCAAGGACGCCATCGCCGACGTGGTGGAGATCCTCAAGACCAACGATTTCTACCGCCCGGTGCACGCCACCATCTTCGACATCATCCTGGAGATCTACGGCCGCGGCGAGCCGGCCGACTCGATCACGGTGGCGGCCGCCCTTGCCGACTCGGGCGACCTGGTCCGCATCGGCGGCGCGCCCTACCTGCACACCCTGATCGCCAGCGTGCCGACCGCCGCGAACGCGGCCTACTACGCCCGGATCGTCAGCGAACGGGCGGTCCTGCGGCGGCTGGTCGAGGCCGGCACCAAGATCGTGCAGCTCGGCTACGGCACCGCCAGCGGGGGAAGCCGCGACGTCGACGACGTTGTCGACCTCGCTCAGCAGGCCGTCTACGACGTCACCGAGCGGCGGGTCAGCGAGGACTTCGCCGTCCTGGCCGACATGCTCCAGCCGACCCTGGACGAGATCGAGGCGGTGGGCGCCCAGGGTGGGGTGATGACCGGTGTGCCCACCGGCTTCACCGACCTGGATCGGCTGCTAAACGGCCTGCACGCGGGGCAGCTGATCATCGTGGCGGGCCGGCCTGGTCTGGGCAAGGCGCTCGCGCTCGACACTCCGCTTCCCACCCCGACCGGCTGGACCACCATGGGCGAGGTCAAGGCGGGTGATCAGTTGTTGGCGGCGGACGGCACTCCGACAGTGGTCACGCACGCCTTTGACGTCATGCACGGCCGTCCCTGCTATGAGGTCGAGTTCTCAGACGGCACTGTCATCGTGGCGGACGCCGAGCACCTGTGGAGAACCACGACCCGAGCCAGTCGGCGACAGGGGCCCGGGCGGCGGCACTGGCCCGAGGCTTCGCAGGCCAAGGTACGAGCGACGCACGCGACCCTCGCTGTGGACGGGGATCGGCCGATTACTCTCGCGGAGACGCTGGAGCGAGTGGGTCCCGAGTTCCGCCATGTCCTGCACACGGTCGCCCGCGAGGTCGGCTCCACCGGCCGGATCAGCCGGCCAGTCGTTCGCTCTGGCAAGCTGCGAAACTGGACCGCTCCCGGCTATCCGGCAGGTTCGCTCCTCACCACGCTGCTCGAACGGGCCGAGCGTCAGGTCAACGCGGGCAACCGGGCCAGCCACGACGGCGTCGTCACCACCGCCGAAATCCTTGCGACGTTGCGCACCGAGACCGCCGAGCGCCGGCTCAACCATGCCGTACAGAACTGCGCTGCGATTCGTCTTCCGGAGCGCGAGCTGTTGGTGCCGCCGTACACGCTGGGAGCCTGGCTCGGTGACGGGCACGCCGACGCCAGCCGGTTCACGACCGCGGACCCGGAGATGGTCGGGCACATCGAGGCCGACGGCTTCGTCGTCCGCCCCAGTGGGCCGATGGTCTACACCATCCTGCTGCCACCTCCGTCGGCCCCTCGTATGGACCGATGCTGCGTGGACTGTGGCGGGTCCACCCGGGCACTGCGGGAGAACCCCGAGACCATGAGGTGTGCCGCCTGCCACAATCGCAACGGCTCTTTCCTCGGGCTGCTACGGCAGCTCGGGGTTGTGGCCGACAAGCACATCCCGCAGGCGTATCTACGAGCATCCGAGGCCCAGCGGCGGGCGCTGCTGGCGGGGTTGATGGATACGGACGGCACGGTCGCTACTACGGGCAACCTTCAGTACACGTCGACCTCCAACCGGCTTGCTGAAGATGTACGCGAGTTGGTGGTGAGCCTCGGATACCGGTGCACCATCACCGCTCGGCCGGTACGCGGCCGCACCGCCGAATCATCGACGGCCTACACGTTGAACTTCTCCACCCCGGATGCCGTCTTCCGCCTGGAGCGCAAGCGCACCGCGCACGCCGCCCGCCGGCGGACCGCCTCCGATGTCCGGACTACCTCGCGGTTCATCGTCGATATCCGTCCGGTGCGAAGCGTGCCGGTTCGTTGCGTCACGGTCGACAACCCCGAGCATCTCTATTTGGCCAGTCGGGCCATGATTCCGACCCACAACAGCACGGCGAGCATGGACTTCGCCCGAAATGCTGCGATCCGCGCCAACCAGGCGGCGGCGATCTTCTCGCTGGAAATGAGCAAGGTCGAGATCGTCATGCGACTGCTCTCGGCCGAGGCCCGGGTGCCGCTGCACGTGCTGCGCAGCGGTCAGCTCTCCGACGACGACTGGACCAAGCTGGCGCGCTGCATGGGCGAGATCAGCGAGGCCCCGCTCTTCGTCGACGACACCCCGAGCATGAACCTGATGGAGATCCGGGCCAAGGCGCGGCGGCTCAAACAGCGGCACGACCTCAAGATGATCGTGGTCGACTACCTCCAGCTGATGACCTCACCCAAGCGCACCGAGAGCCGGCAGCAGGAGGTCGCCGACCTGTCCCGGGGCCTGAAGCTGCTGGCCAAGGAGGTCGAGTGCCCGGTGATCGCGGTCAGCCAGCTGAACCGTGGCCCCGAGCAGCGCACCGACAAGCGACCCCAGCTCTCCGACCTGCGTGAATCGGGCTCGATCGAGCAGGACGCCGACGTGGTGATCCTGCTGCACCGGGACGACTACTACGACAAGGAGTCGCCGCGGGCGGGCGAGGCGGACTTCATTGTCGCCAAGCACCGGAACGGTCCGACCGACACGGTCACCGTCGCGGCGCAGCTGCACCTGTCCCGCTTCGTCGACATGGCCATCGTCTGAGCCCTGCCCGCGCGAGCGGCGCCCGGGCCGGCGGCGGTCGGCGCGGCGGCGTCAGCCGAGCAGCGGGAACCAGCCGGCGACCTCGCCCAGCTCCAACCGGTCCCGGTCGGTGAGCGGAAGGCGGCCGGCCGCCTTCAGCAGGAACTCGTGGTCGTCCCAGCTCGCCGGGCGGACCGCCTCGTCGCTGAGCAGGCCATCCATGGTGGCCACCGCGACCCGGGTGGCGAGCGGGCCGGGTGGCGGAGCGTCGGGCAGGTCCAGCACCAGATCCAGGTGGTGGATCACCGCCTCGGTGGTGAGCGTGGCGAGGAAGTCCGGCACCCGCAGCACGTGACCCTGGGTGGTCACGTGGCCCGACGGGTCGGCCGCGCCGGCGGCCCGGACGGCGGCCGGCGCGGTGTCGGACCAGATCCGGACCACGCCGGAGGGCCGGTCGAACGCCGCCGCGGAGCGGCGGGCCCACCAGGCGTGCCGGGCACCGTCAGCGTCGCCGCCGGGCGGGAAAGCGCGCCAGTAGCTCACGTCGTCCACGTCGGCCGGCCCGGGCGCCGGGCTGGCCAGCGCCACCAGCGCCCGCTGGGCGTCGCAGAGCACGTGGAACAGCAGGTCGGCGACGAGCCAGCCGCGGCACCGGGTCGGTCGCTGCAGGTCGGCGTCGTCGAGGTCGGTGACCACGGCGGTGATCGCCCCGTACGCCTGCGCCAGCGCGTCATGCTGCCGGACGGCGGTCATGGGTTGCAGCTTCGCACGGATGATGGCGTCCAGCACGACAGGACGGCCGGCCCGGCGGGTACCGGGCCGGCCGTCGGACGCTGTGCGGGTGGGCTCAGCCGAACATGTCGTCGAGGAAGCTCTTGTGCTTCTTGCGCCGGTAGTGCCCGTGGTAGCCCTGGTGCTGCTGGCCGTGGCCGCCGTAGGCCGGCGCGGGCGGGTAGCCGTGCGCCGGCGGCGGGGGCGGCGGCACCGCGCCGTAACCCGGCTGGTGCGGCGCCGGCGGGGGCGGCGGGGGCGGGTAGCCGGCGGGCTGGTGGGCTGGCTGGCCGCCCGGACCGGCCGCCTGCTGGCGGTTCCAGTTCGCCTCCGCCTCGAACAACTTCTCCAGCTCGCCGCGGTCGAGGAAGATCCCCCGACACTCACCGCACTGGTCGATGACGACGCCGCTGCGCTCGTATTGACGCATTTCTCCATGACACTTGGGACAGGTGAGGCTCATCACCCGACGGTACCTGGTCGGGTCACGCGGTTGCCGTAAGCGTTTCCGTCACCTCGTCGTCGGTCACCTCGTGGAAGTCCTCGTAGTAGCTGCTCACCGCCATGAACTCGGGCGGGCGCTGGGCGCAGATCACCTGGTCGGCCTCGGCGGACAACATCTCGAACGCCTCCTGCGAACCGACCGGGATCGCGACCACCACCCGTTGGGCGCCGAGCCGGCGGGCGACCTCCACGGCCGCCCGGGCGGTGGCGCCGGTGGCCAGGCCGTCATCGACGATCACCGCGGTACGGCCGGTGAGGTCCAGCGGTGGCCGCCCGGCCCGGTAGAGCTGCTCCCGCCGTTCCAGCTCGGCCTGCTCGCGCCGGTTGGTCTCGGCGATGTCCTCAGCGCTGAGCCGGCTCGCCACCTGCTCGTTGAGCACCTGCACCCCGCCCGGGCCGAGCGCGCCGAAGGCCACCTCACGAGCCCAGGGCATGCCGAGCTTCCGGATCACCAGGACGTCCAGTGGTGCGCCGAGTCGTCCGGCGACCACCTGCGCCACCGGCACGCCGCCGCGTACCAGGCCGAGGACGATGAGGTTCGGTTCGCCGATCAGGCCGGTGAGCCGCTCGGCGAGCACCCGGCCCGCTTCGGCGCGGTCGCGGTAGGTGGTCATGCCTCAGGTCTACGCCCTGCCGCGCCCCGCCGCGCGCCAGTTGCCGGAAAGAAGCGGCTCGGCCGCGTCGGTGGCCGGTTGCTCCGGGGCACGCAGGGCGGGTGCCCAGATCAGCAGGGCGAGCGGATAGAGCAGGTACCCGAAGCGGGTGGTGGGCATCAGGGCGATCGCGGCGAGCAGCCCGTACCCGCAGATCAGCGCCGCGCCGAAGGCGGTGCGCGGCGGGCGGCGGGCGAGTCGGACGGCGATCGCCGCACCGGCCGCGACGAGCAGCGCGGCGGCGATGAGCCTGCCGCCGGGCAGCCCGGTCGCGATCAGGTAGCCGGGAAAGGGTGACTGTGCCGGGCTGGTCACCAGCCCGTGGCCGAGGGGGAAGCGGAGCACGTTCTCCACCAGGGCGTCGCGATCGACCAGCAGGGCGGGCAGCAGGGCCGCCACGGGAAGCCCGATGGCTCCGGCGGCCACCCGGGTGCCGGCCCGCCGGGTCGCCCCCCAGATGATCAGGACCAGGGCGATCGGCCAGGCGAAGAGCTTCAGCGCGCCGGCCATCCCGACCGCGAGGCCGGCCCGCCCGGGCCGGTCGGTGCCGGCGAAGGTCAGGGCCAGCAGGCAGAGCGCGAGGACGGGCAGGTCGTCGCCGCCGGTGGCCAGGGTGAGGGCGCAGATCGGCAGGACGGTCGCAGCCTGCACGCCGCGCAGCAGCGCGGCCTTCGGGTCGGTCGTTCCGCCCGCCTGCGCCGGGGAGGCGGTGCGACCCGCTCGGTGGTGGGCGCGGAGCGTGGCGGCCGCGAGGGCGAGCGCGAGCGCGGTGCCGACCGCGAACCAGACCCGGGCGTCGGTCCACCACCCGTCGGCGATCGCCCGGGGCAGCCCGAAGAGGGCCATGCCCGGTTGGTACGGGGTGTAGCCGAGCAGCCGTTCGTCGGCGGGCAGTGCGGCGATGGCGTCGTGGCCGAGGTACGGGGTGCCGTGCTCGGCGAGCCGGGTGCCGGCCTGCTCGACGACGTGCACCTCCTCCTGTGCCCGGTCGGTCCGGCCGCCCGCCCGTTCGACGCTCTGTTGTACGAGCGGAAGCAGCGCGGTGGTCACCCACGCGAACCCGGTGAGCGCCCAGCGGGCCGGCAGCCCGACGAGCGGCGAGTCCGGGTGGCGGCGGCGGACCAGCAGCTGGCTGGCGACGGCCAGCGCGGCGAGGATATAGCCGACAGCGGCCGTGCCGCCCCAGGCGCGGTGCGGGAGCAGCGTCGAGGTGGCGGCGGTGATCGCGGCGAACCCGGCCGACGCGGCGTAGAGGCCGAGGTCGAGGGCGAGGCCGCCGGCGGCGGAGTCGATGGCCCGCCAGCCACGGCGGCGGACGGTCGGGGCTGCGGCGGTCACGCCGGCAAGTGTGGCAGACGGGCGGCTGCGGCCCGGCCCGCGCACGGCCTGGGTCGGTGATCGCCGCGGCTGCGTGCGGGTGGGGTGCCGGGGTCAGGCGGGCAGGTGCGGCAGCCGGTCCCGGCCGCGACTGTTCGAGCGCCGCCCGCCGAGGCGGATCACCGAGCCGGCGTCGTGCAGCGGGGGCGCCAGGGTGCCCGGGCTGCCGCCGGCGCCGCGCTGGAGCGCCGCCAGCAGCGTGCCGGCCGGGATCGGTCGGGCGAAAAGGTGGCCCTGGCCGGCGGCGCAGCCCAACTCCCAGAGGGCGCGGCGCTGCGGCTCGCTCTCCACTCCCTCGGCGACCACGGTGAGGTCGAGGCTGCGACCGAGGTCGAGGGTGGAGCGGATGACGGCGGCGGCCTCGGCGGAGCTCTCCATCGCGCTCACGAAGCTGCGATCGATCTTCAACTCGTGGACCGGGATCCGGGAGAGCAGGCTGAGCGACGAGTAGCCGGTGCCGAAGTCGTCGAGCGCCAGCCGTACCCCCTCGTCGCGCAGCCGGCTGAGCACCCGGTCGACCACGTCGAGTTGGCTGAGGGTGAGGGTCTCGGTCAACTCCAGCACCAGCCGGTCCGCCGGGAGGTCGTGGGCGCGGAGCCGGGCCAGCACCGAGCCGGGGAACCGGGCGTCGAGCAGGCTGCGCGGGGAGACGTTGACCGCGACCGGTACGTCGAAGCCGGCGTCGCGCCAACTGCCGGCGGCGATCAGCGCCTGGTCCAGGATGGCCTCGGCGAAGGCCGGCAGCAGGCCGGAGCGCTCCACCGCCTCCAGGAAGCGCAGCGGGTCGATCACCCCGTGCCGGGGGTGGTGCCAGCGGGCGAGCGCCTCGGCGCTGGTGACCTCGCCGGTGGCAAGATCGACGATGGGTTGGAAGTTGACGGTGAACTCGTGGTCGGCGACCGCGCGGGGCAGCTCACCGCCGAGGGTGAGCCGGCCGAGGTCGGCGGTGTCCCGGGTCGGGGCGTACGTGGAGATCCGCTGGCCGGCCCGCTTGGCCTGGTACATCGCCACGTCGGCGCGGCGCAGCAGTTCGGGCATTCCGCCGCTGGCCGGCGCGGCGGAGATGCCGCCGCTCGCCTCGACGCTGATCCGCATGCCGTCCAGGTCGAAGGGCTCGTGCAGCGCGGCGATCAGGGCCTCCGCCCGGTGCGCGGCCACCGCGGGCGCCGGCAGACCGCGCAGCAGCACCGCGAACTCGTCGCCGCCGAGCCGGGCCACCACGTCGTCGCCCTGGGCGGCGCCGCGCAGCCGCTCGGCCACCTGCACCAGCACCTGGTCGCCGGCGGCGTGCCCGAGCGTGTCGTTGACCTCCTTGAAGTGGTTGAGGTCGATCAGCACCAGCGCGGTCACCCCGTCGGCGTGCCGGATGCTGAGCTGCTCGGTGCCCTGGTCGAGCAGGTGCCGCCGATTGGCCAGCCCGGTCAGCGCGTCGTGGGTGGCGGCGTACGCGTGCTCCTCGGCGACCCGGGCCAGCTCGGCGTACGCCTGCGCGTTCCGGACGGCGGTGCACAGCGCGGAGGCGAAGGTCCGCAGCGTGTACCGCTCCCGCTCGGAGAGCTCCACCGGCCCGCGGAACCGTAGCCGGAGCACGCCGACGTCGACCGCCCGGTCGTGCCCCTCCAGCGGCGCCGGGACGACGGTGCCGTCGACGGTGGTGGGCTCGCCCTCCGGCCCGTCGTACGTGATGACGCCGCCCGCGCCACCGCGGACGGTCCGGTCGCCGTCGCGCAGCTCGATCTCCACCTCGTCGGCGGAGAAGAGCTCGGCCGCCTGGGTGACGGCGGTGGTGAGGACCTTGTCCAGGTCGACCACGTTGAGTGCGTCGGTGGTCCGGGCGAGCCGTTGCCACGCCTGCTGCTCGGTCCGGCCGCGGATCCGGGCCGAGTACGCGAGGTGCAGGCTCAGCACGAGCGGGGGGACGGCCAGCAGCAGTCGCGGGTCGGCCCGGATGATGAGCAGCGTGCAGGCGGCCACCACGAAGCGGACGCCGAACCCGGCCAGCCGCAGGTCGAGGTTGTTGCGGAACTGTCGGGAGATCTTGTTGCCCGAGGCGAGGGCGATGACGGGGGTGGCGAGAAGGTCATCCAGCAGCGCGGCGACCAGGTATACCGCGCCGAGGACGACGATGACGCTCCAGAAATCCCTGGGTGGCCAACGGTCACCGAGGAGCAGGATCAGGGCTGTGGCGCCTCCCGCGACGAGGGTGTGCTTCGCGATGCCGAACGCGGTCTTGATGGCGGACAGGCGGGTCAGGAACGACGCGCAGGCGATGCCCACTCCGGCGGCGAGGATCACCTGCGGCGGTGGTGCCAGCGCGAGTCCGAGGACGATGGCGGTCTCGACCCACGCGATGGAGAACGCGGTCGACCTGATCCGCAGCGGCGCCTTGACGATCGCTCCGAGAGCGATCATGACGGCGACGGCGGCGCTCGTCGTGAAGTCGTCGATCGAGGTGGGCGGGTCGTGCCAGACGGCCGTCGCGGCGCCCAGGGCCACGACGCTCGCGAAGGCCACAAGAATTCCGACCAACAGCAGCAACCGTCGGTCGGTATCGCTGTGACGACGCGTCGTCAGGCTCACCCAACCCCATCCGTTGCCGACCGTCAGTATCTGATGACCGGCAGCGTACCTCTCGCGTTCCGGGCTTGATAAGAGCTCAGTTCCACTCGGTGCTGCGCATGACAGGTCTCCCTCCCCGATCGCCGGCGCCCCCGCTAAGGGGCGTCTTTGTAGGGGCGAGCGTAGGAGAGTTAGTGAGTGATACGGAAGCATTAATGTCGGTATGCGCAACATAAGCCAAGATGGCGCTGGTTTGTCACGTTCTGTCCGCACTCCTGAGCGGAGCGCGCTTAACTCATTCGACAAATCCACCGCAGTGTCGCCGATACCGCTGAACGTTAACGGTCGGTTGCCAGTCCAGTGTCGCTAAGGTCGCCGGATCCTTCATCCGCACTTCGGATGCGTTGTGCGATCGGATCGGATGGCGCCGCTGCAGCGGGCCACCGTCGCGCAGGGTGACGGTCCGGGTGCCGGAATGTGCCGCCACTTCGGTGACCTCCGGTCCTATGCTTCGAGGCGTGATCATGTGAATACCCAATTGCGGCCAAAGTAGAGGGACCGGTGGAGATTCGCGTTCTGGGTGGCCTTGCGGTGCAACTTTCGGCGAGCAGCCTGCACCCGGGGACGCCGAAACAACAGACCGTTCTCGCGTTGCTCGTGGCACAGCCTGGTCAGCTCGTGACCGTCGACGATCTGGTGGATGAACTCTGGGCCGCCGAACCGCCACGATCCGCCGTTGCGAACGTGCGTACCTACGCCGCCAATCTGCGGCGGAACTTCGAGACACTGGCACCCGGCGCGGAAGTCCTGGTGCGACACGCAAGCGGCTATCGGTTGCAGGTCGGGCTCGAACAGATTGACGTCAACCGTTTCGAGGCCGAGTACCGACAGGCCCGGGTCGCGTTCGACGAGGGCGCGCTGGACCCGGCCGCGGAGCTGCTCGAACGGGCCGTGGGCCGGTGGCAGGGGCCGATGCTCGCCGGCGTTCCGCTCGGACCGGTGCTGACCGCGCGGACCGTGGCCGCCGAGGAGATGCGGCTGCTGGCCGTCGAGCTCCTGGCCGACGCCTGGATGCGATCGGGCCGGGGCGAACAGGCCATCCCGCTGCTTCGCGAGCTGCTCGGCCTCCACCCGCTCCGGGAGTCCGCGCACCTGCTGCTGATGCGGGCGTTGTACCAGCGGGGCGACCGGGCCGAAGCGATCGCCGCGTACCGCAGCGCGCGCGACGCGCTGCGCGGGCAGCTCGGCATCGAGCCGGGCGCCGAGCTCCAGCGCTTCCGGCGGGCCGTGGACGACGCGGACGAGCGGCAGCCGGCCGGCGCCGGGCAGCAGACGGTGATTCCCCGGACGAGGGCCGGGCTGACCCGCTCGGGTGGGCAGCGGCCAGGAGCACCGGCGGCGTCCGCGGAACGGTCCGGCGGTGTCAACTGGCTGCCCCGGCAGGTGACCGACTTCGTCGGACGCGGCGAAACCACCGAGCGGTTGTTGGCCGAGACCCGGCGGGTGGAGGAGCTGACCTCCGCGGTGCACGTCATCGACGGGATGGCCGGCAGCGGTAAGACGGCTCTCGCCGTACACGTGGCGCACCGGCTGGCCGCCCGTTATCCCGACGCGCAACTCTTCATCGACCTGCGCGGCCACGGCGGTGAGGAGCCGGTCGAGCCGGCCGGCGCACTGGCCACCCTGCTGCGTCAACTGGGCGTACCGGGACAGCAGATCCCGGCCGAGCTGGCGTGCCGGGTCGAGGCGTGGCGACGCGAACTGGCCGGACGCCGCTGCGTCGTCGTCCTCGACAACGCCGCCAGCGGCGAGCAGGTACGACCGCTGCTGCCGGTGCTCACGGGAACGGTGCTCATCGTCACTTCACGCCGGCGGCTCACCGGCCTGGACGTGGGGCCGCCGGAGTCGCTACCGGGAATGACCACCGAGGAAGGGCTCGCGCTGCTCGCCCGCGCGGCCGGCGCCGACCGGGTGCGGGCCGAACCGGAGGCGGCCGCCACGGTCGTACGCCGGTGCGGGTACCTGCCGTTGGCGATCCGGCTGGCCGGCTCCCGGCTGGCCCGGCGTCGCAGCTGGCGCGTCGCCCATCTGGCCGAACTCCTGGCCGACGGCTCCCACGCGCTCGGCCAGCTCTCCGAGGAGGAGCGCACGCTGGCCGGCGTCTTCGCCACGTCGTACGAGCCGCTGAGCGAGCCCGCCAGACGGATGTTCCGAATGCTGAGCCTGCATCCGGGCAACAAGATCGACTTCGCCATGGCGGTGGCGCTCGCCGGACTCCCGATCGACACCGCGAGCCGCGCGCTCGACGAGCTCGTCGACGGCTACCTGATCGAAGAGGTGGAGACCGGCCGCTACCGCATGCACGACCTGCTCCGGCAGTACTCGTCGGAGCTGTCCGCGCGCGAGGACTCCGCCGAGACCCGTCAATCGGCCCTGGCCGAGCTGCTCGACTTCGCGCTCAACGCGTCGCTGCGGGTGGCCGAGTTGCTCGAGCCCGACTTCATCCGGGACCAGGTGGCGCCGCCGCCCCCGCGCCGTCCCGAACTGCTGGAGGCTGTCGGCCCACCGACTGTCGACTGGTTGGCGCGGGAGCGGGCCGAGCTGGTCGCCCTCGTCGCCGGCGCGCAGGAGGCGGGTCTGCACGGGTACGCCTGGCGGTTGGCCCGGTGCCTCTGGCGGTTCTGCTACATCCGCGCGTACTTCGACGACATCCTGCTGACGCACCGGCGCGGGTTGGCCGCGGCCGACGCGGACGGCGACGCGCACGGCATCGCCTCGATGAACAACTACCTGGCCTCCGCGTACGTCCGGACCGGCAACTATCGGCCCGCGCTGGATCACCTGTCCCGAGCCGCCGCCGTCGCCGAGCAGGAGGGGGACAGCCGGAACCTGTTCCGGTACCGGGCCAACCTGGTCGTCGTCTACTGGCTCCGGGGTGACCTGCGACAGGCGGTGGCGGTCGGGCTGGAGAGCCTTCGGGATCCACGGGGCCGCGACGGACACGACATCTCCGTCGGCCTGCCCAACGTCGGGCTCGCCCTGGCAGCATCCGGTCGTTACCAGGACGCCCTGCGTGTCCACCGGCTCCATCTCTACTGGGCGCGGATCAGCCACAGCGAATTCCACATCCTCAACGCGTTGAGCCACATCGGCGGGGTCAAGGTGCGCCTCGGCCGGCATCGGCAGGCGATCCGGCTGTTACGGGCCTCGCTGGCGCTGCGCGACCGGACCGGTCACCGCTATGCGGAAGCAGAGGTACGCAACGACCTCGGTGCCGCGTTCCGCGCCCTCGGTCGGCTGGTCGAGGCCCAGCGCGAGCACGAGCTGGCCAGAACGCTGGCGGCCGACTCGGGCGAGCGCCATGTGGAGGCGGCGGCACTGAACGAACTCGGCCGGACCCTCGCGGTGGCCGGACGGGTGGACGAGTCCGCCGAGATGTACGCCGCCGCGCTGCGGCTCGCGACCCGGATCGGGCATCCGTACGAGCAGGGCCGGGCGTTGGCCGGGCTGGCCGAGCACTTCGCGCGTACCGAGCCGGTCGAGGCGCGCCGGCACTGGGAGCGGGCGTTGGCCATCTTCCGCCGGATGGGCGTGCCGGAACGCGTCGAGGTGGAGCGCCGGCTGGCCGAGCCCCCGGCCGTCGAGCGACAGCGGTCGCGGTGAGGTGGCCGCCGCGCTTATCGATTTCTTATCGCCGGCCTCGCTAGCGTCGTCGCGGTGTCGGCCAACGGGGGAGGTTCTGGCCTGCGGTCAGGACCGGGTCGCCGAATCGCCCGCTGCTCGGGTCCCCCCCAGCGACTTTGGCGGCGGGTAGGTGGGGAGAGGCGGCGTCAGGCCGTGCGGTCGCGCCGACAGCACCGCGGCGCGCGGAGTGCCGGGCGTCGCTCCTCCCCACCACCAGTCGGTCGGACGGGCCAGGGGGCAGGTTCCGGTCGTACCCGGAGGATAGGCTCGCGGCCGTGACCGAACCCGCGCAGCTCAGCCACGTCGACGCGGCCGGCGCGGCCCGCATGGTCGACGTCTCCGCCAAGGCGGTGACCGGGCGGTCGGCGGTCGCCGCCGGCCGGCTCCGGACCACGTCCGAGGTGGTCGACCTGCTCCGCCGCGACGGCCTGCCGAAGGGCGACGCGCTGGCCGTCGGCCGGCTCGCCGGCATCATGGGCGCCAAGCGCACGCCCGACCTGATCCCGCTCTGCCACCCGATCGCGCTACACGCGGTCACCGTCGACCTGCGACTCACCGCCGAAACGGTCGAGATCACCGCCACCGCGCGGACGGCCGACCGGACGGGGGTGGAGATGGAGGCCCTGACCGCCGTCGCGGTCGCCGGCCTCGCCCTGGTCGACATGGTCAAGGCGGTCGACCCGGCGGCCTCGGTCGAGGCGGTGCGGGTGCTGCGCAAGGAGGGCGGCAAGACCGGCGAGTGGGTCCGCCCGCAGGACCGGCCGTGATCCGGGCGCGGGTGGTGGTGGCCTCCAACCGGGCCGCCGCCGGCGTCTACGCCGACACCAGCGGCCCGCTGCTCGTCGCCGGCCTGCGTGAGCTCGGCTGCCAGGTCGACGAGCCGGTCGTGGTGCCCGACGGTGAGCCGGTCGGTGCCGCGCTGCGGGCCGCGCTGGCCGACGGGGTCGACGTGGTGCTGACCAGCGGTGGCACCGGCATCACACCGTCCGACCGGACGCCGGATGTGACCCGGGCGCTGCTCGACTACGAGATCCCCGGCATCGCCGAGGCGATCCGCGCCCACAGCCGCGACCGGGTGCCCACCTCGGCGCTCTCCCGGGGCCTGGCCGGGGTGGCCGGTCGGATGCTGGTGGTCAACCTGCCCGGCTCCACCGGCGGCGCGCGCGACGGGCTCGCCGTGCTCGGCCCGATCCTCGTCCACGCCGTCGACCAGCTGCGCGGCGGCGACCACTGAGCGGGGTCACTGCGCCGGCACCGCGTCCGCTGCCCCGATAGGCTCGGCGGGTGAGAACCGAAACCGCACCGGCCGCCGACCGCGCCCCCGCGCCGCCGCCGGTCGGCTGGGATCAGGCGCGTGCCCGGGTCCACGCAGCCGGTCTGGCCGCCGCGCTTCCGGTGGTCGCCCGACCGCTCGTCGAGACCGACGGGCAGACCCTCGCCGAGCCGCTGACCACGCGCACCGACCTGCCCGCCTTCCCCACCTCCAGCGTGGACGGCTGGGCGGTGCGCGGCGCCGGGCCCTGGGAGGTCGTCGGCCGGGTGCTCGCCGGCGGCAGCCCACCGCCGCTGACCGAGGACGGCACCACCGTCGAGATCGCCACCGGCGCGATGGTGCCCGCAGGCACCACGGCGGTGCTCCGGATCGAGGAGTCCGAGCGGACGCTGGACGGCCGGGTCGCCGGCACGCCGCGGGCCACGCCGGAGTGGCGCGAGCCGGGCGAGGAGGCGTACGCCGGGGAGCAACTGCTACCGGCCGGGACGCCGGTCGACCCGGCGGTGATCGGGCTGGCCGCCTCGTGCGGCTACGACACCCTGCCGGTGCGTCGCGCGCCGCGTGCCGCGCTGCTGGTCTTCGGCGACGAGCTGCTGACGGCGGGCCCGCCCGGCGCCGGCCGGGTCCGCGACGCGCTCGGCCCGGCGGTGCCGGCCTGGCTGCGCCGCTACGGCTGCGAGCTGACCGCCGACGACGTCATCGGCCCGGTGGCGGACACCCTTCCCGCGCACGTCGCGGCGTTGCGCGCGGCCCTGGGCGGCGCCGATCTGGTCTGCACCACGGGCGGCACGATGCACGGCCCGGTCGATCACCTGCACCCGGCGCTGGCCGAGCTCGGCGCCGACTACGTGGTCAACACGGTCGCCGTCCGGCCGGGGTTCCCGATGCTGCTGGCCCGGCTGACCGACGCCGACGGGCGGGTCCGCTTCGTGGCCGGGCTGCCGGGCAACCCGCAGTCCGCGATCGTCGCGCTGGTCTCGCTGGTCGCACCGCTGCTAGCCGGCCTGCAGGGCCGGTCGATGCCGGTGCTGCCGCAGGTCACCCTGGCCGAGCCCGTGTCCGGCCGAGGTGACTTCACCCATCTCGCCCTGGTCCGGCTGGACCGGGCGGCCGGTACCGCCCACCCGGTGCGGCACGTCGGCTCGGCGATGCTGCGTGGGCTCGCCGGCGCGGACGGCTTCGCGGTGATCCGCCCGGGCACCAGCGGCGAGCCCGGCTCGCCGGTGCCGGTGGTGCCGCTGCCGCTGCTGCCCGGGGAGCGGACGTCGTGACCGCGCCGGCGCTCGCCTTCGGTGAGGTCACCGACCGGCCGCTCGACCTGGCCGCGCACGAGGCGGCGGTCGCCGACGCCCGGGCCGGGGCGGTGGTCTCCTTCCAGGGTGTGGTCCGCGACCACGACGACGGTCGGGCGGTGACCAGCCTGGAGTACGAGGGCCATCCGAGCGCCCAGCAGATCCTGCGCGAGGTGGCGGCCGAGATCGCCGCGGACCCCGAGGTGTACGCGGTCGCCGTGTCGCACCGGGTCGGTCCGCTCGCCATCGGCGACGTGGCCCTGGTCGCGGCGGTCAGTACGGCACACCGGGCCGCCGCGTTCACGGCCTGCGCGCGGCTGGTCGACGAGGTGAAGGCGCGACTGCCGATCTGGAAGCGTCAGGTCTTCGCCGACGGCACCGAGGAGTGGGTCAACTGCCCGTGACCGGTGCGGTCGCCGGGTCGCGGCCCGGCGCTCAGCGGCGGGCGTTGACCGAGACCCGGCCCATCCGGTCGCTGTAGAACACCGGCTCCGCCCCCGGCCGCCAGGGCAGCCCGGCGACCAGCACGATCAGCGCGACCGCCAGCGAGTTCTCCATCAGCGCGCCGAAGAGACCGTCCTGGTAGTGCGAGACCTCGGGCAACTGGTGCTCGTACGGCCAGATCGGGGAGACCAGGAAGAGCAGGTAGAGCCCGATCGCGGCGACGCCGTGCCGCAGCCCGGTCAACGTCGGGTACCAGATCGGCGGGCGCAGCCCGCTCACCCCCGGCAGGCCACCGTGCCCGGACAGGTGGGCGGCCCGGTGCGCCGGGCCCCGGCTCGCCTCGCGGCGGCGTACCGCGGCGTCGGCCAGCACGATGATCGCCGGGATCACCCACACCAGGTGGTGCGTCCAGGAGATCGGGCTGATCACGTTGGCGGTCAGCCCGACCAGGGTGAACGCGGTCAGCTCGTCGCCGTCAGCGTGTGAGTTGGCCGCCCGGGACAGGCCCAGCGCCAGGATCAGCACGGAGAACGCCAACCAGAGCAGGCCGGGCGTCTCGATCGAGTCGTAGAGGCGGGCCAGCAGCCCGGCCAGCGACTGGTTCGGGGTCATGTCGGCCGCCCCGACCCGCTCGGTCTGCCACAGGACGCTGCCGAAGTAGGCGCGCGACTCGTTGCCGACGACCGCGAACGTGCCGACGGTGACCCCGATCGTGGTGCCGATCGCGGTGAACGCGGCCCGCCACTGCCGGGTGATCATCAGGTAGGCGATGAAGAGCGCGGGGGTGAGCTTGACCGCGGTGGCCAGCCCGATGCCGGCGCCCGCCCAGGCGCCGCTGTAGATGAACCGCAGCAACGGGCCGTCCTCGGCCGCCGCGTGGGTGCCGCGGCGGGAGCGCCAGCGGAGACCGATCATGTCGGCGATGATCAGCGCGAAGAGCAGCAGGTTGACCTGGCCGTAGCCGAGCGTCTCCCGGGCCGGTTCGATGGCCGCGGCGAGCGGCACCGCGATGGCGACCGAGAACCACAGCGGCCAGGCGAGCCGGTCGACGATCGGGCGGAGCAGGCCGGCCAGTACGACCGCCAGCGCGGCGAGGCTGGCCAGCGCGTTGACCAGACCGGCCGCCTGCACCGGCAGATGCGCCATCGGCAGCATGACCAGGCCGGCGAACGGCGGGTAGGTGAATCCGAGGGTGGTGTCCGGGGCGATGAACTCGTAGAGCTCGTGACCGCTGGCCCACCACACGATCGCGCCGTGGTAGATCTTCATGTCGAAGAAGTTGTACGGCCGCCCGAAGACGCCGACGGCGAGCCAGGCGGCGTAGGCGACGAAGGCCACGATGCCGGCCCGTACCAGTGTCCCGAGTCGTCCCCCGACCAGCGCCGTCGTGACCGTGCGATCGATCCCACTCGTGACCCGCTGAACGAGGGCGAGGCGGTCCGCCCGTCTCCCGACGGTCGTCGGCACGGCGTGGCCACCCCCATACCAAGGTCGTCGTCCTACCCGTCCAGGTCCTGCACGGAGCCTAGAACGGCGCCTCACGTTAGTGCCTCCCGCGTTATGCGACCGTGTCCGATCCCACACATGTTTTTGACATTTCCACCGCGTTAACGCCTACCGGGTGGTTCAGGTGATTCGCGGTGTTGGGAGGGGTGGGGCGACCGAGGGGAGGTATAGATGCAGGTCAACCAGGGATTCGTCGCGCGGTGGCAGCGGACCGGACGGCGATCCGGGTCTCCCGCCGGGCAGTACGGACGGCCCGACCCACCGAACGTCGAGAGTGGCCGATGCGGTGGCCGGTCCGCCAGCGCAGTCCCGGCTTACCCTCGGTGTCGGCGGCGGCGAGCAGCAGCCCACCGAAAAGGCCGACGTTCTTCAGGAAGTGGATCTGGTTGTTGGTCCGCGCGAGGGGGTCGTCGTTGTTCCAGAAGGGATGCCCGGCGAGGGTCACCGGCACCAGCGTGCCGGCCAGCACCAGCGCCGCCGGCCGGGTGAGCCGCCCGGTGGCGAACATCAGCCCGGCGCCGACCTGCACCGCCGCGTTGGCCCGGATCAGGGTCGCGGTGTCGGTGGGGAGGCGGGGGTTGACCCGCTGGATCAGCGGCGCCACCCGGTCGGTCAGCGGCTCGGCCGACGGCACCAGTCGGCCGGGGTTGGTGAAGTTGCGGTACCCGCTGACCACGAAGATGCCGCTCAACATGGCGCGGGCGAGAGAGCGTACGGGTTTCATGGCTCAGTCATACCCCCTCGCGACCCCGGCCACCCCTGCAACCGCCGATCCGGATCGGCGACGGTGCACGCTGCGCCACGCCGAATCGAGCGACCGTCGCGGATGGACCGCCTCCGGCGGGTAACGTCGCGCGGGTGACGACGTTGCGGCTGCGACCCGAGGACCCGGCCGACGCCGGCCCGGTCAGGCGGGTGCTGGCCGCCGCGTTCGCGCGCCCCGACGTGGCCACCCCGCCCGAGGTGGGCCTGGTCGACGAGCTGCGGGGCAGCGAGGTCTGGATTCCGGAGCTCGCCATGGTCGCCGAGTACGGCGGTGAGGTCGTCGGCTACGCACTGCTCACTCGGGTCCGGGTGAAGTCCGAGCGTGGTTCGCAGCCGGCGCTGGCACTCGGGCCACTGGCGGTGGCCCCACACCGGCAACGGGTCGGGCACGGCACCGCCGTGGTGCAGGCCTCGTTGGACGCCGCCACCGAGCTGGGTGAGCGACTGGTCGTGGTGCTCGGCGACCCGGGCTACTACCGGCGGTTCGGCTTCGAGCGGGCCGATCGGATGGGACTGACCAGCCCGTGGTCGGGGCTGGGCGAGCCCTGGCAGTGCCTGGTGCTGCCCCCGTCGACCAGCGACGCCGGCCCGCCGCCGCAGGGCGAGGTCGTCTTTCCGCCCCCCTGGTCCAAGGTCTGAGCAGCGCCGCCCGACCGGGGTCGGGGCGCAGGCCGGGCCGCGGTCAGGCCGGCTGGGTCCGCAGGTACCGGCCGAAGTGCGGCACGGTGAACGCGACGGTGCCCCGCTCGCCGGAGTAGATCAGGCCCTTCTTGATCAGGGCGTCCCGGGCCGGGGAGAGGCTGGCCGGCTTGCGGCCGAGGGACCGGGCTATCTCCGCGGTCGGCACCGCCGCGTCCATGTCGTCCCGGACCGGGCCGCCCGTCTCGGCCTCCACCAGCGACAGGGTGGCCATCGCCCGCATGTACTCGCGCTCAGCCGGGGTGGCCCGCTCGAACCGGGAGCCGAAGAAGCCGACGGCCAGCTCCGCCTCGGCCTCGGGGGCGGCGACCCGGACGTCCGCGGCGGTGATCGGGGAGCGCGGGGCGTGGTCCCAGGTGGCCTTCCCGTACGCCTGGACGAAGTAGGGGTAGCCGCCGGACTTCTCGTAGAGCAGGTCGAGCGCCTTCTGCTCGTACTCCACCTCCTCGCGCTCCGCCGGCGCGCAGAACGCCTGGTCGGCGGCGATCCGGTCGAGCCGGTCGATGCGCTGGTAGCGGAAGAGCCGTTCCGAGTAGGACTTCGCCGCGCTGAGCACGGCCGGCAGATGGGGCAGGCCGGCGCCGACCACGATCAGTGGCGCGCCGAGCTGGGAGAGTTCGTGGCAGGCGGCGCAGAGCGCTGAGACGTCCTCGGGGCTGAGATCCTGCATCTCGTCGATGAAGATGGCGATGCCGGTGCCCACGTCGCTGGCGACCGCCGCCGCATCGCTCAGCAGCTCGACCAGGTCGATCTCGATGTCCCCGGAGTCGGCCCGGCCGCTGCTGGCGGGCACGTCGATGCCGGGCTGCCAGCGGTCGCGCAGCTTGGTCGCGGTCCCGGCCCGGCCGGCGGGCGTGGCGCGCAGCGCGAACGCCTTGAGTACGCCGAGGAACGCGTCGATCCGGTCCGGCGCGCGGTGTCGGGGGGCGAGTTCCCGCACGGCCATGTGCAGCGCGGCGGCCACCGGACGGCGCAGGGACTGGTCCGGCCGGGCTTCGATCTTGCCGGTGCCCCAGAGTCGGCTGATCGCCTGTGAGCGGAGGGTGTTGAGCAGGACGGTCTTGCCGACGCCGCGCAGACCGGTGAGCATCAGGCTCCGCTCCGGCCGCCCTCGGGCGATGCGTTCCAGTACGACGTCGAAGACGTCCAGCTCCCGCCCCCGCCCGGCGAGTTCGGGCGGGCGCTGGCCGGCGCCCGGGGCGTACGGGTTGCGGACCGGATCCACGCATCGCAGAGTATCGGGCCGTCTAGCTGCCGGGCTAGACATGGATAGATGGGGCTACCGGCGTGTCGGGGCGGTCGACATAAAACTAGGGCTGTCTAGCCTCCACGCTAGACAGCCCTAGTTTTGGCTACGGCTACCGCTCCTTGAGGCAGAGCACGTAGTCCAGCACGTCGATCGTGTTGTCGTGGACGTAGTTCGCGGTGGCCTGCGGCGCCAGCGTCTCGCACCGGTCGCCGTCGGTCGTCGCCGGAATCCGCAGCAGCACCTGGTACGTGTTCGGGCCGCACGGCACCTTGCGCAGTTCGGCCTCGTTGTCCGTGCCGTCGTTGACCACGCAGTCGCCGGTGGCGAACTCCTCGTCGTCCTCGCTCGGGCTCGGTCCGGCCGACGACGGCCCGGCGGACGGCTCGACGGGGGCACCCAGTGACGGCGCCGGTGCCGAGGTCGTCGAATCGCCGTTCGTCACCCGCCACACGGCCCAACCGCTCAGCGCGAGGCAGGGGCAGAGCAGGAGCAGCACCGCCAGGATGACGATCAGCGCGATCCGGCCGCCGCGTCTCTTCGCCGGCGGGGCGGCCGGCGGCATTCCGTAGCCGCCCGGGGTCGGTGGCATTCCGTAGCCGCCGGGCCCGGCCGGCGGCGCGCCCCACTGGCCGGCGGCCGGAGCGGGCGCCGGGCCGGCCGGCGGAAAGGGCCCGGGTGGCGGTGACCCGGCCGCGCCACCCGGCGGCGGATAGCCGGAGCCGGAGGTGGGCGGCGGCCCCCACATCGGTGCCGTCGGTGGCTCGGCGCCCTGGGCCGGGGGCGGGGCCCATTGCGGTTGGGTGGGTGGCTCGCCGCGCTCGGCGCCTTGGGCCGGGGGCGGACCCCATTGCGGTTGGGTGGGTGGCTCGGTGTCGTCCGGCTGGCCGGAACCGGGTGGTCCGTAGGTGCTCATCTCATCCCCCGGGGTGCGTGGGTCAGCGCTGCTTCAGGCAGAGGACGAAGTCGAGGGTGTCCAGCTCGCTGTCGAAGAAGTACCAGTTGGTGTAGCCCGACACCTTGGCGCATTTCGCCTCGGCGTCCTTCTCCCCACTGGTCGCACCCTCGATGCGGCGCAGCACCTCGTACGACTTCGGGGCGCAGTCGCTGATCAGCAGCTTCGGCTTCCCACCGGCCGTACCCTCGTTGCGGACGCACTGCCCGACCTTGACGAACCGCGGGTCGGCCGACGACTCCGGTGCGGGCGCGCTCGGCACGTCCGTCGGATCGGCGACGTCCGCGTCCGGCCCCCCGGCCGTCGCCGGCTCGGTCGGCCCCGCCACCGGTGCCGGCTCGTCCTGGCCGAGGAGGACGAAGAGCGCCGCACCGCCGGCCAGCACGAGCAGCGTGACGACCGCCAGCACCGCGATCAACGGCCCGCGACCGCGCCGCGGGGGCGGCGGCGCCGGATCACCGCCGTACGTCACCGCGCCGCCACCTGGGTAGGCGGAGGTGTCGTAGCCCGGCGCGGGTGCCGGATGTGGCTCGGGCGCGTAGCGGGGCTCCGAGGTGTAGCGGGGATCGGCGTCGTACTGGTACTCCGTCTGGTACTCGGTGCCGTAGCGGGAGCCGTCGTCGTAGCGGGAGCCGTCGTCGTAGCGTGGCCTCGGTTCACCCCATCCGGGCTGCCCGGCCGGCGGCCCGTACGGCTGCTCAGCCGGTCGCCCCTGCCACGGTTCCCGGGAGCCGCCGCCCGCAGATCCGTAGTTCGCCATGCACGCCTCCTGCGGGAGTGGTGAGAGGCCGGCCACCAAGGCGGGACGCCGACGCCGAGGTCACCGTAGCGTGGACCAGCGATGAGCTCGACTCCGCCAAGTGCGACCCGGCCCGCCGATCCTTCCGGACGGCCCGCCGTAATCGCCTCCGCCGCAACCGCCCCGAGCCTGATCTGGACCGCCCTGATCGTGGTCTACCTGCTCTGGGGCTCCACCTATCTCGGCATCCGGATCGCGGTCGAGACCCTGCCGCCGCTCGCCTCGGCGGCGGCCCGGTTCGCCGCCGCCGCCGTGGTGCTGGCGCTCGTGCTCCGGATCCGCCGGGGGCCGGGCGCGCTCCGCGTCGACCGGCGGCAGCTCGGCTCCGCGGCGCTCGTGGGGGTGCTGCTGCTCGCGGGCGGCAACGGGCTGGTGGTGCTCGCCGAATCCGGTCCCCCCGGGACGGCGCTGCCCTCCGGGATCGCCGCGCTGCTGGTCGCCACCGTGCCGCTGCTGGTCGTACTGCTCCGCTCGGCCACCGGGGACCGACCCCGGTTCTGGACCTTCGCCGGCGTCACCCTCGGCTTCCTCGGCCTGGTCCTGCTGGTCCTGCCGACCGGTGGGGCGGACAATGTGCCGCTGGCCGGGGCGCTCACCGTGGTGGCGGGGGCCGTCTGCTGGTCGATCGGGTCGTTCCTCTCCGGGCGGATCCGGATGCCCGCCGACCCGTTCGTCGCCACCGTCTACGAGATGATCGCCGGGGCGGTGGTGCTCGCCGTGCTCGCCCTCGGCCGGGGCGAGATGCACGGCTTCGACCCGAGCCAGGTGAGCACCCGCTCCTGGCTCGCGCTCGGTTACCTGATGGTCGCCGGCTCGCTGGTCGCCTTCACCGCGTACGTCTGGCTGCTGCACCACGCGCCGATCTCGCTCGTCGCGACGTACGCCTACGTCAACCCGGTGGTGGCGGTGGCGCTCGGCGCGGTGCTGGTGGCCGAGCCGATCACCACGCAGGTTCTGCTCGGCGGTGCGGTGATCGTGGCCGGCGTGGCCCTGGTGGTGAGCACCGAGCGGCCCCGCCGGGCGCGCGACGGGGCGGAACCGGCCGCGCCCCGCCGGTAGCATCCCGGCCCGTGTCGGCGGGACTGGTGACCGCAGCGGCGCTCCTCGGCGTCGTCGCCGGCGTCGCCACGCCGACCCTCGCTGGCCGCTTCCTGCCCGCCGCCTCCCCGGACGCCACCGGGACCTCCGGCGACTGCCGGATCGCCCGCACCATGGGCTCTACCGGCGGCCGGATCGTCCTGGGCGTGGCCGGGGCGGTGGTCTTCGGCGGGCTCGCCGCGGCCCGGGGGGCCGATCCGGCCCTGCCGGCGTTCCTGCTGGTCGCGGCGGTCGGGCTGGTGCTGGCCGTGGTGGATCTGGCCTGCCTGCGGCTCCCCGACCCGCTGGTGACCACGGCCACCGGCGCCGCCGCGCTCGCACTGGTCGTGGCCGCACTCGTCGGCGGCACCCCGGCCCGGCTGGCGCTGGCCGTGGCCGGTGCCGCCGTCTCACTCGCCGTCTACCTGGCGCTGGCGCTGCTGCCCGGCTCCCGGCTCGGCGCCGGCGACGTGAAGCTCGCCGCCGCGCTCGGCCTGCCGCTCGGTTGGCTGGGCTGGCCGACCCTCGGTTGGGCGCTGGTCCTGCCGCACGTGCTCAACGGCCTCGTGGTGCTCGCGCTGCTCGCCACCCGCCAGGTCCGGCGGGACACCGCTCTGCCGTTCGGCCCGGCGATCCTCGTCGGTGCCTGGCTGGCCGCTCTCCTCGCCTGACACCTTCCGCACTCTGGTGCACGCCACCGGCACGGCCGTGCCCCAGCTTCCGACGGATGCCCGCCGCCCGGCCGTGCTGGTGAGCGATATACCTGAGAGGCATCAATATGACTCTGAGGTATATCGCTTACAACCATGTGGCCGACCGGGCCCGGCTCGGCCGCTCCCGGCCCGGCTCGGCCGCTCCCCGACCCGGCGGGCCCGCGTCGGCGGCCCGGCCGCGGGCCTGACCCGGTCAGATCAGGCGGAGCTGGCGGTCCTTCGGCCGGCGGGGCTCGGTCTCGCCGAACCGCTCGAACAGGCCCGGGTCGATCACGTCGAGGAACGGCGAGGGGGCGCAGTCACGTTCCGTCCCCTGCCGGGTGCGGCGGGCCGCGTGGCTGACGTAGAGCCGGTCCTGAGCGCGCGTCAGCCCGACGAAGAAGAGCCGCCGCTCCTCCGCGACCGCGTCCTCGTCGGGTGTCGAGCCCGGCCAGCGCAGCGGCAGCAACCCGTCCTCGGCGCCGACCAGGAAGACCACCGGGAACTCCAGCCCCTTGGCGGCGTGCAGGGTGAGCAGCGTGACCGCCTCGGCGCGCGGGTCCAACGCGTCCACCTCGGCGCCGGTGGCCAGTTGGGAGAGGAAGAGCGGCAGGTCGTCGCCGCAGCGCCGGGCCAGCGGAGTGAGCAGGTCGACCGCCGCCCGGACCTCCTCGGGCCGTACCACGCCCGAGCCGTCCAGGGTGGGTGCGGCGAACCGCTCGGCCAGCACCTGCCCGGCGAGCCGGACCCGGGCCGGCAGGCCGCCGCCGAGCCCGTCGGCGTGCCGCAGCTCCCGAGCGATCGCGGTCACCCCCGGGCGATCGCGCAGCCGGTCGTGTGAGCGCTTCTGCACCGGAATGTTGGCCCGGGCGAGCGCGTCCACGATCGGCGCGGCCTGCGAGTCGGTGCGGTAGAGCACCGCGATGTCGGAGAAGGAGAGCGAGGTGGACCGGCCGTCGATCCGGCCGGAGTCCAGCGACCGGTGCGACAGACCGCCGACCAGCTCGTCGATGGTGCGTACCAGGAAATCGGCCTCGTCGGCGACGGAGGCCGCGGGATAGCGGCCGACCAGCGGGGCCTCCGGGTCCAGCCGGGCCGGGTCCAGCCGGCGGCCCCGGACCAGCGACGACGGCGCGATGGCCTGCACCGCGGCGGCCAGGATCGGCGCCGAGGATCGGTAGTTGCGGTTCAGCCGGACCAACCGGGCGTCGGTGAAGTCCTGCGAGAAGCGCAGGAAGTAGCCCACGTCCGCGCCGCGGAACGAGTAGATGGCCTGGTCCGGATCGCCGATCGCGCAGAGGTTGCCGTCCGCGGGGCTGAGCAGCCGCAGCAGCTCGTACTGCACGGCGTCGACGTCCTGGTACTCGTCGACGAAGATCCAACGCCAGCGGTCCCGGTAGCGCTCGACCAGCGTCCGATCCTCGCGCAGCAGCGCCACCGGCAGGGTGAGCAGCTCGTCCAGGTCGACCAGGTCCTGCTTGCGCAGTAGCGCGGTGTACGCCGCCGGGTCGTCGCCGGCTTCGCTGCGGGCGGCCGCCCGGTCGGCGTCATCGGCGATCCGGAAGTCCGCCGGCAGGCCGGCGGCGTCGGCGTTCTCCCGGAGGATGGCCAGCCCGAGCGAGTGGAAGGTGCCGACCGTGACATCCTCGGCGACCGGACCGAGCAGGCCGTCGAGGCGGTGCCGCAGCTCCTCCGCCGCCCGCCGGGTGAAGGTGATCGCCAGGCACTGCTCGGGGAAGACGTTCAGCTCGGCGCAGAGGTACGCGATCCGGTGGGTCAGCGTCCGGGTTTTGCCGGTGCCCGGGCCGGCCACGATGAGCAGCGGGCCACCCGGCGCGGACGCGGCCACCCGCTGCATCGCGTCGAGCCGGTCCAGCAGACCGGTGCCGACCTCCTCCATGCCGGCGAGCATCGGCTCGAACGGCTCGTGTGGCGAGGGCGGCGGGGCGATCGGGGGCGGCGGGGCCGCCGGCTTCCGCTTCGGTTCGGCCTTGGCCGCCGTCGGGCGCTTGGTGCGCGGCTTCGACGCCGGCTCCGTCGGCTTCCGCTGCGCCGGCACGGGTACGTCGAAGAGCGTCTCCGCCTGCGCGCTGCCCGACTGCCCGCGCAGCTCGGCCGGGTCGAAGAGGGTGATCACGCCGTACTCGCCGTCGTAGCCGGGCACCCGGTGGACCTCGCCCCGGCGCAACCGGCCGATCCCCTCGCCGAGCAGTTCGCCACCGACCCGGGCGAGATCGTCGAGTGGGGTGCGGGTCAGGATCTCCAGCTCGGGGCCGAGCGCGGCGAGCAGCTCGTTGAGCTTGCCCTCCACCTTCTTGGACCGGGCCCCGACGCCGTTGATCTCGCCGAGGATCTCGGCCAGCGGAACCAGGTGGGTCACCTCGCGGGCGTGCGCCGGACGGTGCCCCACCGGCCGGTCGGCCAGCTCCTCGACCCGGCTCAGTACGCCCACGGTCAGCGGCTTCCCGCACTCCGGGCAGCGCCCGTCGGCCGCCCGGGTCCGCTCCGGGGCCCAGCTGACCCCGCAGAGCCGGTGGCCGTCCGCGTGGTACTTCCCCTCCTCGGGGAAGAATTCGACGGTGCCGGCGAGCCCGTCGCCCGTGCGCAGCGCGTCCCGGACCGCGAAGTAGTCGCGGGCGGTGGCGAAGACGGTCGCCTCCCGGGCCAGCGCCGGCGGGGAGTGCGCATCCGAGTTGGACACCAGCCGGTACGCGTCCAGGCTGCCGACCCGCCAGTTCATCTCCGGGTCCGACGACAGGCCCGTCTCCACCGCGAAGATGTGCTCGGCGAGGTCGGCGTAGCAGTCGGCGATCGCGTCGAAGCCGGACTTCGAGCCGAGCGCCGAGAACCAGGGCGTCCAGATGTGCGCCGGCACCAGGTAGCCGTCCGGGCTCGCCTCAAGCGTGATCTCCAGCAGGTCACGGGAGTCCAGGCCGAGGATCGGGCGGCCGTCGGAGCCGAGGTTGCCGATCCGGCCGAGCGCGGTGTTGAACCGCTCGACCGCGTCCAGATCGGGCAGGTAGACCAGGTGGTGCACCTTGCGGGTCCGGTCGTCCCGCTTGTAGATCGTGGAGATCTCCACGCTGAGCATGAACCGGACGGGGTCGCTCTCGGCCTCGCTCGCCAGGCGGGGCGGCAGCCGCCGGGCGATGTCCCGCTCCGCCTCCGGGCTGAGCCGGTAGAGGCCGGGCTCGGCCGGATGCAGCGTCTCGCGTAGGTGGTCGTACCAGGCGGGATGGGTGAAGTCACCGGTGCCGAGCACGCCGATGCCCTTGCGCCGGGCCCACCAGCCGAGGTTCGGCAGGGTGAGGTCACGGCTGCACGCGCGGGAGTACTTCGAGTGGATGTGCAGGTCCGCGACGAACGGCGGGAGGCCACCGGGGGGTGCGGCGCTGAACGGAGGCACGCCGCATCCTGTCACGCCCGCCCGGGCTGCCGCCCGCCGCCACGCACACACGTGACCCGCGCAATCCTCACTTCTTCCCGGCGGGTGCCGGGACCGGTCAGGGGGCGCGGAGCTCGACGAGGGTGATCTGGGGGTTGGCGCCGACCCGCACCGGTGGACCCCAGAAACCGGCGCCGTTGGTGACGTAGACCTTGGTGCCGTCCACCTCACCCAGCCCGGAGACCACCGGCTGCTCCAGCTTGACCGCGAGGTTGAACGGCACCATCTGGCCGCCGTGGGTGTGCCCGGACAGCTGCAGGTCGACACCGAACTTCGCCGCCTCGACCGCGGCGATCGGCTGGTGGGCGAGGAGCACCACCGGGCGGGCCGGGTCGCGGTCACCGAGCGCCGCGGCGTAGTCCGGCCCGGCGGCGGCGCTCAACTGCGCCCCGGACACGTCGTTCACGCCGGCCAGGTCCAGCACGCCGCCGCGCGCGGGAATCTCCACCCGCTGGTTCTGGAGCACCCGCAGGCCGAGCCGGTCCACCTCCCGCACCCACTCCTCCACCCCGGAGTAGTACTCGTGGTTGCCGGTGACGAAGAAGTTGCCGTAGCGGGAGCGCAGGTCGCGCAGCGGGGCAGCCGCCTCGCCGAGCTCCGCGACCGTACCGTCGACCAGGTCGCCGACCACCGCGACCAGGTCGGCGTCGAGCCGGTTGATGGCGGCGACGATCCGCTCGGTGTGCCCCCGACCGAGCAGCGGCCCGAGGTGGATGTCGGAGACGGTGGCGATGCGCAGGCCGTCCATGCTCCTGGGCAGCTTGGCCAGCGGGATGCGTACCCGGTCCAGTTCCGGCGGGCCGAAGGCGGTGCGCACGCCGTACCCGGCGACGCCGACGGCGGTGAGGCCGGCGAAGACGGCGGCCCCCCGGGCGAGCAGCAACCGGCGGGACGGATCGTGGTCGGGCTGCGCGACCGCGTCGGCGGCGGGCGGGTCGGCCGGCCCGGCGGCGCCGACGAGCACCGGCTCGGGCGCGGCGGCGGTCGACTCGGCGGCGGTCACCCTGCGGCGCAGCACCAACCGGGCCACCAGCATCGGCACCTCCAGCACCACGAGCAGCACCAGCAGGTAGAACATCAGCGCGAGCCAGAGGTAGCCCGGCCAGGCCAGCCAGTGCAGCTCGGCCCGGGTGCCCACCAGCGCGGCGGGCACGAGCACGGCGAGCACCACAGCGGTGACGCCACCGATCCGCCGCCAGCGACCCGGCCTGGTGGTGTCGCGAACCAGCCGCTTCCACAGGTAGAGGTGGATCAGGCCGGTGATCAGGGCGATGGTGCCCACGAACGCCAGGACCGACAGCACGTACGCCTCCTTCAGCCGCCCGCGAAGGGGGGCAGGACGTCGATCGTGGCCCCGGCCGGCAACGGCGTTTGACGATCATGACAGGTGACGCCGTCGACGAGGAAACTCGCCACCCGCAGCACGCCGGCGAGCCGGTCACCGTGCCGTTCGGCCAACTCGGTCGTGAGATCGTCGAGCGACCTCCCGGCGGGTACGGCCTCCTCGGTGCGGCCGGCCGCCGCCCGGGCACCGGCGAAGTAGCGGACGGTGAGCTGCGCGGCGCCGACCGGCCGCGTCGGGTCGGTCACCGTCACCCTCCGATGGCCGACATCGGTCGGGCTGGTTGCAGGAAACTCGGATCGTCGATGCCGTGCCCGGCCCGCTTGCCCCACATCGCGCGCCGCCAGCGGTCGGCCAGGCCGTCGTCGTCCGCCCCGCCGCGCAGCGCGCCGCGCAGGTCGGACTCCTCGGTGGCGAAGAGGCAGGCGCGGACCTGGCCGTCCGCGGTCACCCGGGTCCGGTCGCAGTCACCGCAGAACGGACGGGTGACGCTGGCGATCACGCCGACCCGGGCCGGGCCGCCGTCGACCAACCACGTCTCGGCCGGCGCCGCGCCCCGCTCCGCGGGATCGGTACGCAGGTCGAACTCCCGGCGCAGCGACGCGAGGATCTCGTCGGCGGTGACCATGGCGGCCCGGTCCCAGCCGTGCTGCGCGTCCAGCGGCATCTGTTCGATGAACCGCAGCTCGTAGCCGTGGTCGAGGGCGAACCGGAGCAGCGCCGGGGCCTCGTCGTCGTTGACGCCGCGCATCAGCACGCTGTTGATTTTGACCGGGTCAAGGCCGGCCGCCACCGCGCCGGTCAGGCCGGCCAGGACGGCGTCGAGCCGGGGCCGGCGGGTGAGGTCGGCGAACCGGGCCGGGTCCAGGGTGTCCAGGCTGACGTTCACCCGGTCCAGCCCGGCGGCGCGCAGCGCCGGTGCGAGCCGGTCCAGACCGATGCCGTTGGTGGTCAGCGAGATCGTGGGGCGCGGTTCGAGAGCGGCCACCGCGGTGACGATGTCGACCAGCCCGGGGCGGATCAGCGGCTCACCGCCGGTGAACCGGACCTCGGTCACGCCGAGCTGCTCGACGGCGATCCGGACCAGCCGGACGATCTCGTCGTCGGTCAGCAGCTCCGGGCCGGCCAGCCAGGGCAGCCCCTCGGCCGGCATGCAGTAGGTGCAGCGCAGATTGCACTTGTCGGTCAGTGACACGCGCAGGTCCCGGGCGACGCGGCCGAACCGGTCGACGAGGACGCCGTCGGTCGGTATGGCGACGCTCACGTGTCGACCGTAGCGCGCCCGACCCCGTTCAGGGCGGCTCGGGCGGCGCGGGTGACCGCATCGCGGTATCCGGCGCCGAAGAGCGCGGTGTGCACCAGCAGCAGGTGCAGCTGGTGCAGCGGCACCCGTTCCCGCCACCCCTCGGCCAGCGGCCACGTCTCCTGATAGGCGGCGAGGATCCGGTCCAGGTGCGGCGCGCCGCCGAAGAGCGCCAGCTGGGCCAGGTCGGTCTCCCGGTGCCCGCCGTGCGCGGCCGGGTCGACCAGCCAGGCGCGGTCGTCGGCGCCCCAGAGCACGTTGCCCGGCCACAGGTCACCGTGGATCCGCGCCGGTGGCTCGTCCCCGCCGAACTCGCCGACCCGGTCGATGACCTCCTCGACCAGGGCCGCGTCGGCCGCGGTGAGCGCCCCACCGGCCACCGAGCGGCGCAGGTACGGCGTCAGTCGCCGTCGGGCGAACCAGGCCGCCCAGGGGCCTTCCTCCGGCGTGTTGTCCTGGGGCAGCGCCCCGATGAACCCGGTCCACTCCGCCCCGAAGGTCGGCGCGCCGACCCGGTGCAGCGCGGCCAACTCCCGGCCGAACCGCTCGGCCGCCTCCGGGCTCGACTCGCCGGGCTGCACCCACTGCAGGGCGAGCAGCTCCGGCAGCACCACGATCACCTCGGGCACCGGCACCACGTCCGCAGCGACCGCGGCGCCGGTCGCGGCCACGGTGCCGGCCGCCGCCAGCCAGCGCAGCCCGGCCGCTTCCGCGGCGAAGAAGCCCTCCGGCACCGGTCGCCCGGCGCGCTCCGGCCAGGTCTTGGCGAAGACCGAGTGGCCGTCGTCCAGGGTGAGCCGGGACGCGGTGCAGATGTCCCCGCCGGCGACCGGCGTCTCCCGGATCCGTTGGTGGGTCAGGAACGTCGGCAGGTGGGCCGGATGCGCGCGCAGGTACGCGAGGTCCATCAGCGCACCGTAGCCCCTCCCGCCGAGCGCCGTGGCATACGCGGCTGAGCAGGCGAAATACTCTCCGTGTCTGTGGATGGACAGCGTGTCGTCCACAAGGGCAGCGCGGCGTCCGCGCCGGGTCGCAGGCTGCCTCCATGTCCTCGACCGACCGCCCCCGGCTCGCCGTCCGCTCACCCGCCGACCTGATCGCCGCCGTGCCCTACCTGCTCGGCTTCCACCCCGCCGAGAGCGTGGTCGTGGTGGCGCTGCGCGGTCGGCAGATCGTCTTCGCCGCCCGGGCCGACCTGCCCGAGCCCACCGCCGACCCGGCCGGCCCGGCCCAGCATCTGGCCGGCGTCGTCCACCGTCAGCGCGCGGACGCCGCCACCGTCGTCGGCTACGGGCCGGCGGCGCAGGTGACCCCGACCGTCGACGCCGTCCGCGCCGCGTTGACCGAGGCGGGTCTGGCGCTGCTCGACGCGCTGCGGGTCACCGACGGTCGGTGGTGGTCCTACCTGTGCACCGAGGCGGGTTGCTGCCCGCCGGAAGGTCGGCCGTACGACCCGGGCGCCAGTCAGGTCACCGCGTCCGCGGTCTTCGCCGGGCAGGTGGCCCTGCCCGACCGGGCGGCCCTGGCGGCGCAGGTGTCCCCGGTGCAGGGCCCGGCCCGGCTGGCCATGCGGCGGGCCACCGACGACGCCGAGCGGCGGCTGGTGGGCCTGGTCGAGCGGGCTCCCGGCAGTGACCTGCTGGGCGGACGCTCACTGCGCGCCGCCGGGGTGGCGGCGGTACGCGACGCGCTGCGCCGGCAGCGCCGGGGCGAGCGCCTCGACGACGCCGAGGTGGCCTGGCTGACCCTGCTCCTGACCCACCTGCCGGTACGCGACCACGCCTGGGAACGCACCGACGGGCGGGAACGGGACATCGCCCTCTGGACGGACGTGCTGCGCCGGGCCGAGCCGGAGCTGATCGCCGCGCCGGCGAGCCTGCTCACCTTCGCCGCCTGGCGGGCCGGCCAGGGCGCGCTGGCGGCGGTCGCGTTGGAGCGGGCGCTCGCCGTGCACCCGGACTACTCCCTCGCGCTGCTCCTGGACGACCTGCTCCGCCGGGGCGTGCCGCCCTCCGAGCTGGACGGCTGGCCGGCGGTCGGGCTGCCCGGCGTGGTGCGCCGCAAGCGGAGCCGCCGCGCCGGGCGCTGACCGGCCGGGAACCGCCGTCCGTCGAACGATGTACGCCAGGTTCGTTCCCCGGGTCGACTCGGCGCGGCCCGCGCGACCGGAGGATGGTCAGGTGCCCGTACCCCCCTTGGTGACCAGATGAGCGTCGGACTCCTGCTCTCACTCGCCGGGCTGGCGTTGATCGACAGCACCAGCATCGGCACCCTCTTCATCCCGATCTGGCTGCTGCTCGCGCCGGGCCGGGTCAGCGTGCCGCGGATCCTGGCGTACCTCGGCACGATCGCCGCCTTCTACCTCGCGGTCGGGCTGCTGCTGGTCTGGGGTGGCACCCGGCTGGCCGACGCGCTCGGCGGGGCGCTGGACCAGCGACCGGTGCTCTGGGCGCAGCTGGCGCTCGGCATCGCGCTCTTCGCGCTCAGCTTCCGCTACGACGGCAAGCGGCGGCGCCGCTCCGGCGGGGTGCTGCGCTGGCGCGACCGGGCCACCAGTGGGGACTCCTCGGCCCGCTGGCTGGTCGGGTTGGCGCTGCTCGCCGCGTTGGCCGAGGTGGCCACCATGCTGCCGTACCTCGGCGCGGTGAGCCTGCTGGCGTCCGCCGATCTGGGCGCGCCGACGGTGGCGGCGCTGCTGACCGGCTACTGCCTGGTGATGGTGGTGCCGGCCGTGCTGCTGCTGGCCGCCCGGGTGGCCGTCCCGAGGCTGATCGAGCCGGTGCTCGCCCGGCTGAACGCCTGGATCACCGAGAAGGCCGGCAGCGCGCTCGGCTGGGTCCTCGGCATCGCCGGCTTCCTGGTCGCCCGCGACGCCGCCCTCCGGCTGGACCTGTTCGACCTGCTCAATCGGTGAGGATCCGGGCCGGGCCGGCGTAAACGTTCATCGTCCGGCCGCGCAGGAAGCCGACCAGGGTCATCCCGGCCTCCTCGGCCAGGTCGGCGGCGAGGGTGCTCGGCGCGGAGACCGCCGCGAGCAGCGGCAGCCCGGCCATCCACGCCTTCTGGGTCAGCTCGAAGCTCGCCCGCCCGGAGACCATCAACAGATGCCCGGCCAGCGGCAGTCGGCGTTCCCGCACCGCCCAGCCGACCACCTTGTCGACGGCGTTGTGCCGCCCGACGTCCTCGCGCAGCACGAGCAGCTGCCCGTCCGCGGTGAACAGGCCCGCCGCGTGCAGGCCACCGGTGCGGTCGAAGCCGCGTTGCGCCGCGCGCAGCCGGTCAGGCAGCTCGGCGAGGAGGGCGGCCGGCACGGTGAGCGGATCATCGGCGACGGGGAAGAGCGAGCGGGTCCGGACGGCGTCGATGCTGGCCTTGCCGCACACCCCGCACGAGCTGGTGGTGTAGAAGTTCCGGGCCGGGTCGGTGGCCGGCTCCGGCACGCCGGGGCTGAGCACCACGTCCACCACGTTGTACGTGTTCGGAGTTTCCGCCCCGGCGCAGAGCTGCGCGGTGTGCACGTCGTCGGTCGACCGGATCAGCCCCTCAGTCAGCAGGAAACCGATCGCCAGGTCGAGGTCGTCGCCGGGGGTGCGCATGGTCACCGCGAGTGGTTCACGCCGGCCCGGCCCGGCCGCACCCACCCGGATCTCCAGCGGCTCCTCCACGGCCAGGTTGTCCGGCCGGCGGACCGACGGGCCGGCCACGCCGTCGAGGTCGATCCGGAGTACGCCACGTCGGTCAGTCGCCCGTCCCATCCCGCCATCCTGCACCCCGCGTCCGGGCGTCCGCACGGCTACCGTGACCGGATGGGGACGTACGCGGCGGTGGTGCTCGCGGGCGGCGCGGCCCGGCGGATGGGCGGGGTGGACAAACCCGCGCTCGCGGTCGGTGGCCGGCCGATGCGCGACCGGGTGCTCGCCGCGGTCGCCGACGCCGAGCCCCGGATCCTGGTCGGGTGGGCCGATCCGGTCCCGTCCGAGGTACGGGTCACCCGGGAGGAGCCGCCCGGCGGTGGGCCGGTGGCCGCCGCGGCGGCCGGGCTCGCCCTGCTCGATGCGGGCGCCACGACGGTCGCCCTGCTCGCGGCGGACCTGCCGTTGCTCACCCGGAACGCGATCGGCGTGCTGCGGCGCGCGCTGGACAAGCCGGACGGCGACCACGCCCGGGCCGTCGACGGTGCCTGCTTCGTGGACGACGACGGCCGGCGACAGTCCCTCTGCGGGATGTGGCGGGTGTCCCCGCTGCGGGCCGCCGTGGACCGGCTCGCCGCCGCGCGGGGCGGCACGCTCGCGGGCGCCTCGGTGCGCGCCCTGCTCGACGGGTTGACCGTGCGGGAGGTGGCCTGGGCCGGCGAGGGCCCGCCGCCCTGGTTCGACTGCGACACTGACCAGGACGTACACCGGGCGGAGGAGTGGGCGCGATGACGGTGATGGACGACTGGGTCACGGCGGCCTGCGCCGAGCTGGGGCTCGACCCGGCCGAGGTGCCGGTGCCGGCCGTGCTCGACCTGGCGAAGGACGTCGCCCACCAGGTGATCCGCCCCGGCGCGCCGGTCTCCGCGTACCTGCTGGGGTTGGCGGTGGGGCGCGGCGCCGATCCCGCGGGCGCCGCCGCGCGGCTCAGTGCGCTGGCCGGGAGCTGGCCGGTCGAGCTCGGTGCCGACCGGGCCGACCCCACCGCCTCCTGACCGCCTGCGGCGGGCGACGGGGTCGTCCGCTTCGCGCCGCCCGGTGCCGCACCGGCCTCACCAGGGCTTTCCTGGCCCGGATCGGCCGATCTGACCGGTCCGCCGGCGGCTGCTGTCCGATCACGGTCGGGGCTGATTCGGCTTCCCGGTCCCGTGGGTAGGGTGACCTTGACGGACGGAGGCGATCATGACGGCAGACCACCCCTCGGTGCCGACCGGTGAGCCGTCCGGCGGCGCGCCGACGCAGCCGGAACAGCACGAGTCGATCCTGCTCGACGAGCCGAGCACGGCCGACCTGCGGGCCAAGGTGACACAGGCCTGGCAGGAGTTCGCCCGGGCGCTGGCGGCGCTGCTCCCGGCGTTGCCCACCGGCGCGCACGTCGAGCTGACCCTCGATCCGACCGCCTCCGGCACCGGCGACGCCGTCTACTCCATCAGCGTGGACGTGGGCGCCGACGGCCGGCTCGCCGCGCGGGCGGTCGGCAACGCCAGCCTGCCGCAGGGCTATCGGCTGGACCGCAGCGCGGTGGCGGACATGATCGCGCTGGGCTGGTCGCCGCCGGGGGTCATCGAGGGCTCCGGCGAGTCCTTCGGCCTGGACGGCACGACGGCGGCGTCGACCCGGATCGCCGCCCTGCTCTCCCGGACCCTGCGCGACGTCTACGGTGCGCCGCACCCGGCCTTCCTGGTCTACCTGATCCACGACGCCGAGGGGGAGCCGCTGCCCGGCGAGCCGCTCGGCACCGCGCGTAGTGAGTTCGGCCCGGACCACGACGTCGAGGCCGACCTGGACGAGGCGCTGGCCGAGGCGGCCGCCGCCCAGCCCGAGCAGACCGGCGTGCTGGCGCTGGAGGAGCGGGTCCGCACCGTCGTCTCGACCATGCTCAAGTCCGACTCCGACCGCCTGCAGGTGGATTCGGACGGGGACATCAACATCCGCTCCGGCTCGGCGATGGTCTTCGTCCGGGTCCGCGACAATCCGCCGCTGGTCGACGTCTTCTCTCCGGTGCTCACCGAGGTCGAACCGACCGAGCGGCTCTACGTACGGCTCTCCGAACTCACCAACCGGATGCCGATCGGCCGCCTCTACTGCGCCGACGACACCGTCTGGGCGTCCATCCCGGTCTTCGGCCGCAACTTCCAGGCCACCCACCTCATGTTGGCGGTGCAGGTGATGACCGGGCTCGCCGACGAGCTGGACGACCGGTTGCACGGCGAGTTCGGCGGCAAGCGGTTCTTCGGCGAGAGTGACAAGCCGGTCCGCCGTGACCAGGGTGAGCACCGCACCGGCATGTACCTCTGAAAAGGCGGGATGCTGCTGGTCAGTGCAGGTCGAGCAGGGTCTTGCCCACGGTCGCTCGGGACTCGATCGCCGCGTGCGCGTCGGCCGCCCGCTCCAGCGGGAACCGCTGGCCGATCAGCGGCCGCAGCCGTCCGGCCGCCGCCTCCGCCAGGGCCTGTTCGGTGTACGCGCGCAGCCGCGCCGGCGGCACGTCCGGCCGGAGCAGCGCCACTTTCCGGGCCGTGGCGTCCTCCGGCGGCACCCCGGCCCACTCGCCGCTGGCCAGGCCGAAACTCACCATCCGGCCACCCGGGTCGAGCAGCTTGAACGCGGCCCGGCCGAGCTCGCCGCCGACGCCGTCGAAGACCACGTCGACCCCGTCGGTGGCGGCGCGGACCCGGTCGGTCCAGTCCGGCTCGCGGTAGTCCACCGCCACCGCCGCGCCGAGCCCGGGCAGCAGCGACACCTTGCGCGGCCCGCCGGCGAGCGCGACCACCCGGGCGCCGGCGGCTGCGGCGAGCTGCACCAGCAGGCTGCCCACCCCGCCCGCGGCCGCCTCCACCAGCACCCGCTCGCCGGGCCGGAGGTCGACCGCGTCGATCAGCATGGTCGCGGTGCGACCGTCGGCGAGCAGCGCCACTGCCGCGTCGAGCGCCAGCGGATCGGGCACCTCGATCGGCGCGGTCGCGTCCACCGTGACCCGCTCGGCGTAGCCGCCCGAGCCGCCGGTGGAGCTCACCACCCGGCGTCCGACCAGCGCCGGGTCGACGCCCGCGCCCACGTCGGTGATCGTGCCTCCGACGCCGTTGCCGGGGATCAGCGGTGGGCTGCCGCCGAACGGCCCGGTCCGGCCGGCCCGGAACTGGGTCTCCACGAAGGTGATGTTGGCGTGTGCCACGTCGATGAGCACCTGGCCCGGCCCGGGCACCGGATCGGGAGCCGGGCCTGGCACCAGCACCTCGGGTCCGCCGAACCCGCGCAACCAGATCGCTCGCATGACTCCCCCTCGGGTCTCCGGTGTCGAGTCGACACCCTCAACCCACCTTGAGGTCAAGTCCGGTGGTGGCGGGTGAGGCCCGGAAACCCCGAGAACCGGACCTCACCCGCCGGGGAGGGAGGATCAGGTCTAGGGGAGCCGACCACCGTCGGCGAGCAGGCTGAGCGCGGCCAGCGTGCCGACGACGGCGATGAGGGCTACCCGTGTCATGGCCGGTTCGACGGGCTGCGGCCGGCAGCGGTTCCATGGTGGGCCACCGGTTTTTCCGTCACCGCCCGGCTGGGTGCGTGCGCCGGCCGGTCAGCCGGCGGAGGGGCCGACGCCCGGTGACTCGACCAGCCGGGAGAGCACGATGGTGCTCCGGGTGGAGGTGACGAACGATTCGGCGCGCAGCCGCTCCAGGGCCGCCTCGAGGTGGGCGATGTCGGCGGCGCGCAGGTGCACGAGCGCGTCGGCCTCGCCGGAGACGGTGTACGCGCCGACCACCTCGGGGTGCCGGCGGGCCGCCACGCCGATCTGTGCGGGGGTGGTCCGCCCGGCGCAGAAGAGCTCGACGAACGCCTCGGTGGTCCAACCGACGGCGGCCGGGTCGACGACGGCGGTGAATCCCCGGATCACCCCGGTGGCGCGCAGCCGGTCGACCCGCCGCTTGACTGCGGGGGCGGAGAGTGACACCCGGGTGCCGATGTCGGCGTACGACGCGCGGGCGTCGGCGACGAGCAACGCAATGATCCGCTGGTCAACGGCATCTATCTGCAACGTTCCGCCTCTGGGAAGCAATGGTTGTGGCTGTTACCAAAGTTCTACGGTACCTACTCTTGGTCACCGTGAACCAGCAGCGAGTGCCGCGAAAGCGGACATATCTCATGTGCTCCCCTGAGCACTTCGCGGTCGAGTACGCGATCAACCCGTGGATGGACGTGACCACTGCGGTCGACTCGGCGCTGGCCGTGAAGCAGTGGGACCGGCTGCGGGAAACTCTGGTCGGTCTCGGCCACGAGGTGCACCTGCTGACCCCCGAGCGCGGTCTGCCGGACATGGTCTATGCCGCCAACGGCGCCTTCGTGGTGGACGGCACCGCCTACGGGGCCCGGTTCAAGCACGAGCAGCGGGCCGGCGAGGCCGCGGCGCACCGGGCGTTCTACGAGGAGCAGGGCTGGCGGTTCATCGCCCCGAGCGAGACCAACGAGGGCGAGGGTGACTTCGCGTACGTGCCGGAGGCGCACGGTGGGCTGATCCTCGCCGGGCACGGCTTCCGCACCGAGCTGCCGGCGCACGCCGAGGCGCAGGAGGCACTCGCCCGACCGGTGGTCTCGCTGCATCTGATCGACCCGCGCTTCTACCACCTGGACGTGGCGCTCGCCGCCATCGACGACACCAACGTCGTCTACTTCCCGGGTGCGTTCTCGGCGGCCAGCCAGCGGGTGCTCACCCAGCTCTTCCCGGACGCGGTGATCGCGGACGACGAGGATGCCATGGCCTTCGGGCTCAACCTGGTCAGCGACGGGCTGAACGTGGTGCTCAACAGCGAGGCGACCCGGCTCGCCGGCAAGCTCAAGGCCGCCGGCTACCACCCGGTGCCGGTGGACCTGGCCGAGCTGAAGAAGGGCGGCGGCAGCGTGAAGTGCTGCATCGCCGAGCTGCGCCACTGACCGCCCGTACGACCGGCGTACCAGCAGGGGCCGGCCTCCCGTCGTGGAGGCCGGCCCCTGGCGTGCGGGTGGTGGGGCTCAGCCCAGGGTGGCCAGCTCGGTGATCACGACGTTCGAGATCAGCTGACCCTCGCGCTGCGCCTGGCGCAGGTACCACTTCTGCTGCGGCGTGCGCGGCTGGTTGAACTGCCAGATACCGCGCGGGCTGTCGATCTGCCCGAGCTTGCCCAGCGCCAGGTTGACCTGCTGCGGGTTCGGGGCGTCGCCGGCCAGGTCGATCGCCTGGTGGAGCACCTGTGCCGCGTCGTACGACGCCATCGCGTAGGTGGTGGGCGACGAGTTGTGCTTCTTCCGGTAGGCCGAGGCGAAGTCCCGGTTGGCCGCGTTGTTCAGGTCGGCGGAGTAGTTCAACGCGGTCTGGATGTTGAGCCCGTCGTTCTTGAGGGTCTCCAGTGCGGTGCCCTCGGTGAGGAAGCCGGGGGCGTAGACGGGCCCCTTGTAGCCCTCCTTGCGCAGCTGCCGGATGAACTCGACACCGGCGTCGCCGGCGAAGAAGCAGAAGATCCCGGACGGCCTGCGGTTGATCGCCTTGCGGATGTCCTGGACGTACGCGGTGGGGCTGGGCTTCGTGGTGGGGTTGGTCCAGATGACCGCGCCGGAGATGCGCGGGTCGCTGGCGCCGAACTCCTGCCGGAAGCCGCGGACCACGTCCGGGCCGCCGACGTTCTCCGGGATGATCATCGTGATCCGGCTGCTCGCGGGGAGCTTCTCCTTGAGGTACCGGCCGAGCGCCCGTCCCGCCTCGTCCAGCACGTATGAGGTACGCCAGATGTAGACCACGCTCTGCAGGCTGCTCGGGGAGGCGTTGGAGCCGATCAGCGGCACCCGAGCCTGCTCGACCGTGTCCCGGATGCCGAGCATGACGGCGGAGTTGACCACGCCGGTCAGCGCGAGCACGCCCTGCTTGAGCAGATCGTCGACGGCGGCCTTGCCGGACTTGGCGGTCTCCCCCTCGTCCGCGGTGATCAGCGTCACCGGGTGGCCGCCGAGCTGCTGCTGGTGCAGGTCGAGGAAGAGCTGGAACCCGTTGGTGATCTCCTCGCCGATCGCCTTGAAGCCGCCGGCCTGCGGTGCGATGAGACCGATCTTGATCGGGCTCTTCGGCCCGGCCGCCGGAGCGCCGTCGGTGTCGTCGCCGCACGCCGCGACGAGTCCGGTCGTACCGAGCGCGGCCAGCAGTTGGAGCGCCCGCCTGCGGTTCATCTGCGACACCGAGTTCCTTCCGAGGAGCGTTGCAGGGCCTGAACGCCCCTTCGGCGTTCTACCTGGTCGGCGACGCTGCGTCAATCGGCTGCTGATCATCGTGTAGGGACTGCAATACATCGACGATCACCGGCCAGGCTGCGGACTCCGGATCGATAAGCCCGAAATGCTCGCATTCTGGGAGCTCAACAAGGGTGATATCGGTGCCAACCGCGCGGGCGTCGGCGACGAAGCTCCGACTCATCGCGACCGGCACCTGTCGGTCCAGGGCACCATGGACAACTACTGAGCGTGTCTGCATCGGTACCAACGACCGTGGATCGGCGATCGCGTACCGCTCGGGAAACTCGGCCGGCCCCCCGCCGAGCAGCGCGACCACCGCCCCGGAGTCCAGGTCTCGCCGGTACGCCTCACCCAGGTCGGCGACCGGGGCCAGCGCCAGCACCCCACCGACTGTCGCCGGCGCGGTCCCGGCGACGTAGAGCGCCAGGTGCCCGCCGGCCGAATGACCGACGAGGATCGGCGCGGCTGCCGACACCCGGCCCGGCATCGCCGCGGCGGCCAGCCGGGGCAGCTCCGCCACGCCGGTCAGCACGTCGGTGAACGTGTTCGGCCAGCCGCCGCCGGGCTGCCCGGTGCGCCGGTACTCCAGCTGCGCCACCGGATGACCCAGCGCGGCCAGGGCCGCCGCCATCGGGCCGGTGTGTCGCCGGTCGTACTCGGCCCGCCAGAAGCCGCCGTGCACCACCACGACCAGCGGCCGCGCCGGGCCGGACCCGGCGGGGATCCGCAGATCGGCGATCTGGTCCGGATGGTCGCCGTACGCGACGGTGCGGTCCGGCTCCGGGGCGGGCCGGGTGAGGACGGCGCGCGGGTCGGCGGGCATGGCGCGACGGTAGCGCGCCCCGCCCGGGTGGTTGCCGGGTGGGAGTCGGTCCCGCCGAGCGTGGACGGGCGCCACTGGGTAAAGATGGATCCCATGACCGAAGCGCGCTCCGCTGGACAGAACAACGAGCCGGACCACGAGGACACCGGCCACTCCGGCACGGTGGTGGTGGTCGGCCCGGACGGCCAGCCGGTCGGCACCATGCAGGCCGACGAGGGCCAGGGGGAGGACCCGACCCGCCTGGTCGAACAGCCCGCCAAGGTGATGCGGATCGGCAGCATGATCAAGCAGCTGCTGGAGGAGGTCAAGGCCGCCCCGCTCGACGACGCCAGCCGGCACCGGCTGCGGGAGATCCACGCCCGGTCGATCGTCGAGCTGAAGGAGGGCCTCGCCCCCGAGCTGCGCGAGGAGCTCGAGCGGATCTCGCTGCCCTTCACCGAGGAGAGCGCGCCCAGCGAGGGCGAGCTGCGGATCGCCCACGCCCAGCTGGTCGGCTGGCTGGAGGGGCTGTTCCACGGCATCCAGGCGGCGCTGGTCGCCCAGCAGATGGCCGCGCGGGTGCAGTTGGAGCAGATGCGCTCGGGGCGCCAGGCGCTGCCGAGCGGGCCCGGCGGGATGGCGCCCGGGATGCCCGGGATCGGGCAGCCCGCCGGTGGCGAGGGCCACAGCACCGGGCAGTACCTCTGAGCCGACCGCCGCGCCGCCGGCGCGGCGGGCCCGCTCAACCCACGTCGAAGATCTTCTCCAGGTACGCCGCCACGCCGTCCTCGGAGTTCGTCACGGTCACCTCGTGCGCGACCTTCAGGACGGCGGGGTGTGCGTTCGCCACCGCCACCGCCCGACCGGCCCAGGCCAGCATCGGCACGTCGTTGGGCATGTCGCCGAAGGCCAGCACGTCCCCGGCGTCGACGCCGAGCCGGGCGCAGTACCAGGCCAGCCCCGCCGCCTTGGTCACCCCGGCAGCGGAGATCTCGACCAGGCCGGAGTAGGACGAGTGGGTGGCCTCGGCCAGTCCCTGCAGGGCCGTGGCGACCAGCTCGACGAAGGCGTCCGGGTCCTGCTCCCCGGCCCGGGCGAGCAGCTTCACCGCCGGCGCCGCCAGCAGTTCCTCGGGCGTCTCGACGGCCCGGATCGCCTTGGCGTCAGCATCCCAGCGCAGCGGGTAGTGCGCCTCGTGTCGCATCTGCCGGCTGTCGATGATCTCCACGGCGAAGCTGATTCCGGGCACCTCGGCGCGCAGCCGCCGGGCCACCTCGGCGAGCAGCTCCGGCGCGAGCGGATCAGCCCGCAGCACCTCGTCGTTCACCGGGTCGTAGACCACCGCGCCGTTCGCGCAGATCGCCGGCAGCGGCCCGCTCAGCTGGTCGTACACCATTTTCAGCCAGCGGATCGGGCGGCCGGTGACCAGCACGACCGGCGTGCCCCTGGCGGCGATCCGGGCCAGCGCCTGCGCGGTACGCGGGCTGAGCGTCCGGTCGTCGCGCAGCAGCGTGCCGTCGATGTCGGTGGCGACCAGGCGTGGCGTCTCTCCCATCACCGGGAGAGTAGTCGGTCCAGGTAGACCGCTACCCCGTCGTCGTCGTTGCGCAGGGTCACCTCGTCAGCCGCGGCACGTACCGTCGGGTGGGCGTTGGAGACCGCCACCCGGGACCAACCGGCCCACTCGAACATCGGCAGGTCATTGGGCATGTCGCCGAAGACCAGCACGTCACCCGGGTCGACGCCGAGGGCCTGCGCCACCACGGCCAGCCCGGTCGCCTTGTCCACCCCGGGCGGGCAGATCTCCACGAAGCCGAGCCCGGCCTGGGTGAGCGTGGCCACCTGCGCCGGAATGATCCGACGAGCCACCGCGAGCAGTTCGTCCACGTGGTGATCCGCGGTACGCGCGAACGCCTTGATCACGTCGGTGGCGAGGCACTCGGCGCGGGTGCGCGCCTCGAACCGATCCTGGTATGGCCAGCTCGGGTGGTAGTCGCCCCAGAGCGGGGCGTCGTGCTCGTCCGACGCCTCCACCATCACGGTCAGCGGGCCCACTTCGGCCTCCAGGTCGGCCAGCAGCCGGGCGAGCACCTCCCCGGGAAGCCGCTCGTCGCGGAGCACGATCGGGCCGGCCGGGTCGCTCTGGTCGACCACCCGGCCGCCGCCCGCCATCACCAGGAAATCGGCCGCGCGGATGTCGTTGCGGGTCAGCTCGGTCAGCCGGGGCCCGCGGCCGGTCGCGCCGACCACCGGAATCCCGGCGGCCCGCACCCGGTCGAGCACCCCGTGGGTGTACGCGGAAACAGTGTCGTCACTGCGGACGAGCGTTCCGTCAAGATCGGTGGCGATCAGCTTGGGCAGTCCCGGGCGGGTCATGGTTCCTCCTTCGCCCGCCGCCGTCGCAGCCAGCCGTTTCAGTGGTCGATCATCGACCCGGAGTGACGGCGGGCAGCAACCGTACCTCGGTCAACTGGTCGCAACCATGGCTTCCAGGCGAATCAGACGCCAACCCCGGGCGCACACCGATCTCCGACCGCCGGTCCGGTGGCTTCCCACCCGGCGGCGCCCCTTCGGTCGTACGGTGAACGGATGGCGGTGCGCGACTGGCCGGCGGCGGAGCCGATCGAGACCGAGCGGTTGGTGCTGGAACCGCTCCGGGTCGAGCACGCCGCGGAGATGGCCCCGCTGCTGCGCGACGAGCGGCTGCACGAGTACATCGGCGGCCAGCCGGCCAGCCTGGAGCAGCTACGCGCCCGGTACGCCCGTCAGGTCACCGGGCAGTCGCCGGACGGCAGCCAGGGCTGGCTGAACTGGATCGTCCGGCACCGGGACAGCGGGCAGGCGGTGGGCACCGTGCAGGCCACCGTCCGGCTCGACGGTGAGCGGTCGGTGGCCGAGCTGGCCTGGATCATCGTCGCCCCGCAGCAGGGCCGCGGCTACGCCGGAGAGGCCGCCGCGGGCATGGTCGGCTGGCTCGACGGGCACGGGATCCGGGCGTTGATCGCCCACGTGCACCCCGACCACCGGGCCTCGGCCCGGGTCGCCGAACGACTCGGCCTGCGTGCCACCGAGACGGTGGTCGACGGCGAGCTGCGCTGGGCCACCTGAACGCGATCGTTCCGCCGGCCGCCGGACCGACCGGCCGGCTCACGGGCCGTCAGCTCGGGGCCGGGCGACTCAGTGGGACGATTCCGGCCGGGCGAACGGGACGGCCGGTTGCACGGTGAGGTCGGCCGGCTCGGCCGGCCCGTCATCACGTAGGTCGCCGGCCGGCCGGCGACGTCGCCGGAAGACCGGCTGGGCCGAGGCGTCGGAGTCGAACGGGCCGAGATTCGGGCCCAGCCACAGCGCCCCGCCGAGCAGCGCGCAGGCGACGAACGCCATCACCAGGCCCCGGCCGTACTCGACCTGGAAACCGTCCTCCACGCCGTAGAAGAAGGTGCGCTGCCCCGCCTTGTCAAGCGTGAAGGCCGACGCGGTGAGCAACGCCAGCAGCGCCCCGGCCAGGGCGAGCCCGGCCAGTCGGGTGTTCGCCCGGACCGCCGGGGTGCCCCACAGCACGACCGCCACCGCGCAGGCCAGCGCGAGCAGCCCGACCAGGTAGGCGACACCGAAGCCCGCGACGTCGGAGACCCCAGCGGGCACCCGGACCGACTCACCCCTGGGGCCGGCGTTGGGCAGGGTCATCACCGACCACTCGCCGATCAGCGAGGCGACCGCGGCCACCGCGCCGAGCCCGGCGAGCAGCGGCGGCAACCGGCGGTCCCGACCCAGGTCGGCGAGGAAGCGCCCGCGCCGTGCAGCGGGTGCTGGCTCGGTGCTGCCCCACTCGACGACGGCCGTGCCGTCGGACCGGTCGTCCTGCCGGGGGATAGGCAGTTCTCGGGACATCGGCCATCCTCTCGCCGGTCACGCGCCTGCCCCGAATCATGGCACAGCGGACGTCTGGTGACGGGGATCGCACGAGGGGCGTCGACCGAGGCCGTCGCAGGCTGGGCGGCTTTCCGCTAGCGTCGGTGCATGCCTATCCGTACCGCTTCCGCACGTTGGCAGGGCAACCTCACCGAGGGGTCCGGCACGGTCCGCACCGGCAAGGGCGGGCTCGAGGGGAACTACTCGTTCAAGTCGCGCTTCGAGGAGGGCGAGGGCACCAACCCGGAGGAGCTGATCGGCGCGGCGCACGCCGGCTGCTTCTCGATGGCCTTCTCCAAGGCGCTCGCCGACGCCGGTTCCACGGCGACCTCCGTCGAGACCACCGCCAAGGTGCACCTGGACAAGACCGACGCCGGGATGACCGTGACCCGGATCGAGCTGGAGACCGTCGGCCAGGTCCCGGGCATCGACGAGAGCGAGTTCCAGAAGCTCGCCGAGGCCGCCAAGGCGAACTGCCCGATCTCCCGCCTGCTCTCCCCGGGCGCCGCGATCACCCTCACCGCCCGCCTCGCTTCCTGACCCACCCGACCGCGCACCTCCACGGAGTGCCGATTCTCCGTGGAGGTGGGCGGATCTTGGCCGTCCCGGCAGCCGGGCGGCGTGGGGCAGAATGACAGGGTGCCGATGGAGATGAGCCGCGAGCGCTTCGAGGAGCTGGTCGCCGACGCCCTCGACGAGGTGCCCGAGGAGCTGCTCGGCCTGATGAGCAACGTGGTCATCCTGGTCGAGGACGACCCGCCCCCCGGCGAGGACCTGCTCGGCCTCTACGAGGGGCATGCCCTCACCGACCGCGGCTGGGACTACTCCGGCGTCCTGCCCGACCGCATCTTCATCTACCGCCGCCCCATCCTGGGGATCTGCGACAGCGACGAGGACGTCGTCGACGAGGTGGCGGTCACCGTGGTGCACGAGATCGCCCACCACTTCGGCATCGACGACGCGCGGCTGCACGCCCTGGGCTGGGGCTGACCCGGCTGGTCGTCCAGTCGGGCGCGACGACGGGGGTCGCCGGCACGCCGCTCGACTGATGGCCCGCCGTTGCGACGGTCACCTACGGTCGTGAGAGGCATCGCGACCTCAGGAGGCACTTCCATGCGCAGCGCGCTGTTCTCCGCGGAGAACCTGGAGAAGGAGTCCGCCCAGCCCGGCATGCGGCTGCAGAACTCCAAGATGTTGAAGATCGAGCTGAACGGCGAGGCGATGGCCCGGGTCGGGTCGATGGTCGCCTATCAGGGGCAGGTGCAGTTCCAGGCGCTCGGCTCCGGTGGGCTGGGCAAGTTCCTCAAGCAGAAGCTGACCGGCGAGGGCGTACCGCTGATGAGGGTCAGCGGGCAGGGTGACGTCTTCCTGGCCGAGTTGGCCAAGGACGTGCACATCATCGACCTCGAGCAGGGCGACGCGCTCTCCATCAACGGCTCCAGCGTGCTGGCCTTCGACTCCACCCTCCAGTACGACATCAAGATGGTCGGCGGCGCCGGCATGGCCTCGTCCTCCGGCCTGTTCAACTGCGTCTTCACCGGCTACGGCCGGATCGCCATCACCACCAGGGGCACCCCGGTGGTGCTCAACGTCGACCAGCCGACCTACGTCGACCCGCAGGCCGCGGTCTGCTGGTCGGCCAACCTGCAGACCGGCTACCACCGGGCCGAGCAGTTGGGCCTCGGCACGCTGTTGGGCCGGCGCACCGGTGAGTCGTTCACGATGAGCTTCGCCGGCCAGGGCTTCGTGGTCGTGCAGCCGTCCGAGGAGCCGCCGGTGCTGGGCAGCGGCGCTCAGGAGCAGCAGGGCGGCCTGCTCGGCGGCCTGCTCAGTTGACGTCGCGCTCAGGCCGCCCCGGCGCCGGGTGCCTCCCGGCCGGGGCGGCCGGGCCCTGAGACCGACGAGCGGGCGACGCCGCCCCGGCCTTCCCGGCGATGCGGTCGGTCAGCTCAGTTCTCCGGTGCGCAGCCGGGCCAGCCAGGCCGCCGCATCGGCGTAGTCGACGTCGGAGAGGCCCGGCGGCGCCGGAACCGGCCGCTCACCCGCCGCCTCCGCCCAGCGGTGCCGAGGGTACGAGCCGAGGAAGCGCACATCCGCGCAGACCCGACGCAGCCCCTGCAGGGCCTCGCCGAGCCGGACGTCGGCCACGTGGCCCGTGCAGTCGAGGAAGAAGACGTAGCGGCCGAGCGCCTCGCCGGTGGGCCGGGACTCGATCCGGGTCAGGTTGACCCCCCGCACGGCCAGCTCCATGAGCACCGAGAGCAGCGCGCCCACCCGATCGTGGGCGATGTAGACGGCCAGCGAGGTGAGGTCGTCCCCGGTCGGCGGCGGAGGCGGGCCGGGGCGGGACACCAGCGCGAACCGGGTCACCGCGTCCGGGTGGTCGGCGATCTTGTCCGCCAGCACCGCCAGCCGGTGCCGACCGGCCCCGATCGGTGCGCAGATCGCCGCGTCGTACTCGCCGGCGGCGGCGCCCGCCGCGGCAGCGCCGTTGGAGAGCACGTCGACCACCACCGCGTCGGGCAGGTGGGCGCGGAGCCAGTTCCGGCACTGGGTGGACGCCTGCGGGTGCGCCGCCACGGTGCGGACCGTGGCCAGCTCGGTGCCGGTCCGCGCACCGAGCACGAACTCCACCGGCAGGATCACCTCGCGGGTGATCACCAGCGGTTCCCCCTCGGCCAGTTCGTCCAGGGTCACCCCCACCGCGCCGCCGATCGAGTTCTCCAGCGGCACCAGCGCCGCGTCGGCGTCGCCGGCCCGTACGCTCTCCAGCGCCTCCCCGACGCTGCGGGCCGGCGTCCGGTTGCCGCGTTCGGCGGCGGAGACGGTACGCAGCGCCTGCTCGGCGAAGGTGCCCTCGGGCCCGAGGTAGACGAAGCGCGTCGGCGGTGTTCCCGGCATGGCGACCAGCCTACGCACCCGGTAGGCCCACCGTGCCGCCGTCGCAGGCCAGCGTCCGGATCCCGAGCGGCCCGGTCGCCCGTACCTCGACGGTGCAGACGTCGGTGCCGGCGGTCACCAGCTCCGGCGTGCCGGGCCCACCCCGGGTGACCACCTGGAGCTCCTCGTGCCCGGTCACCTCGAGCACCGTGTACTGCCAGTCCGCGGCACAGAGCGGCCCGGTGCGCACCTGGACCCGGATGTCGTCGGGGAGCACCCCGGACCGGCCACGCAGCAACTGGATGACCCGCTGCCCGCTCGGGCCGTTGCGGCACGGGGCGGCCACCAGTCCGGCATCGGTCGTCGGGGTTGCCGGCGCGGTCGGGACGGCGGACGGCAGACCGGTGGCCGGCGGCAGCGCCGGAGTGGGCGCCGTGGTCGGGGCACTCGGCGTGCCGGTCGGCACCGGTTGCCGTAGCTCCGGCGGGGCGCCGCAGCCGGCCAGCGCGAGCGTGGCCAGCACCGTGGCTGCCGCGCCCAGCCGCCGGAAGCGGCGGTGGGCCACGGTCGAACCGGTGAGGTGGTCGAGCGCACCGGAGCGCGCCGCGGGCGGGGTGGCCGGTCGGCGGGTGCGGGGCATCGTGGGGCGGGGCGGTGGAGTGGGCGGCACGGGCCGATCCTGAGGGGCTGCGGAAGGGGTGGCCGGGGTGGCCGAGCCCATCGTAGGAGCAACCGCGGCGGGGGTGAAGGTCAGCCGAGCACGCGGTGCCCCGCGCGTTCCAGCGCGGCGGTCGCCGCGCCGAGGCGTACCGCGGGGACCAGCAGGTAGTCGGTGTCGAAGGTGGAGAAGGCCACCACGTTCACCCGGGCGCCGGCGAGCGGGTCGACGAGCGCGGCGAGGGTGCCGGTGACGGCCACGTCCACCGGGCCGGAGACCCGCAGGCAGCGCCAGGCGGTCTCCACCACAGCCTGCTCGGGTGCCCGGTCCATCGGGCAGATCACCGAGATCCCGTCAGCGGTCCAGCTCACCGTCACCACGTCGGCGGCGGTCAACCCGCTCGACAACGCGGGCGGCAGGGCGGAGCCGGCGGCCATCCGGCACACGGCGTACTCCCCCGGCAGCAGGGCGATATCGAGCATGAGGGCACCTTACGGCCTCGGCGTGCACCCGCCCGGATTCGCCGCGTGCGGCGAGTGCCACACTCCGCCGCAGGTCAGACCACGGAAAAGAAGGTGAGCGAGCCGGCGACCGAACCGTCGGTGAACACCGGGGTGGAGATGGCGTCCACGGTGGCGTCGGAGCTGCCCTCGGGCGCCGCCTGCACCCGGAGCAGGCCGCGGGCCAGCCGGCCGGAGGAGAGCGCCAGCAGCGGCGGGATCTTGTCGATCTCCTGGTCGGTCAGTTCGCCGCGGTTGGCGGTGAAGTCGACCAGGCGCAAACCGCCGTCGAGCAGGGGCAGACCGATCAGATCCTCCGGCTTGCCGAGGCAGAGCAGTTCGCAGCCGGCGGCGGAGATCGCCACCACCTTGGTGTCGGCGTCGATCAGCAGACACGGCTCGTCGGCGTGGGAGACCGTCGAGGACCACTGGCCGAAGTTGTCGGACTCCGGCTCTGTCGAAGCCCGCGCAGTCGGCACGAACACTTCCGAGAGCGAGAGTTCGACGTGGGCCACCGCGCCTCCTATGTGCACCGAGGGACTGTCCACGCTAGCCGGTCGCCCGGGCGATCGCCGATCACACCGCGCTCGCCGGGCCGCCGGTGCGCGGGGCAATGCCCGGACCAGGCGGCCGGCGAGGGCGCGGACCTGCGGTGCCGGCGACGGCCGGCGCACGTGACGTCCCGGATGACGTTACCGGCGGTTGGCCGGCTTGTCAGCGGCCATTCGGCCGTCCTCGTACCACCGGTAGTCGGCTGCTGGACGGTAAGTGCCGTTCAGCCAGGTGCTCGGGTGCTGTGCGACCCGGGACAGCTTCTCGGCGGTGGCCGGGCTGATCCGGCTGCCACCCGCGACGAGCAGGCGGTCCAGCTCGCGGTGGGTCGCCATCAGGCAGTCCTTGGGTAGGCCGTAGACGCTGATGACGCCGGAGCCGACGAAGGTCAGCACCGGCGTGACCGGGATCGGCAGCCCGACCGCGGCGGAGAGCGCCTTGCTCGCCCGCTTGGCGTCCCGGCGGGCCTCGGCAACGTAGGGCGGCCGCTTGCCGTTGATCTGCACCACGTCGCCGGCGACCAGCACCCGGGCGCGGCCGTGGTCGGCGATGGTGACCGCGAACAGGCCGCTCGGCCCGATGGCGAGGAAACCGGCGCGTTCCTCGTGCGGCCGGTCGAGCAGCACGTCGGTCACGTCGGTGCGGGGCCACTCGATGACGTGCCAGGCCGGCCCGAGGTGATCGAGCTGGCCGAGCGCCCGGGCCCCCGCAGCCTCGAGCCGCCGTGCGCCCCGCTCGGCCCGCCGACGGCGGGCCCACTCCAGCGGGGTCGGACGGACCGGGTCGAGAACCCCCGGTGCCTCCACCCGAGGGTGTGGCACCGTGGCGGGCGGCAGTGCCCGAGCGGTGGGTACGGCTCGACGAGCGGGAAAGACAGTCATCGCGACCTCCGGCAAAAGGTCCCTCGAAGTTATGTCTCCACTACCCTACGTTGCCACTCCGGGGGGTCGGCAAGGTGGAGCGCCGGAGTGACTGTGGATGAATGCCATATTCATCCACACTTCTTTTCCCGGATGCCGCCAAACCCTGCCCTACGCTGCCATGGTGACCCACTATGTGGACAGCGAAGTCGCCCGGCTCGGCACCGTGCTGCTGCACCGTCCGGGCCGGGAACTCGCCCGCCTCACCCCCCGGAACAACGACACCCTTCTCTTCGACGCGATCCCATGGGTCGGCCGGGCGCAGGAGGAGCACGACGCCTTCGCCGCGGCGCTACGCGAGCGCGGGGTGGAGGTGCTCTACCTCGCCAACCTGCTCGCGGAGACGCTCGCCGTCGCCGACGCCCGCGCCGAACTCACCGAGCAGGTACTCCGCTCACCCCGGCTCGGCGACACGCTGCGGGCCCGGGTCGCGGACCATCTGGCGTACCTGGACCCGGCGGCGCTCGCCGACGTGCTCATCGCCGGCCTCGCCCACGAGGAGCTGCGGATCAGCTCGGAGCGACCGGGTGGCCTGGTCTACACGCTGATGGACCGGCACGACTTCGTCATCGCCCCGCTGCCCAACCTGCTCTTCACCCGCGACTCGTCGGTCTGGATCCGGGACCGGGTCGGGGTGACCAGCCTGGCCATGTTGGCCCGGCGGCGGGAGACCACGCTGACCAACGCCATCTACCGCCACCACCCCCGCTTCGCCGGCACCCAGCTCGTCTACCGACCGGAGCTGGAGCACCTGGAGGGCGGCGACGTGCTGCTGCTCGCACCCGGCGTGCTCGCCGTCGGGGTGGGCGAGCGGACCACTCCGGCCGGCGCGGAACGACTCGGCCGGCAGGTTTTCGCCGCCGGCCTGGCGCACACCATCCTGGTGGTGCCGATCGCCCAGGAGCGGGCCACCATGCACCTGGACACGGTCTGCACGATGGTCGACGTCGACGCGGTGCTGATGTACCCCAACGTCGCCGACACGCTCTCCGCGTACACGGTGATCGCCGGCGCGGACGGCGAGGACCCGCGGGTGGACGGCCCGGCGCCCTTCCTGCGGGCCGCCGCCGACGCGATGGACCTGGACCAGCTCCGGGTCATCGACACCGGCCTGGACCCGATCACCGCCGAGCGGGAGCAGTGGGACGACGGGAACAACACCCTCGCCCTCGCGCCTCGGCTCTGCGTCGGCTACGAGCGCAACGTGGAGACCAACGCGCAGCTGGAGCGGGCGGGCATCGAGGTGATCCCGATCGCGGGCTCGGAGCTGGGCTCGGGCCGGGGCGGTCCCCGCTGCATGTCCTGCCCGCTGGTCCGGGAACCGCTGCACGGCTGACGCCGCGCCCCGGTTGCCGCCGCCGCGGCACCAGGACGCGGCGGCGGTCGGCCGCGGCGGTGGGTCAGCGCAGGGTGAGCTGCCGGCCGAGCAGGCCCTGCCGGGCCCGGCGCCCGGCGGCGTCCAGCGGGCCGGTCTCGGTCAGCGCCTCGGCGTAGCGCTTGCCGAACTGCGCCACCGGCTCCTCCCACTCGGCGGCGGGCGTCTGCTCCGGCAGGTCCCAGACCGGCACCAGGCGCCCGTGCGCACGGAACATGCCGGCGAACCGGGTGTCGTCGCCGAGCGGCAGCGCGCCCGCCGCGCCGAGGCGGGCCAGCGCGTCGAGCGCGGCGTCCTCGCCCTCCGGCAGGACCCAGCGCACGTGCGACTTCTCCGGCACCTGGCACCAGTACGCGGCCTTCGCCGCGGCCATCCGCACGGTGGGGTAGACGGCGGCGTTCGCCCGCTCCAGGGACGCCTGCACGTTGGGGTCGTCCGCCGCGCCCGGGTCGAGCCAGAAGTCGAACCCGTCGTGCATGCTGATCTCCAGCGGGCCGTCGACCAGCACGTCCTGCAGGCGCGGGCCGGGGCCGGGCAGCGGCGGGACCGACACCGGGCCGCCCGGCTCGGCGCGCAGCGCGCAGAGCAGCGCCTCGGCCAGGTCCCGCGAGACGTCGCCGGACTGAATGTGGCGCTGGAGCCCGATCAGCACCCGGCCGTCCGGCTTGGTCATCGCCGGGGCGGCCATCGGCAGCACGGTGGCCAGCGTGACGGGCCGGTCGCCGAACTCCTCCACCAGGGCGGGGGCGAGCCGCAGCGGCGCGGACGCGGCCGGTACGAGTTCTCGCAACGCGATCCATTCGGGCTCGTCGACGAGCCCTTCGAACGGACGCGGCACGAAGACGTCGCGCACCTTTTCCTTCGGGGTGGTCTCGGCGGACCGCTGGCTCTTTCGACGCTTGCTCACGGCGAGACAGCCTAGAGGCCGGACCGGCCGAGCGTGGGGAGGACCCGCCCCGAGGCGTCGTTCAGCCGGCGGCGACCAGGTCCGGCCGGCTCGACCCGGCCGGCTCGAACTCGGCCCAGACGCTCTGCCCGAGCCCGTCCCGATCGACGCCCCACCGGCTCGCCAGACCGGCGACGATGTGCAGCCCCCGACCGTCGGCGGCGTCGGGATCGGCGATCCGCATCCGAGGGCCGTCGCCGGCCCCGCCGTCGGTGACCCGGAGCTGGATCCGCGGACCGTCGACCGCCCCGCACAGCCGCCAGGCCACCCGCACCACGCCGCCGGGCAGCGGGCGGGCGTGCCGGACCGCGTTGCCGACCAGCTCGGCCAGGACGGCGACCAGGTCCGCCAGGAGCGTCGGGGCGACCAGCTCGGCCAACTCGTCGGCGAGCCGGTGCCGGGCCAGCCGCGCGCCACTGGCGTGGTGGGGGACCACCACGCACCAGGCTCGTTCGCCTACTCCCGTCGCCACGCTCGCCCCTCCACGCCCGTGCCGTCGCCGGTCATCCGCGCGGCAGCCGCACCTCTGCGACGGTACCGCCACCGGCCCTCGGCCGTAGGGATACCCATCCATTCTGCTGCTCAACGATCCGGCGGACGAGATACAGGCCGAGACCCGCCCCCGGATAGCCCCGGCGGTCGCCGGACTCGCCCTGCCAGAACCGGTCGAAGGCCCGCTCGACGTGCTCGGGACGGATGCCGATGCCCCGGTCGCTGACCCGGAACGAGACCATCTGGCTGTCCGCGCTGGCGCTGATCTCGATCCGGCTGCCCGGCGCGGAGTACTTCCCGGCGTTGGTGCTCAGCTCGGTCAGCACGGTGGCCAGACTCGGCCGGTGCCCGAGCGCCTTGGGCAGGTCGGTCGGCAGGTCGAGGACGAGCCGGTGGCGCAGTTCGGCGGGGAGGTCGGCGACCGCGGCCTGCAGGGCGTCGCCAAGGTCGAAGGGGGCGGGTGGCTCGTCGCCGGGCCCCGACTCGGCGGCCGAGGAGAGGAGCCGGTCGACCAGCCGGGCCAGCTCGTTCGCCCGCTGGCCGATCACCCGCGCGGCCTGCCGCCGGTCGGTGTCGGTCAGCGACTCCCAGTGGTCGGTCAGCGTGTCCGCGTACCCCTTGATGACGGTGACCGGTGTGCGCAGCTCGTGGCTGGTCACCGCGACGAAGAGATCCCGCTCGTGGTCCCGGCGCTGCTGGTCGGTGATGTCGCGGAAGGTGACCACCCGCAGCGCCCCGGGGCCGGGCAGCTCTCCGGAGGTGATCCGCAGCCAGCGGCCGTCCGGCAGCCGGTGGTCGAGCACCTGCCCGGACGGGGGGATCGGGAAGGTCAGCGGCCGGCTGAGCGCCTGGCCGGCGTCCCGGCCGGTCACCTGCGCCGCGGCCGGGTTCCAGAGCCGGACGTGCCCGTCCCGGTCGACCACCGCCAGCCCGTCGGCGAGCGCCGCGACGACCGGCCCGTCACCGTGCACGGGCAGGCCGGTCTGGTCGCCGTACATGTGCGCGATGCAGGAGGCGAGGTACGCGACCACGCCGTGCTGCTCGTCGTCCGGCTCCTCGTCCTCGGCGTAGAGGGCGTGCAGGCTGCCGACGGTGTGCCCGCCGATCTCGGCCCGGGAGACCACCATCTGGCGCAGCCCCCGCTCGGCCAACTCACCCGGCAGCCGGCCGGTGAGGTGATCCATCCGGACCTGCTGCACCCGGGGGCCGGTGAGCAGGCACACGGTGGCCGGGTCGTTGCCTGCCAGCGGCCGGCCGACGGTCCACTCGGCGGCTCCGGTCGCGGCGATCACCCGGCCGCCGGTCGGGCCGAACTCGACGAACGCCATGGCCGCCGCGCCGAGCGCCGGCTGCGCGACCCGGAGCAGCTGGGTGAGGACGGGCAGGCCGGCGTCGCCGGAATTGATCATCTCGATCACCACGGTGTGGCCGTCGATGAGAGCGGCGAAGTCGATGCGCTCCGGCATGCCCCGAGTGTGCCTCGCCGGCCCGCTTTTGGGCACCCCCGCCCGGGGCGCCGCCGCTCGGCACACGGACTGGCCGGCGCGCCGCCCGGACCCACGTGCCGCTCGCCCACGCGCCGGTCTCCGCCGTCGGCGGTCAGCGGCCGAGCCGGGACAGGGTGTGCGCCGGCCGGTCGGTGATGATCCCGTCCACCCCGGCGGTCAGGACGAGATCCAGGTCGGCGGGTTCGTTGACCGTCCAGACGTAGACCTGGTTGCCGGCGGCCCGCAGGGCCGGCAGCAGGTGCGGCCGGGCCCGGACCAGGCCCACGCCCGGGCCGGCGATCCGGGTGCCGAAGGGCAGCCGACCCAGCCGCAGCCAGGGGGGCAGCACCTCCAGCAGCAGCACGGTGGGAAGTGTCGGGGCGAGTTCGCGGACGCGGCGGACGGCGAGCGGTGAGAAGGACATCACCGTCACCTGGACGGGGTCGTCCGGCTTCGGCTCGGCCAACCCGTACCGGCGCAGCAGCGCGACCAGCCGGCGCTCGACGTCACGGCCGTAGCGCGACGGATGCTTGGTCTCCACCAGCAGCCGGACCGGCCGGCCGGCGGCGAGCACCGCGTCGAGCAGCCGCTCCAGGGTGAGCAGCCGGGTGTGCGACTCGTCCGGCGGCTCGTCGGTGTCCCCCAGGGCGTAGCCGGGGTGCCAGGAGCCGAAGTCGAGCGCGTCCAACTCGGCGAGGGTGCGGGCGCTGACCAGGCCACGGCCGTTGCTGGTGCGGTCCAGGCGGCGGTCGTGCACACAGACCAGGTGGCCGTCGCGGGTCAGCCGGACGTCGCACTCCAGCCCGTCGGCACCCTCGGCGATGGCGCGCAGGTACGCCGCGAGGGTGTGCTCGGGGAGGTCGTACGAGGCGCCGCGGTGCGCGAACACCAGGGGTTGCTCGCCCATGACGTGGTCCTAGAGAACCCGGCCCGGCTGCCCGTTCTCGGCGACCACCGGTCGCCCGGCGGCGGCCCAGTCGCCCATTCCGCCCGCCACGTTGCGCACCTGCTCCCAGCCGTTGCGCATGAGGTAGGTGACGACCTGGGCGGAGCGCCCGCCGGAGCGGCAGATGACGGCCACCTCCTGGTCGGTGGGCACCTCGGCCAGCCGGCTCGGCAGCTCCATCATCGGCAGGTGATGGGCGCCGGGCGCGTGACCGGCCGCCCACTCGTCGTCCTCGCGGACGTCGAGCAGGTAGATGTCATCGGCGAGATCGTTCACGGTCACGGTGGGAACCTGGGGTCCGAACACGGGTACCAAGCCTAGAGCCTTCCCCGGCGGACCGCCGCCGCCCGGGGGAGTCGGCGCGGTCACAGCTTGACCACCCAGCGCGGATTGGCTCCCGCCCAGTCCGGCATCCGGCTGCCGCGGACCGCGTCGAAGAGCCCGTTGCTCCCGTTCTCCAGCACCACGTACGACACCTCGTCGATCACCTGCGGGTACGAGGGCACCTGTACCCCGCGCAGCGCGTCGGGGGGCAGCCCGCGCAGCGCGAAGAGCAGGTCCTCCAGCGCCACGCCGTTGGTGTCCACGGTCAGCGCGCCACCCACCGCGCGGATGACCTGGTCGAGCTTGACCGGGTTGGTGCGCAGCCGGGTCTCGCCGGCCCGGTCCAGCAGGGCCCGCAGCAACTGCTGCTGGTGACGCTGCCGGTCGTAGTCGCCGCCCGGCAGGTCGTAGCGCTGGCGGACGTAGTCCAGTGCCTCCGCGCCGTTCATCTGCCGACAGCCGGGGGTGAAGACCCGCGTGGTGTGGATCGAGCGGACCTCGCTGTCCACGCACATCCGTACGCCGCCGAGCAGGTCGATCACCTGCTTGATGCCGGAGAAGTCGATCAGGGCGGCGCCGTCGAACCGGAGCCCGGTGAGCCGGGCCAGGGTGGCCGACAGCAGTTGGGCGCCGGCCTCCCCGCCGCCGCCGTGCTCGTACGCCGCGTTGATCTTGTCTTGACCGCCCGGGTAGCTGCCGCCGGCCGGGATGGCGACGAGCAGGTCGCGGGGGATGGAGACCAGGTACGCCTGACGTAGCCCGGCCGGCACGTGCACGATCAGGATGGTGTCCGCGCGCTGCTCCGGGTTGGTGTCGCCGGGGCGCCGGTCGGTGCCGATGAGCAGGTAGTTCAGCGGCCCGTCGAGGTTGGTCCGCTCCGTGCGGGCGTCCGGGTCGAGCAGTTGCTCCTTGAGCACCGTGCGGTCGTACCGGTCGGTGAGCGCCTGGAGCCCGACCACGGCGAGGCCGGCCAGCACGACCAGGCTGAGACCGAGGACGAGCAGGATCCGGGGCCAGCGGGCGCGACGCGGCCGGGCGGCCCGAGCGCTCGGCCCGGTCCGCGCTCCGCCATCTCGGCCCGACCTGGACGTGGCGCCTCCCCGCAGCCAGTACGTGAGTCCTGCTCACGTCAGGCTACGAGGAGAGCACCGTCGACCGGTCCGTTTTGCCGACTTTCAGGGCCGCCGGCGGCCCCGGGCGGTCACTTCCGGGAGGAGATGACCTCGGGGTGGTTGAAGACGAACTCGGCGAGCTTGTCCTGCTTGACCGCCTGGAACATCTCCAGCGTCTCGGCGCTCAGCACTTCCTTGCCGTTCCCGTCGCCGTTGAAGGTGCCGTTGTTGGTCTTCAGCATGGTGAGCTCGTTCGCGGTGACACCACGCATGGTGAAGACGAAGTCCTCGATCGGCACGCCGCCGGTGTCCAGGATGAAAGCCTTGCCGGCCGCCTTGATCAGCTGCTGGAGCTTGACCGGGTTGGTCAGCATGCCCTTGTCGGTGGCCTTCTTGGCCATCGCCTTGATCAGCTGCTGCTGGTTCTGCTGCCGGTCGTAGTCGCTGTTCGTGAGGCCGTAGCGCTGCCGGGCGTAGTCGAGCGCCGCCCAGCCCTCCATCTGCTGGCAGCCCTTCTTGTGCACCACCGGGGTCATCGTCTTGCCGGTCTTCTTGGCGTCCGCGTTCCACATCGGCTTGCCGTTCACGTACGACATGTGGTGCGACTTGACCTCCTGCTTCACGCACAGGCGCACCGAGCCGAGGGTGTCGATGACGTTCTTGAAGCCGCCGAAATTGATGATCGCGGCGCCGTCGAAGCTCACCCCGGTCATCCGCTTGATCGTCTGCGCCATCAGCTGGGCGCCACCCTCCCAGCCGCCGCCGTTGCGGGCCCCGGCCTGGAACGCGGCGTTGATCTTGTCGGTGCCGCCCCCGTAGCCGCTCTTCTTGAACGCCGGGATCTGCGCCTCGGTGTCCCGGGGGATGGAGATCAGGTACGCCTGGTCGTGCGTCGCCGGGATGTGCAGGATGATGATGCTGTCCGACCGGACGTCGTCGGCGGCCCACCGCTCGCGGGCGTCCACGCCGAGCAGCAGCATGTCGATCGGCCCGTCCAGGCTCGCGCCGCCCTCGGCGTCGGACTTGCCGGCCTCGCCGAGCAGGTTCCGCTGGGCGATGTCGCCGGTCGCCTGGCTGATCAGGGCCTTGCTGCCGACGATGGCGACGCCGCTGCTCATCATCAGCACGGCGCCGAAGACCACGGTGAGCCGAGCCCAGAGCGGATCCTTGCGGCGCGGTCGTTTGGCCGGCGAGCTGCCGCCACCTCGACCCCCACGGCTCTGGGGCGGGATGGCCGCGGCGCCGCCGACGGGGGGGCGGGTGGCATCCGCCGACGGGCGGCGGCTGGTCTGAACCGGCATGCGTGCTCCAGCTCACGTGATCAGGGGGGCGGGACCACTGTACGGACACTTCCCGGCCGAGGCGAGTTCGCCCGGACGCAATGTTCCGTTGGTCCGGGGGTCACCCAGGCGTATTGACCGATCGGCTACTTCGATACGACCGGTCGGCGGTTGGCCTTCAGTAAACGCAAAGTCGGCCGTCGATCACTCTCGCCGGTGTCAGCACCCTCGGTGAGCGTTCAGCCCCCGTCGGTGCCGCCCTTCTGGTTGGCCTTGACCCAGTCGGCCATGGTGTCGGCCGACATCGCCCGGTACATGGCCAGCGCCTTCTCCCGGTCGGAGACGACCACGGACTCTCCGTTGATCGTGTCGCTCCCGGAGTTCGGGCTGGTCACGAAGGTGAGGTTCTCGCCCCGCAGGTTGCGGAACTGCACCGCCATGTCCATCAACGAGAAACCCTGGTCCACGGTTGCCGCGTCGGTCACCGACTGGAGGAACGCGTTCAACTTCTTCGGGTTGCTCAGCGTGCCGGTGCTGGCCGCCTTGTCCATCAGCGCCCGGAGAAACTCCTGCTGGTGGCGCATCCGGGCGAAGTCCCCGTCCGGGAACTGCTTGCGCTGCCGGATCCAGTCCAGCGCCTCGGCGCCGTCCATGTGGTTGGTGCCCTTGGTGAACGTCCGGTACGGCTTGTGGATCGAGGTGATGGTCCGTTCGACCTTCAGGTCGACCCCGCCGAGTGCGTCGGTGACCTGCTTGAAGCCGGCGAAGTCGATCGCCATCACGTGGTCCAGCCGGACGTCGGTGAAGCACTCGACGGTGCGTACCGCCAGCGGGAGGCCGCCGAAGGCGAAGGCCGCGTTGATCTTCGCGCGCCGCCCCGAGTCGCAGTCGGCGCCGGCGCTCTCCGGGACCGGCACGTAGAGGTCGCGCGGAATGCTGACCAGGTAGGCCTGCTGGTGGTTGGCCGGGATGTGCATCACGATGATCGTGTCGGCCCGCCACTCGCCGGCCTGGTCGACCGGGGCGTCCGGATCCCGCGAGTCGGTGCCGACCAGCAGGATGTTGAGCGCGCCCTCGACCGGCTTCGCCGGACGTCCACCGGTGATCTCGGAGAACGGGTCGGTCCGGGCCAGGTCGTTGTCCAGGTTGCGGACGTAGAGCCAGCCGCCGATCCCGCCGAGCAGCGCGAGCACCAGCACCGCCACGCCGGCCACCAGGCCGATCCGGCCCCACCGCGGCCGCGGCCCCCGCCGGCCGGGTCGGCCGTCGCCGGGGCCGCCCGGGCTGGTCGGCCCACCAGGCCCGGAGGGTCCGCCGGGGCCACCGCCACGCGGCTCCTCGTCGTACGACGGGTACCAGCGCGGCTCGGCGGGCCGGGCGCGTCCGGAGGCACCCCGGGCGGGGCCGGGAACCGACGCGCGCCCGGAGCTCCGGTGCAGGTACGGGAGGGGGACGCCGGCAGACGAGGTCGCTGACATGTAACTCAGGGTACGTAGGTTGAGCCAGTGTCGCCCTCAGGTGAGGGTCAGGTTCTCGACCTGCGCCGCCTCCCGGGGTCAGCCCAGCCGGCCGCGGAAGTACTCGATCGTGCGTCGCAGGCCGTCCTCGGGCGAGACCGTCGGCTCGTAGCCGAGCAGCTCGCGGGCGAGGGTGAGATCGGGCCGGCGCATCTCCGGGTCGTCGGCGCTGCGGGTGATGTAGGTCACCTCGGAGCTGCTTCCGCAGAGCGACACGATGGTCTCGGCCAGTTGCCGCATGGTCATCTCGTGCTCGGTGCCGCAGTTGATCGGCCCGGTCTGGGTCGAGTCGAGCAGCAGCAGGATGCCGCGGACCAGGTCCTCGACGTAGCAGATCGAGCGGGTCTGGTTGCCGGTCCCGTGCACCGTGATCGGCTCGCCACGCAGCGCCTGGGAGATGAAGGTGGGGATGGCCCGGCCGTCGTCCGGCCGCATCCGCGGCCCGTAGGTGTTGAAGATCCGGACGATCGCGGCGTCCAGCCCTCGGCTGCGGTGGTAGGCCATGGTGGCCGCCTCGGAGAAGCGCTTGCCCTCGTCGTAGACGCTGCGGATGCCGATCGGGTTGACGTTGCCCCAGTACGTCTCCCGCTGCGGGTGCTCCTTCGGGTCCCCGTACGCCTCGGACGTGGAGGCCATCAGGAACCGGGCGCCGTCGGCGAGCGCGCGGTCGAGCAGGTGCAGGGTGCCCACCGAGCCGACCCGGAGGATCTCCACCGGCAGCTTCTCGAAGTCGGTCGGGCTGGCCGGGGAGGCCATGTGCAGGATCGCGTCGAACCGCTCGGCCAGCGCCGGGTGGTGCGCCGGCAGCCCGTCGGAGATGTCCGCCTCGACCAGGGAGAAGGTCGGCGTGTCCAGCAGGTGCGCGACGTTCTCCTTCGACCCGGTGACGAAGTTGTCCAGCGCGACCACCGTGCAGCCCCGGGTGATCAGGGCGTCCACCAGGTGTGACGGGACGAAACCGGCACCGCCGGTGACGAGGATGCGGTGACCGGGTCCGAAGCGCGCAGCAACCTTCATACCGGTCAGCCTACTCAGCGTCGCCGCCGGCGCGGCGACGGCCGCAGGGCCGACGTGGCGGCCCGTGTCGGTGTCGCAACCGGCCCCACCGGTCGCCCGAAGAGCGGGCCGGAACGAGGGTGGGCCCCCTCCCGAAGGGGGAGGGGGCCCGGGGTGCTGACCGGCGGGGGGTGCCGGGCCAGCGGTTTCTCAGTGGGCGCCGGCGCCGGTGAGGGCCCGCACCTCCAGCTCCGCGTACTTGTCCTCGTCGTGCTCCTTCGAGACGAGCGTGCCGATCCAGCCGCAGAGGAAGCCGAACGGGATCGAGAGCAGGCCCGGGTTGGAGAGCGGGAACCACTGCCAGTCGTGGTCGGGGAACATCGCCGTCGGCGCTCCGGAGACCACCGGCGAGAAGAACACCAGCACCACCGCGGCGAGCAGGCCGCCGTAGATGGCCCACACCGCGCCGGAGGTGTTGAACCGCCGCCAGAACAGGCTGTAGAGGATCGCCGGCAGGTTGCCCGACGCGGCGACCGCGAACGCGAGCGCCACCAGGAACGCCACGTTCAGGTTCTGCGCGAAGATCGACAGTGCGATCGAGACCGCACCGATCACCAGCGCCGAGATCCGGGCGACCCGTACCTCCTGCCGCTCCGACGCCTGCCCTCTCTTGATGACGTTGGCGTAGAAGTCGTGCGCCAGGCTGGACGAGGAGGCCAGGGTCAGCCCGGCGACCACGGCCAGGATGGTCGCGAAGGCGACCGCCGCGATGATCGCGAGCAGGGTGGCCCCGCCCAGGTCGCCACCGAGGAAGTCGATCCCGAGCGCCTCGGCCAGCTGCGGTGCGGCCGTGTTGCCGGCCCGGTCCTGGGCGGTGATCGCCTCGCTGCCGACCAGCGCCGCCGCGCCGAAGCCGAGCGCGAGGGTGAGCAGGTAGAAGGTGCCGATGATGCCGATCGCCCAGAGCACGCTCTTGCGGGCCGCCTTGGCGGTCGGCACGGTGTAGAAGCGGATCAGGATGTGCGGCAGGCCGGCGGTGCCCAGCACCAGGGCGATGCCGAGGGAGAGCAGATCCATCTTGTTGTAGAAGGTCTGCGTCGAGCTGGCCACCTCGACCCCGTAGCGCAGCCCCGGTTCGAGGAATGCGCTGCCCTTGCCGGAGGACGACGCGGCGTCGCCGAGCAGCGAGGAGAGGTTGAACTTGTACTTGGCCAGCACCAGCAGCGTCATGATCAGCGCGCCGCCCATCAGCAGGAACGCCTTGACGATCTGCACGTAGGTGGTGCCCTTCATGCCGCCCACCGTGACGTAGACGATCATCAGCGCGCCGACCATGATGATGGTTGCGATCTTCGCGGCGTCCGCGTCCATGCCGAGGAACGTGGTCCCCGGCCGGATGCCGAGCAGCAGCGCCACCAGGGCGCCCGCGCCCACCATCTGGGCCAGCAGATAGAAGATCGACACGGTGATGGTGGAGACCGCCGCCGCGGTACGCACCGGGCGCTGGCGCATGCGGAACGCCAGCACGTCGGCCATCGTGTACCGGCCGGAGTTGCGCAGCAGCTCGGCGACGAGCAGCAACGCCACCAGCCAGGCGACCAGGAACCCGATCGAGTAGAGGAAGCCGTCGTAGCCGTAGAGGGCGATGATGCCGGCGATGCCGAGGAACGAGGCGGCCGACATGTAGTCGCCACCGATCGCCATGCCGTTCTGGAAGCCGGAGAAGGACCGGCCGCCGGCGTAGAAGTCGGTGGCGGTCTTGGTCTGCCGGCTGGCCCAGATGGTGATGGCCAGCGTGATCGCCACGAAGACCAGGAAGAGGGTGATGGTCAGGTTGCGGGCGGTGGTGTCGCCCGCCTCAGCCGCGAGGAGCATCCTCATGGTTCACCTCCCCGATCTCGGCACGGATCCGGTCGGCCACCGGGTCGATCTTCCGGTCGGCGTACCGGGAGTAGAGCCAGGCGATCACGAACGTGGAGACGAACTGCAGCAGTCCGAAGATCAACGCAATGTTGATGTTGCTGCCGAAGAGCTTCGTGCCCATGAAGTCCCGCGCGTACGCGGACAGGATCACGTAGAGCGCGTACCACAGGAAGAATGCGACGGTCATCGGGAAGACGAAGCCGCGCAGGGCGCGACGCAACCCGGCGAACTCATCCGACCGTTGTACGGCGAGGTACCGGTCCGGCGCGGGCGTGGCCGGCGCGGGTGTGTCCGTGGACATCTGTGGATCACCACCTTCACAGGCATCGGGGATTTTCGCGCACGGTAGAAAGTGCGCTCCCCGACGCGGAAGGCCGAGATCGGCGTCGGTCGACGGCTGCGCCGAACGGCGTGTTCGCTGCGCCGAGTGACGCATGTCACTCCGCTTAGCGGTCGTCAGCCCAACTCGCGGTACCGACCCCGGTGATGCAGCAGCGGGGCGGCGTCCTCGACCAGTTCCACCGCCTCGATGGTCGCCTCGACCAGCAGCGCCCAGCCGTACTCGCGGGCCGTGTCCAGCCGGCAGCCGGCCCACCCGCCGGCGTCGGCCGGCACCGGCCCGTACGGCGTGTCGGTCCACGACCCGGTGGCGAAGAGGCCACCGGGCGACGGGAAGAGACCGGCGAACCGGTCGGCGAGCTGCCGGTGCGCCGGAGCCAGCGGGGACACGGCGAACCGGCCGGCGGCGTGGGCCGCCGCCCACAGGTCCGACTCCGCGTCGATCAGCCCGAGCAGCCGGTCCGGCTCGCCCTCCGAGACCAGCGTCGACGACACCGTCAGGCCGGCCGGCCCGGGTGCCGTCCAGAGCGTCACCGGCGCGGCCAGCCGACCGCGCAGACGGCGTACCGGCGACCGCGCACCGGCCGGTACGGCGAACGGATCGGTGTGGTGGATCTCGGCGCCCGGGTCATGATTCACGTGAAACATTCTGCCCGCGGTCCGGGCTCACCCGCCGCTGGACGCGAAGCCACGGACCAGCGAGGCGACCTCGTCGGCCCGGGTGTCCATCAGGAAGTGGCCGCCGTCCAACAGGTAGACCTCGGCGCCCGGCACGTCCGCGCGGTACGCCTCCGCCTCGCCCGGCTCGAACGAGGTGTCGTAGCGGCCCCAGAGGACGAGCAGCCGCGGCCCGGTCCGGCGGAGCCACTCCTGCCAGAGGCGGTACGACGCCACGTTGGTGCGGTAGTCGTAGAAGAGGTCGAGCTGGATCTCGGCCTGCCCCGGTCGGCTGAGAAAGGCGTGCTCGTCGGTCCAGAGATCCGGGTCGTACCGCTGGGGGTCGGGGTCGCTCCCGACATGCCGGGTGCGCGCCGCGTCCAGTGACAGGAAGTTCTCCCGTACCGCGGCCTCGTGCCCGGCCCGGTCCCGCCAGAACGCCCGCCGGCTCTCCCAGAGCGGGCCCAGGCCCACCTCGTGGGCGACCGCGTTCTGCACCACCAGGCCGGTGAGCCGGTCCGGTTCCGCCAACGCCATCCGGAAGCCCACCGGGCCGCCGTAGTCCTGGACGTACAACAGGTACCGCTCGGCGCCGACGGTGGCCGCGAAGCGCGACATGACCTCGGCGATGCGGTCGAAGGTGTACCGGAAACGGCCGGGGTCGGGGGCCTCGCTGTGCCCGAAGCCCGGATAGTCGGGCGCGATCAACCGGAACCGGTCGGCGAGCCGCCCGAGCAGCGGTTCGAACATCCGCGAGGAGGATGGGAAGCCGTGCAGGAGCAGCAGCGTCGGCGCGTCCGGCGGGCCGGCTTCCCGGTAGAAGATGGAGAGGCCGTCGACCGTCACGGTGCGGTAGCGGGTGGAGGTGCTCATACCGGCTGCTCCTTGTCACGGCTTCCCGCACCGTAACTGCCGCTCCGCAACGGTCGCCGGGCATTGCCGTGCGCGGCCCGGTTCGGGTGCCCGAAGCGGCGGAGCGCGCGCGCCCGACCGATCCGGCCAGCCGGCGCGCCGGCGTCAGCGGCGGGGGGTGACCGTGGCCAGCAGCTCCGGCTGCCGCCGGTCCAGCACGTCGCCGGCCAGGTAGCTGCCGAGCAGCGCCGCACCCAACCCGTACGCCGCGCCGATCGGCAGGGCCAGCCAGAGCCAGACGTCGCCGAGCAGCACGGCGGCCAGCACCATCGGCACCCCGGCGGCGGCCGAGCCGAGCATCGCCAGCAGGCTGAGGAAGCTCTTCGCCACCCCGGCGCCGGTGTTCAGTGCGAACGGGTTGCTCGTCTCCGGCAGCGAGTACGCCCCGAGCACCGACACGAGACCGGTCACCGCGAGCCCGGCCCCGTACGCGGCGAACAGGCCACCGGCCGTCAGGCCGATCCAGCCCGGCTCACCGAGCACCAGCGGGATCACCACGGCCACCACGGCCAGCATCGGCAGCACGTACGCGGAGAAGGCGGTGAACCGGGCCCGCAGCTCCAGTCGCCCGGGCACCCCCGCCACCACGTGCGCGGCGTACGCGCTGCCGTCGAAGCCGAACTGGTTGGCCAGGGTGAGCGCCGCGATCACCCCGACGAAGAGCATCGAGAGGCTGACCAGCACCGGTGAGGCCGCGCCACCACCGGCGGTGAAGCCGCGCTCGGTGTCCATGCTGAAACCGGCGCCACCCAGATTGACCATCACCGGCACGAAGATGCCGACCACGGCGATGGTGATCAGGTTGGCCCGCCGTCGCGCGTCGCGCCACCAGTAGCGGCACTCCCGGGCGACCAGCGCGCCGAACCGGTCCCGCCGGGCCCAGCCGGCCGCGCGCGGAAAGAGCTGGGCCACCGCGCCCCCGGTGGCGCCGCGGGTCGCCGGGGCCGGGCCGGCGCTCGCCGCCCCGACCATCGCCGACTCCAGCGACCGCGACCACCAGAGCAGCAGCGCGCCGAGGGTGACCGCGGTGATCAGCAGCTTGACCGGCGCGGCCCAGACCCGGCCCTGCGCCACGTCGATGCCGACGGTCCACGGTGCGCCGAACGGGGTCCAGCCGACCACCTCGGCCGCCCCGCTGAGCGCCGCCCAGTCGGCCTCGCGGATCGCGGCGAGCCCGAAGATCTGCAACGGCCCGAGCAGCGCAGCGGTCACCGCCAGCAGCACGGCGGCCAGGTCGCGGACCCGCCGGGACCGGAGCATGGTGGCGAAGGCGCTGGTCACCGCCCGGCTGGCGGCCACGCAGAGCAGCACGCCGGCGAGCACGCCGACGGCGCCGACCAGGCCGGCCGACCAGCCGCCGAGCACCCACGCGGTGACCACCAGCCCGGCGAGCGCGATCAGCACGGCGAGGACCGGCACACTGACCAGGGCGGCGGCCAGCAACCCGGTGACCAGCGTCCGACGGGACAGTGGCAGCAACGCGAACCGGGCCGGGTCGAGCGTCTCGTCCACGCCGAAGAAGACCAGCGGCAGCAGCAGCCAGCCGAGCACCAGCAGGCCGCCGCCGAACGCGGCGATCATCAGCGCGTAGCGGTTGCTGTCGGCCAGCCCGGGTGCGGCGAAGAGGAAGAAGCCGCTCCCGGCGAACCAGAGCCCGACCAGCACGCCCACCACGAAGAGCGCGATCCGCCAGCCCTGGCCCCGGAAGTTGTTGCCCATCACCCGCAGCTTGAGCCGGACGAAGAGCCGGGCCGGGACCGGCCGGACCCGTGGGGCGGGCGCGGTCACTTCGACAGCCACGCCAGCTCCTCGCCGGTCGCGGTCCGCCCGCCGACCACCTCGACGAAGACGTCCTCCAGCGAGCGGTCGCCGCGTACCTCGCCGATGGCGCCGACCCGCTTGATGGTGCCCTCGGCCAGGATCGCCACGTGCGAGCAGAGCCGCTCGACCACCTCCATGACGTGGCTGGAGAAGACCACCGTCCCGCCGCCGGTGACGTAGCGCTGGAGGATGTCCCGGATCAGCGCCGCGGACACCGGGTCGACCGCCTCGAACGGCTCGTCGAGGACGAGCAGCCGGGGGCCGTGCAGCAGAGCGCAGGCCAGCCCGATCTTCTTCTTCATGCCGGCCGAGTAGTCCACCACCAGGGTGCGGCCGGCGTCGCTGAGAGCCAGCACGTCCAGCAGCTCCGCGGCCCGCTGGTCGACCACCGCCGGGTCCATGCCGCGCAGCAGACCGTGGTAGGCCAGCAGCTCCGCCCCGCTGAGCCGGTCGAAGAGACGTACCCCGTCGGGCATGACGCCGAGCAGTTGCTTCGCGCGGACCGGGTCGGCCCAGACGTCGTGCCCGAGCACCTGCGCCTGGCCGTGGTCCGGCCGGAGCAGCCCGACCGCCATCGACAGGGTGGTGGTCTTGCCGGCGCCGTTCGGGCCGAGGAGGCCGTAGAACGAGCCGGCCGGGACGTCCAGGTCGACGCCGGCCACCGCCACCTTGCTGTCGAACCGCTTGGCCAGGCCACGCAGCACGAGCGCCGGATGCTCACCAGTCATGCGTCAGACCGTATCCGGCTCGCACCGCGACGTCCGCCCCCGCGCGGATGACCTGCGGTCATCCTCGCGACGTACCCGCGTCATCTGCAACCGGTCCACTCGCTGGCGGGTGACAGGGGCAGGAACGCGACGGGGAGGGACATTGGAGAGCGACGAGGGGTTCGAGGAGTTCTATCGGACCACCAGACATCGGGTCGTCACCGTGCTCTACGCGCTCGGCGGTGACCTGGCCGAGGCGCAGGACGCCGCGCAGGAGGCGTACGTGCGGGCCTGGCAGCGGTGGGAGCGGATCAGCGGGTACGGCGATCCGGAGGCGTGGGTACGGACGGTCGGCCATCGGTTGCTGATCAACCGCTGGCGCAAGATCCGCAACGGGTTCGCCGCCTACCGGCGGCACGGTCCGGACCCCGCCGTGGGACCACCCTCGGAGAACACCGTCGCCCTGGTGACGGCGCTGCGCCGGCTGCCCGACGAACAACGGGAAGCCATCGTGCTGCACCACCTGGCCGATCTGTCGGTCGCCGAGATCGCGGCCCAGACGGGCGCCCCGACCGGCACCGTCAAGGCCCGCCTCGCCCGCGGCCGGAAATCCCTGGCCACCAGGCTCGACACCGCCCTCCCTGAGGAGGTCACCCATGCCTGACCAGCTCTTCACCGATCTCTACCGGGACACCGAGAACCTGACCTGGGCGCCGACCGACCAGGTGCGTCGGCGCGGCCGGCAGCGCACCCGGCGTACCCGGATGGCGGCCGGCCTCGCCGGCATCGTGGCGGTGGCCCTGGTCGCCACCGGTGCCGTGGCACTGGCCGGTGGCCCGGACGCCACCCCGCCGTTTCCGCCCGCCACCGACTCGCCGACGCCCACGCCGTCCAGCACGCCGAGCCGCGCCGCCGACCCCACGCCGAGCAGCAGCGGGAGCCCCACCGGCCGGGCGCCGTCGAGCCCTGCGGCGGGCACCGGCGGACCGTCCGCGCCGAGCGTGGAGATTCCGGCCGCGGCGATGCTGCAGCCGGCCGACCTGCCGAAGGGCTTCACCTCGGCGGACAAGACCCCGGACGGTGACTGGACCCTCGCGTCGGTCACCATCTACTGCCGTCACCAGTCACCGTCGTTGGCCGTGCGCCAGGTCGCCGACCGGGACCGGGTCTTCGACTCGCCCACCGACTCGATGATCCAGCGCGTCACCCGGCACTCCGGAAGTGGCGCCGCGAGCTCGATGGACCGGGTACGGGAGCAGGTCGCCGACTGCGATCCCCACCGGCCGGACGACTCGCTGTCGATCCTGGCGGAGGGCCTCGGTGGCGACGAGTCGCTGCTCGTCGGCTCGCTGATCGAGGGAAAGCCGAGCCGGTGGCTCCTGGTCCGGCAGGGTGATCTCGTGGCGCAGCTCCGGATGGACAGCGCCACCACCCCGGCTGAGGCCCGCGGGTACGCCCGGAAGGTGGCCGACCGGCTCTGCGCCGGCACCGACGGCTGCTGACCCGACCGGTGACCCGGGTGCCGCCACCGGCGCCCGGGTCACCGTGTCGGTGGCTAGAGGCGCAGGGCCTCGGGGGTGTGCAGGCGCAGCATGGTGGCCCCGATGTCGGCCGGAACCCGCCGGCGGGAGGCCATCGACACCAGGACCATCACGGTGAAGGCGAGCGGGACGGTCCACGCCGCCGGCTGGGTGGTGAGCGTTGCCGGCCAGCCGGAGAGCGGCGGCCCGAGCACGGTGACCAGCACCGCCCCGATCGCCGCGCCGCCACCGACCAGCACTCCGGCGGCGGCCCCGAGGTCGGTCAACCCCCGCCACCAGATGCCGAGCACCAGCAGCGGGCAGAAGCTCGACGCGGCGACGGCGAAGGCCAGCCCGACCACCTGCGACACGTCCAGCCCGGAGACGTTCAGGGCGAGCACGGTGGGCACCGCCCCGGCGATCACCGTGGCCAGCCGGAAGCCGCGTACCGAGCCGCGGCCGAGCACGTCGGTCGAGATCACCCCGGCCACGCTGGTGAGCAGGCCGGAGGAGGTGGAGAGGAAGGCCGCGAACGCGCCGGCCGCGACCAGCGCGGCGAGCAGCCGGCCGGTCAGCCCGTCGCCGAGCGCGGCACCGGGCAGCAGCACCACCACCGCGTCGGTCTGGCCGCTGACCAGCAGCTGCGGGGTGTAGATCCGGCCGAGCACGCCGTACAGGGTGGGCAGCAGATAGAACGCGCCGACCAGCGCGAGCACGACCAGGGTGGTACGCCGGGCCGCCGCGCCGTCGGGGTTGGTGTAGAAGCGCACCAGCACGTGCGGCAGCCCCATGGTGCCGAGGAAGGTGGCCAGGATCAGCGAGTAGGTGGCGAAGAGGCCGCGGTCGTCGTCGCCGGCGGTGCTGGGCAGCAGCCAGTCGGCCGCACCGGTGGCCGCCCCGGACACCTCGGGCACCGCGTCGCCGGCGGCGAAGGAGAGCTGGTCGCCGGGGCGTACCTCCCGGGTCTCGCCGTCGGGCAGGGTGAGGGTGGCGCGGTGCTCGACCACGACGGTGGTCGCGGTCCGGAAGGCCGGCCCGTCGGGCGGGGTCACCGCCGGACGGGCGTCGGCCTGCCACTGGAGGGCCAGGAAGATCGCGGGTACGGCGAGCGCGGTCAGCTTGAGCCAGTACTGGAACGCCTGGACGAAGGTGATCGCCCGCATGCCGCCCAGCGCCACGTTGGCGGTGACCACCACGGCCACCAGCACGGCTCCCACCGGGTACGCCGAGCCGGCCACGGTGGCCAGGGTGAGCCCGGCGCCCTGCAGTTGCGGCACCAGATAGAGCCAGCCGATGAAGATGACGAAGACGGTGGCCAGGATGCGCAGCCGGCGGGAGCCGAGCCGCAGCTCGCAGAAGTCGGGCAGGGTGAACGCGCCGGAGCGGCGCAGCGGGGCGGCCACGAAGAGCAGCAGGGCCAGGTAGCCGGCGGCGAACCCGACCGGGTACCAGAGCACGTCGACGCCGTACTTGAGGATCAGGCCGGCGACACCGAGGAAGGACGCCGCGGAGAGGTACTCCCCGCCGATGGCGGCGGCGTTCCACGTCGGACTGACCGCCCGGGAGGCGACCAGGAAGTCGGAGGTGGTGCGGGCCAGCCGCAGCCCGTAGAAGCCGATGCCGACGGTGACCAGGGTGACCGCGACGATCGCCGGAACGACCAGCCCGTTGCCCACCTCAGCGCTCCGGCCGCTGGACCAGGTCGGTGAAGTCCTGCTCGTTCCGCTCGGCCAGCCGCACGTACGCCCAACCGACCCCGATCAGGAACGGGAAGCTGACCACGCCGAGCAGCAGCCACGGCAGGTTGACCCCGAGCACGGTGACCCGGCCGACCGAGGGTGCGATCGCGAAGAGCCAGGGCAGCCCGCCCAGCCCGATCGCCACCACCAGCGAGAGCCGCAGCGCCAGGGCGAGCTGGGCCCGGACCAGGCCTCGGACCAACGTCTCGCCGACCAGGGTCTGCTGGGCCAGCTCGGCGCGGGTGCGCAGCACCCGGTCGTCCCGCCGGGACACCTCGGCGAGCACGATACGCGTCCGCAGCGGCGGCTCCGGCGCCCGCTGGGCCGGGACGGCATCGTCGGCAGCGGTCACCTGGGCAGTCTCGCCTGATCAGGCCGAATGTCAAGGGAAGGCCGTCGGCTGTGGACAACCTGTGGAGAAGCGCTCACCCCTGTGGACAACCAGCCGCTCGGACATTTAAGTAACCATTAAGTCCGGTTTGGTCCGCCCTCAGTACCCTTCTTTGTTTCCCGGCGTATCGGCCTTGCCGGCATTGACCCCGGCACCTACGCTGATGCGGCAATTTCCTGTTCCTCTCTACCCACGGGGTTTCTATGCGTAGATTCCGCACGCTGCTCGGCGTCACTCTCGCCGGAGCATGTGCACTGGCCGTGGTGCCGGGTACGGCATCCGCGGCTCCCGCCGTCTCGCAGAAGGCTGCGGCGGCGATCGACGACACCACCGGTGCCTACTACCCGCTGGCGCCGGCCCGCCTGCTCGACACCCGCTCCGGCCTGGGCGCGCCGACGGGCGCCCTCGGCGCAGGCAAGAAGATCGACCTGCAGGTCGCCGGCCGCGGCGGGGTTCCGTCCGCCGGCGTCGGCGCGGTCGTGCTCAACGTGACCGTGACCGGTCCGACGATGAACAGCTACCTCACCGCCTACCCGGCGGGCGAGGCGCGCCCCTCGGCCTCGTCGATCAACTTCCCCAAGGGCTGGCTGGGCTCGAACAACGTCACGGTGAAGCTCGGCACCGGCGGCAAGGCCTCGATCTACAACCACCTGGGCTCGACCCACGTCGTGGTGGACGTCGTCGGCTTCTACGCCGCCGACAACACCCTCACCAACCGCAACGGCAGCGAGTTCTGGCCCGTCACTCCGGACCGGCTCTTCGACACCCGGTCGGACGGCACCGGCAAGATGCCGGCCGGCTCCTGGATCGACTACTCGGTCGACTTCGGAGCCGACAACCCGGGCATCCGCAGCCTGGTGATCAACCTGACCGCGGTGGCCCCGGCGAACGCGGGCTTCCTGACCGCCTGGTCGGGTGCGGGCACCCGACCGACCTCCTCCACGGTCAACTACGGCGCCGGCAAGGTGGTGCCGAACCTGGCCTACGTGCAGACCCGGCCGTGCTACGAGGACTGGTGCACCCCCGGTGCGCCGATGTTCCGCGTCTACACCTCGCAGACCTCGCACTTCGTGACTGACCTGGTCGGCCTGATCGACGACGGCAGCTGGGGCGGCGGCCTGCGGTTCAAGCCGCTGAGCCCGACCCGGATCGCCGACAGCCGTTACGGCCAGGGCATCCCGGCCGCGCTCACCCCGGGCGCTGTCCGGACGGTCACCACGCCGGCGGCGCTGCTCGACGAGACCACCGTGGCGCTGGCGATGAACGCGACCGCCGTCGCGCCGACCAGCAGCACCGTGATCACGGTCTGGCCGGCCGGCTGGGGCGACCCGAAGCCGATGGCGAGCAACCTCAACCCGGCCGCCGGTCAGACGGTGTCCGGCGCGGTGCTGAGCCTGATCGGCCCGGAGGCCGGCTTCAACGTGCACAACCTCTCTGGCACCACGCACATGATCTTCGACGTGGTGGGCACGTTCTACTTCCTCGACCCGGCCGCGGCGCTCGCCGCCAAGGGCGCCAAGGCCGGCACCACCGCTCCCGCGGTCGTCGGCACCACCAGCCGGGCTTCGACCGGCAGCTGAGTACCACCCACGCGGGGCGCCCTGGCCATCGGCCGGGGCGCCCCGTCGCTGTCCGCCCTCGCGATCGACGCGGGCGGGTCGCCGGCTCGATGAGTGCGGCCCTCGTGCCGGGATCAGAACCCGAGGCCGGCAATCGGTCCGCTCTGCTTCAGGGCTCTTCATGCGCAAGTTCCGCCCGCTGCTCGCGCGGATTTGGCCGGGATATGTGCGCCGGGTAATGCGGAAGCTGGCACTCGCCGAACCCGCTCCGACATATACGGTTTTCACCGCTGACGTCGGGGCACACCGCCTTTCGCCGGTCCGATGGCGAGCAACCTGAACCCCGCCACCGGGCACCGCGAGCACGACGGGTGCGGCCGCCCTCGCGACCGGCTCGTCGAGGCCGAAGGCCGCCGGTGCCGGCGCGTCGGACCACGTCCGCGGCGGACCGGGCACGTACGAGGGCGCCCCGGTGATCCGGGGCGCCCTCGTACGTGTAGGCGGCGGCGGTCACCAGTGGCGCGGGCCCTCGCAGCCGGTGGTGGCAGCCGTCGCGGGATCCGGCTTGAGCAGCGCCCGGGCCCGGACCCGGCCCAGGTTGGCGGCGGACAGCCCGTCCTCGGGCAGCTCCGCGGCGATGTCCCGCAGCGCGCAGGAGCGCAGCGGCTCCGGCAGCCGGTCCAGGGCCGGTACGGCGTCCGCGGAGAGGCCGGCGAGATAGCCGACGTCCAACCGGCCGGTCGCCTGGTACCGCTCGACGTTACGGTCCGCGATGAAGCGGTCCGGGTTCACCGCCGCGAGGCCGAGCAGCGCCAGCACGGCGGTGGCGAGCACCAGCCGGGGCAGCCAGCCGCCTCGCAGCCGGAGCACGGCCACCCCGACCAGGACGAAGAGCACCCCGAGCCACACCTCGACGGTCGTCACGAACAGCCGAAGCCGGGTCGCCCCGTACGCCTCGGTGTAGACCTGCATCCGGTAGAGCGCGGACGCCACGACGACCAGGCTGAGCAGGGTGAGCGTGCCGAGCAGGACGCGGACCAGCATCCGGTCGGCCCGAGTCGTGCGCGGCGCCCAGCGGACCGCGCCGCCGATCACCAGCAGGGTGAGCGCGGACACCGCCAGCAGCTGCCAGAAACCGCTGCGCGCGTACTGGGCGTAGCTCAGCCCGGCCGTGCGCAGCACGTGACCCGACCCGCCGAAGAGCACGGTCAGCTGCACCAGCACGAAGGCGGCGAAGAGCGCGTCCAGTGCGGCCAGCGGCAGCACCCACTCCATCCGGTGCACCGTCCGGGCCGGTCCGGACCGCAGGTCGCCCAGATCGGGCGGGCGGACCAACAGGTACGCCCCGCCGAGCAGACCGGCGCCGATCAGGCCGAACCGCAGCGTCCAACTGGTGACGCCGGAGAGTGAGACGTCCGGCAGCAGGTCGGTCAGCAGGTCGGCGAAGATCGCGTCGGCCGAGGAGAAGAGCAGACCGAAGAGGGCCAGCAGGCCGAGCGAGACCGCCACGCTGGCCAGGACGCGCCCGAACCTGCGTCCGTCCGGACGGGTGCCGGCGAACCCGCGCGCCGCCCAGGGCAGGGCCCGGGCGGCTGCCGCCGGCGGCAGCACCATCGACACCAGCATCCCCCGCGGGGTACGGCCACCGGCCAGCGCGAGGCTCGCGGTCACGGCCGCGGTGAGCAGGCAGAGGACGAAGAGCCAACCGGCGGCGCGTACCGAGCCGACCGCGACCAGCGCGATGGTGGCGCCGGCCCAGGCGAGTCGGGCCGCCCGCCCCGGTGCCCCCGTGGCACCGGGACGGACGTCCGGCTTCGCCGCCAGCTGTGCTGCCTCACCCGGCTGTGCTGCCCCGGCCGGCTGTGCTGCCTCACCCGGCTGTGCTGCCCTGGCGGGCGCTGCTGCGTCGGCAGGCTGTGCTGCGTCGGCCGGCGTTCGCGGTGCCGCGTCGGTGGGCGGCGCCTCGGCCGGCGTACCGGCGGCCGGCGCCGGGGCGCCAGCGGTCGGCTGGGCGTCGGGCGCGGCCGCTGCCCTCCCCGGTGCGGCATCCTGGCGGTCCCCCGCGGCGACAGCGGGCGCGACGGGAGGAGCTGTGGGCGGCTGCGGCGGCGTGCCGGGTGCGGTTGCGGTGGCTGCCGGCGGTACCGGCGCACGTGGCGTGCCGGCGGATGGGTCGGGGCGGATCGCGGCGGCCGTGACCAGCGCCCCGGTGCCGGCGAGGGCGGCCAGCAACCATCCGGCGCCGGGGCGGTCGAGCGGCACGACCGACGCGGCCACGGCGGCTGCCGCGGTCGCCGCGCCGAGGACCGCCGGATGGGCGGCGCCGGTCGGGCCGGGCCACCGTCGGCGGAGTGCCGACGGTACGGGTGGTGTGGCGGGCGGCCGGGGCTGCCCGCCGGTGGGTGGCATCGGGCCCCAGTTGCCGCCCCAGTTGCCCCCGTGCCCCGCCCAGCTCGTGGCACCGGGCACGCCCACCGCCGGCGGTCCCGGACGGCCGACCCCCGGTCCCGGCGGCGGCGCCGGATGGCCGGATACCGGCCCGGACGGTCGCGGGACCGTATGTCCCGCCGCGGGACCGCCGGCCTGCGGTCCGGCCGTGCCGCCCGCCGGTCCGCCGCCGGCCGCCGGAGCTTTCGGCTGCTGCGGGGCAGGCGTCGGCGGGGAGTTGGCTGGGGCGGGCGTCGGCCTCGCCGTGGGGTCGGTCATACCGCTTCCTCTCGGGTCTGTCCGGCACCGGGGATGGCCACCTGGATCCGGCAGCCGGGTCCGCCACCGGGCGTGGGGGCGGCGGGGTCGATCACCTGGATGCGTCCGCCGTGCAGCTCGACGACCCAGCGGGCGATGGCGAGGCCGAGGCCCGTCCCGCCGCCGGCGGCCCGGTCGCCACGGCTGAACCGCTCGAAGACCCGGGAACGCTCGGCCGGCGGGATGCCCTGGCCCTCGTCGCTCACTTCGAGGTGCAGCTCGCCGGCGTGCTCCTCGGCGCTCACCCGCACCGTGCCGCCGGCCGGGCTGTGCCGGGCGGCGTTGTCCAGCAGGTTGGCGAGGACCTGGTGCAGCCGCCACGGGTCGGCGTGCACGCTCAGCGGCGCGGGCAGTTCCCGCGACCGGAAATGGACGTCCAGCCCGGCGCCGGCGGCGCTCGCGCTGGCGTGCTCGACCGCCTCGTCCAGGAAGTCGGCGACGTCGATGTGGACCCGGCGCAGCGTCGCCACCCCCGCGTCGAGTCGGGAGAGGTCGAGCAGGTCGGCGACCAGGTGACCGAGCCGCTCGGTCTGCGCCAGCGCGGCCCGCAGGCTGGCCGGCTCGGCGGCGGCCACCCCGTCGACCATGTTCTCCAGCACGCCCTGCAACGCGGTGATCGGCGTCCGCAGCTCGTGGGAGACGTTCGCGATCAGCTCGCGCCGGCGCTGGTCCGCGGCACCCAGGTCCTCGGCCATCTTGGTGAACGCGCGGGCCAGTTCGCCCACCTCGTCACGTGAGGTCGCACGTACCCGCCGGGTGTAGTCGCCGCGGGCCATCGCGCCGGCCGCGGCGGTCATCTCGCGCAGCGGCGAGGTCATCCCGTGCGCGAGGACCTGCGAGGTGAGCAGCGCGACGCAGATGGCGGTGGCGGCCGTCCGGACCGGCAGCCAGCCGATGGCATACCAGAAGTAGGAGATCCCGGCCCCGCCGGAGGCGACGAGCAGGATCCCCAGCTTCAACTTGATCGACCGGACCGGGTCGAGCGGCCGGGGAAGCAGTTCGAGCACCCGGTCCAGCCGGGCGAACAAGCCGGGGCTCACGCCGGCACCTCCAGCGCGTAGCCGACCCCGTGCACCGTGCGGATCAGATCGGCGCCGAGCTTGCGCCGCAACGCCTTGACGTGGCTGTCGACGGTACGGATGCCGGCGCTGTCGGCCCAGCCCCAGACATCGGCGAGCAGGGCCTCCCGGGGAAGCACCGTGCGGGGTCGGGCGGCGAGATGCACCAGCAGGTCGAACTCGGTCGGGGTGAGGTGCACCTCGGCACCGGCCTTGCGGACCCGTCGCTCGGCCTCGTTGATCTCGATGTCGCCGAGTCGTAGGGCGGGTGCCGGCGCCGCGGCGGCCCGCTCGACCCGGCGCAGCAGGACGTGCACCCGGGCGGCCAGTTCGCGCATGGAGAACGGTTTGGTGAGGTAGTCGTCCGCGCCCACCGCGAGCCCGACCAGCAGGTCTGTCTCGTCGTCCCGGGCGGTCAACATCAGCACCGGGACGGCACGGTCGGCCTGGATCCGCCGGCACACCTCCAGGCCGTCGAAGCCCGGCAGCATGACGTCGAGGACGACCAGGTCGTGCTGCCCGACCCGGAATCGTTCGACGGCGCTCGGGCCGTCGCCCGCGATGTCCACCGTGAAGCCCTCGGCACGTAGCCGTGCGGCGACCGACTCGGCGATGGTCCGCTCGTCCTCGACCACCAGTACGCGGCGCTCTTTCATGAGGCCTGACTGTAGGGAGCCGCCGTGGAGATCAGTGGCTGGTGATGTGAACGATCTGTGGAGAACGGTCGGTCCGGGTCCGGCGCCGATCCGCGTGCTGCCGCTCAGCCGATCGACGGATACCGGTCGCCGGATGTTCCTCCACGGTGGATACGAGGGGATTTATTCGCTGGTCACGGGGTTGCCGGCATAGATGGCCACCCCTAGTCTGAGCAGGCTGTTCCCTGTCCCCTCGTCTCCCCGGGGCCTCTCATGCGCGCACTCCGCACCCTGCTCTCCGTGGCCGCCGCCGGAGCCTGTGCGCTGGCCGGGCTGCCGGCTTCGGCGCCCGTCGCGTCGGCCGCCTCGGCACCCGCCGCGGCCGCCGCCGAATCGGTCGTCGGGATGTACTACCCGCTGGCGCCGGAGCGGTTGATGGACACCCGCAGCGGCCTCGGCGGTCGGACCGGCCCGCTCCGGGCCCGTGAGGTGGTCGACCTCCAGGTCGCCGGCCGGGGCGGGGTACCGGCCGGCGGCGTCGGCTCGGTGGTGCTGAACGTGACGGTGACCGGCCCGACCGCGAACAGCTACCTGACCCTCTACCCGGGCGGCCAGGCCCGGCCGACCGCATCGTCGATCAACTTTGCGCCCGGCTGGCTGGGCTCCAACAACGTCACCGTCAAGCTCGCGGCGGACGGCCGGGTCGCCATCTACCACCACGACGGCAGCACGCAGGTCGTGGTCGACGTGGTCGGCTTCTACGCCGGCAGTGACGCGGTGCAGAGCAGCCACGGCCGGGGCGGCCAGTTCCAGCGGGTGACCCCGACCCGGCTCGTCGACACCCGGCAGGAGCGCGGCGCGATCGAGGAGAACACCCGGATCAACCGGTGGGTCGACCTCGGCCCGTCCAGCCCGCGGGTGCGGGCGCTGGTCCTCAACATCACCGCCGTCGCGCCGGCCGAGTCGGGCTTCCTCAGCGCCTGGGCCGGTGACAGCCCGGTGCCCACCTCGTCGACGGTCAACTACGGCGCCGGCAAGGTCGTGCCAAACCTGGCCTACGTGCGGACCGCGACCTGCCACGACTGCGGTCCCTGGTACGGCGTGCCGATCTTCTCGGTCTACACGCTCCGGTCCACCAACATCGTGGTCGACCTGGTCGGGGTGATCGACGACGGATCGCTGGCGGGTGGGCTGCGGTTCACCCCGCTGAGCCCCACCCGGATCGTGGACAGCCGCAGCAACCTGGGCACCTCGGGGGCGCTGGGCGCGAACGTGACCCGCCGGGTCGTCACCCCGGCCGCCCTGGTCACCGCCGCCACGCAGGTGCTGGCGCTGAACGTGACGGCGGTCGCGCCGAGCCTCAACACCGTGGTCACCGTCTGGCCCGCCGACGCGGGGTTGGCGAAGCCGACCGCGAGCAATCTGAACCCGGCGGCCGGGCAGATCGTCTCCAACGCCGTGTTGAGCGGCATCGGTCCGCAGGACGCGTTCCAGGTGCACAACCTCGCCGGCAGCACCCATCTGGTGGCCGACGTGGTGGGCACCTTCCAACTGCCGACCGGCACCTCGCCGGCCGAGCCGATGGGGGTCATCGCCACCGGCGGCTACTGACCACGTTCCGGCCACCACACCCCGGCCGAACGGGTCGAGGTGCCGCCCTGGCCGGGGTCGGCCTTGCCGCGCATGATCACCGGCTCCTAGGGTGTGTCGACGCATTTCCGTCCATCGTTCTCCGGGGGATCCACATGCGAACAGTTCGCGGCCTGCTCGGTTTGGGGGTGGCCCTGGTCGCCACCTGCGCGCTGACGGCGGCGCCCGCCGCCGCCGTGCCGTCGCGCACGTCGCAGGCGGCTGTCGACGTCACCGGCACCTACTACCCGGTCGCCCCCACCCGCCTGATGGACACCCGCGACGGTCTGGGCGCGCCTGCGGCCAAGGTCGGACCGTCGGGCACGGTGGACCTGCAGGTGACCGGGCGCGGCGGCGTGCCGGTCAGCGGTGTCGGGGCGGTCGTCGTCAACGTGACGATCACCGGCCCGACGGCGGACAGCTTCGTCACCCTCTATCCGGCCGGCCAGCCTCTGCCGAACGCTTCGTCGGTCAACTTCGCGGCGGGCTGGTTGGGCTCCAACAATGTCACCGTCAAGCTCGGCGCCGGCGGCAAGGTGAGGGTGTTCAACCGCAACGGCCACACGGATGTCGTGGTCGATGTGGTGGGGTTCTACGCGGCCGACAACACCCTCGCGAGCCGGGGCATGGGCTCCCGCTACCACCCGTACCGCGCGAACCGGATCTTCGACAGCCGGACCGACCCGAACACCGGCGGGCTGAAGCGGTCCGCGGGCAGCTACCTGAACCTGACCAGGCTGCTCGGCGGGGACAACCCACATGCCCGAGCGCTGGTCCTCAACATCACCGTGGTCGACCCGGAGTCCGACGGCTTCGTCACGGCCTGGTCGGGTGACGGTCCGGTGCCCACCGCCTCGACCGTCAACTTCCGCGCCGGCACCGTCACGCCCAACCTGGCGTACGTGCAGACCCGGCCGTGTGACGGGTCGCTCTGCTCCCCGGAGGGCGCGCCGGCCTTCACGATCTACACCTCGGCCCGTGCCCACATCATCGTCGACGGCTTCGGGATGATGGACGACGGGACGCTGCTCTTCGGCCGCCGCTTCCAGGCACTGAATCCGACCCGGATCGTCGACACCCGCACCGGCCTGGGGACGGCGGGCGCGCTCGGCGCCGGGGACACCCGCAAGGTGGCGCCGCCGCCGGCGATGGGGACCAACGAGGAGATCGTCCTGGTGACGAACGTGACCGCCGTGACGCCGACGCGGAACACGGTCGTCACGGTCTGGCCGGCCGACTGGCCCGACTTCGGTGAGCCGGCGGCGAGCAACCTCAATCCGGCGATCGGGCAGACCGTTTCCGGGGCGGTGCTGAACGAGCTCGGGCCGTACGGCAAGTTCCACGTGCGCAACCACGCGGGCAGCGTTCACCTGGTCATGGACGTGACGGGCAGGTTCTACTGGCCGTGACGGGCGGAACGTGGAAAGGGCGCCCGGGTCGAGGACCCGGGCGCCCTTTCGTCACTCCAGACCGGCGCGCTCCGGTCGGGCGGAGGCGGAGCCGAGCCAGGTGTGCGGGTTGCCGTACCAGCACCAGCCGAGCTTCGGCGCACCCTGACTGATCCAGATCGCCGGCACCCGCTTGTCGCCGCAGCGCGAACCGACCAGCGAGAAGCACTTGTTCTTGGCGAGCGCGGCCGGGTACAGCGTGACGAAGGCGAGCCCCTCGTCGATGCTGAGCGGCAGCCGGCCCTGGCCGGTGATCACCTCCATCGCCGACGAGGGGGCGAGGTTCAGCGTCTCCTCGTCACCCCGGTCCACGTCGAAGAGCAGGTACGCGGGACCGGCGGGCACCTCCAGCTCCTTGATCGGGTCGAACCGGGCCAGGTCACCCTCGGCGTAGTGCCGGTCCAGGAAGCCGGGCTTGCGCTTGCCGGCGAGCGTGGTCAGCGCCAGCCGGTCCTCGACCGGCACCAGCTCGCGGGTGATCACCAGCAGGAACGGCACCCGCCCCTCGGTCGGGGCCGGCAGGCCGGCCGCGCCGGCGACGGCCGCCGCCCGCAGCGGTTCGACCAGCCCGCGGAAGTCGTCGGCGGTCATCTTGGCGAGGGCGGGGTAGTCCAGCTCGACCAGTCGGTCGAGCTGGCGGTCGAACTCGGTTCCGGCGTCGAACGGGGCGTCTGTCACGGCGGCCTCCCTCAAGTCGTACGGCCTACCGTACAGCGTACGGCCAGAGAGGTCTTATTCCCGGTCTACCGGTTCCAATCCTGTTTCGCCGCGCGGACCAGCTTGTCCTTGAGTTCCCGGGTGTGCCGCCGGCTGACCGGCAGCTCGGTGCCGTCGATCACCACCACGTAGCCGGAGTTGACCAGCCGCAGCTCGGCGATGAGCTTCAACTGCACCAGGTACGAGCGGTGGATGCGGACGAACCCGGCGTCCGCCCACCGCTCGGCGAGGGTCGCCAGGGACACCCGGACCAGGTGCGAGCCGTCCGCGGTGTGCAGCCGGGCGTAGTCGCCCTGCGCCTCCACCCAGCGCACCGCCGAGCGGGGCAGCATCCGGGTGGTGCCGGCGAGCTCGATCGGGATCGTCGGGTCCTCCTCCGCCCGGGCCAGCGCTGCCGGGTGCGACGGCACCACCCGGGAGCCCATCACCCGGCGCAGCGACTCGGCCAACCGCTCGGCGCGCACCGGCTTGCGCACGTAGTCGGTCGCACCCAGGTCGAAAGCGTCGACCGCGCCGTCGTCGTAGGCGGTGACGAAGACGATCGCCGGTGGCCGGGCGAACCGGCGCAGCACCCGGGCCAGCTCCATCCCGTCCAGGCCGGGCATCCGGATGTCCAGGAAGACCACATCCATGTCGCCGTCGCGCAGCAGCCGCAGCGCCTCCGTCGCGTCCCCGGCGGTGTGCAGCCGGGCCACCCGGGGGTCGGCCCGCAGGTGGTAGGCCAGCTCGTCCAGTGCCGGCGGCTCGTCGTCGACCGCCAGCACCCGCAGAAAACCCGGAGCGCTCATGACCCCGCCCGTACGCCGGGGTGGAACTTCGGCACCCGCATGCTGACCTTCGTGCCGGAGCCCAGGCCGGTCTCGACGACCAGGCCGAACCCGTCCCCGAAGACCGACCGGAGCCGCTCGTCGACGTTGGAGAGCCCGACGTGCTGGCCGGAATCGTCCCCCGGGTCGCCGGAGCTGCGGGCCAACTCGGCGATGCCGGCGGTCAGGCTGGTCGGATCCATCCCCACCCCGTCGTCCTCCACCGTGATGTGGCATTCGGCGCCGGCGTCCCGGGCCTCGATGCTCACCATGCCCGTGCCGGGCTTGCGGGACAACCCGTGCCGGACAGCGTTCTCGACCAACGGTTGCAGGCAGAGGAACGGCAGGGTCACCGGCAGCACCTCCGGCGCGATCTGCAACCGCACCTGGAGCCGGTCGCCGAACCGGGCCCGCTCGATGGTCAGGTAGCGGTCGATCGAGCGCAGCTCCTCGGCCAGCGTGGTGAACTCACCGTGCGCCCGGAACGAGTAGCGGGTGAACTCGGCGAACTCCAGGATCAGCTCGCGGGCCCGCTCCGGGTCGGTCCGGACGAACGAGCCGATCGCGGTCAGCGCGTTGTAGATGAAGTGCGGGCTGATCTGGGCGCGCAGCGCGCGGATCTCGGCCCGGGCCAGCCGCTCCCGGGACGAGTCCAGCTCGGCCAGGGCGAGCTGGTTGCCGGCCCAGTGCGCGGTCTCCAGGGTCGCCTGCACCAGACCGGGCGCCGGCGGGCCGTCGGCGATCGCGACCAGCGCCCCGACCACCCGCCCGTCCGCGCCGGTCAGCGGCGCGACGACCGCCCCGCGTACCGGGCAGTCGACCCGGTCGCAGTGCAGCTCCGACTCGCCCAGCACGGTGGAGCGCTCGGTCGCCACCGCCCGCTGGGCCGCGCCCAGCAGCTGCTCGCCGTGGTGCCCGCCGCGCCCGTCCAGGGCGACCAGCGCCGACCGGTCGGTCAGCGCCAGGCCGACCGCGCCCACCAGGGCCCGCAGATGACGTACGGCCTTCGCCGCGCCCGCCGGGCTCAGGCCGGTACGCAGCGGCTCGGCGGCCAGCCCGGCGGTGTGCAGCACCTCGTAGGTGGCCCGCTGGGTGGCGGTGGCGATGCCCCGGCGGGCACGTAGCCGGCCGACCGCGAACAGCGCCGCGGCCAGCGCGCTGACCAGCGACACGACACCGACCACGGCCGAGAGGTTGCCACCCACGCCCAGATCCTGGCCGTTCGGCGGCGGCTACGCCATCCCTCAGTACGCGCCCTTGCGAGCGAGTACCACCCCGACGGTGCGCCAGAGGATGCTCAGGTCGTACGCGAGCGACCAGTTGTCGACGTAGTAGAGGTCCAGCCGGACCGCCTCGTCCCAGGAGAGGTCGGAGCGTCCGGAGACCTGCCAGAGGCCGGTCATGCCGGGCCGGACGAGGAGCCGCCGGCGTACGTCGCCGAGGAAGTCGCCGTCGTCGGCCGGCAGCGGACGCGGGCCGACCAGCGACATCTCCCCCCAGAGCACGTTGATCAGCTGGGGCAGCTCGTCGAGCGAGGAGGCGCGCAGGAAACGGCCCACCGGGAAGACCCGCGGATCCTGCTTCATCTTGAAGAGCATGCCGTCGGTCTCGTTCTGGTCGACCAGGCTGGCCAGCCGGTCCTCGGCGTCGACGTACATGGTCCGGAACTTCCACACCCGGAACGTTCGTCCCTCGTGCCCCACCCGGGGCTGGCGGAAGTAGACCGGCCCACGGTCGGAGATCTTGATCGCCACCGCGACGGCCACGAAGAGCGGGACGAGCAGCAGCAGCCCGAGCCCGGCCGCCACCCGGTCCATCAGGTTCTTGGCCAGCAGCGCCGGGCCGGAGAGGGTCGGCTCCTCGACGTGCAGCAGCGGCAGGCCCTCGATCGGCCGGATGTGCACCCGGGGGCCGGCGATGTCGGTGAGCTGCGGGGCGACGACCAGGTCGACGCCGGAGCCCTCCAACTGCCAGGCCAGCCGGCGCAGCTCGCCCGGCTCGGCGCTGGCCGAGCCGCAGACCGCGATGGTGTCGCCGCCCACCTCGCGCACCAGGGCGAGCACGTCCCGCCCGGCGTACACCGGGACCGGGGTCTGCATCCCCCGGGCGGCGGCATAGCCGTCGGTGATGTGGATCGCGACCGGCACCAGGCCGGCGGCCGGGTTGCGGGTGACCGCGGTGTAGACCTCCAGGCACTCCGGCAGCGTCCCGACCAGCACCATCCGGTGCCCGCCCTGACCGATGTTGCGCCGGATCACGTGCAGCACGAAGCGGGCCAGGATGCGGCCGAGCAGGATCAGCAGCAGCGCGCCGAGCAGCGCGGTGCCGACCGTGTAGCGGGAGAGCGACGTCTTGGTGGCGAAGGCGAGGAAGGAGACGGTGGCCGCGACGGCGACACCGGCCCGGATGACCCGTTTGTACTCGTCCGGGCCGAGCCCCAGGTAGCGGCGGTCGTAGGCCCGGTTGCCCCAGAGGATCACCACCCAGCCGAGTGGCAGCAGCACGAAGGCGACGGTGAAGAACCAGGTCGGGTCCTGCTGGGCGTTGTAGAAGCCGGACCGGGCCTGGTCGAAGGTGTGGATGGCGGTGAAGCTGGCGAAGGCCGCCGCCGCGAAGTCGAGCAGCAGCAGGACCGCCGTGTAGGGGCGATGCCAGCGGGAGACGCGACGCCGGGCCCGGGCCCAGGCGGACCGGGGTACGCCGTTGTGCGACGGCGGTGACGGCGGCTGGATCTCGAAGCTGTCGACGTGCCGCACGAGTTTGCTCCGGCCTTCGTTGGTTACCGGGCGCTGGAGGCTTGTCGTCACCTCACCCATGTCCTCCCGCATGACCCGCGCCGCTCACTCGCCGTGAGGGCTCGAGTCGCCCACCGTTCCAGTCTCCCACGCGGGCCCCGGCCGGGCGCCGACCCGAAGGACTTTGCGACCGATGGTGCCGGCGGGCGATCTGGCCGGCTCCACGCCATATCAGAAGCCGGGGACCGAGTCACTATACCGATGGATGGCGGGGTCGGAAGAACTCCCGACCGGGACCTTCGGCGCGCTCCAGTCGATTCCGCTCCGTAACCGGCGAGTGGCCTTACTCACCGTACAAGTCGAGACAACCGTCGGTCAGCCAGCGGCTTGCCGGCGGTCTGGCAGGTGGGGCAGTACTGCAGGCTCGAGTCGGCGAAGGAGACCTCGCGGACGGTGTCCCCGCAGACCGGACAGGGCAGCCCGGTCCGGGCGTGGACCTTGAGCCCGGAGCGCTTCTCACCCTTCAGCTCCGCCGCCCGCTGGCCCATCGACCGGTCGACCGCGTCGCCCAGCACCTGCCGGGTCGCCGCGTGCAGGGTGGCCAGTTGGCCGTCGGTCAGCTTGTTGGTGAGCGCGAACGGCGACAGCTTCGCCGCGTGCAGGATCTCGTCGGAGTAGGCGTTGCCCACCCCGGCCAGCACCGCCTGGTCGGTCAGCACTCCCTTCACCTGGCCGCGCCGGCTGCGGAGCCGCTCGGTGAAGGTGGGCAGGTCGGCGGCGAGCGCGTCCGGGCCGAGCTTGGCCACCCCCGGCACCGCCGCCGGATCGGTCACCAGGTAGGCGGCGAGCTTCTTCTGGGTGCCGGCCTCGGTGAGGTCGAAGCCGGAACCGTCGTCGAGGCGGACCCGCAGGGCGATCGGGCCCTTGCCGGGGCGCAGCGGCGCCGCGGACGGGAAGGCCTCCCGGTAGTGCAGCCAGCCGGCCCGGGCGAGATGGACCACCAGGTGCAGGTCGCCGTCGAAGAGCACGTCGAGGAACTTGCCGTGCCGCCGGGCGTCGACCACCGCCCGGCCGGCGACCGCGGTCGGTGCCGGGTCGTACGTCTTCAGGGCGCTGATCGCGGCGACCTCGAGCCGGTCGACCCGCCGCCCCACCGCGCGCTGCCGCAGGTAACCCGCGAGCGCCTCAACCTCCGGTAGTTCGGGCACGACACAACGGTAGCCTTCTTTCCGGTGAGCGCGAGGAATGAGCTTGCGAGTCCCTGCCGCGAGCGCGAGGAGTGAGCGTGCGAGCCCCGCAGCCGCGAGCAGGAGCCGGCACGACCGCGAACGAAAGGCGAGCACTGTGAGAATCGTGGTGGCGCACAACCGGTACCGGGAAGCCCAGCCCTCCGGCGAGAACACCATCGTCGACTCGGAGATCGGCCAGCTCACCGCCGCCGGCGTCGAGGTGCTGCCGTTCATCCGAAGCTCGGACGAGATCCCGTCGATGTCGAAGGCGGCGAAGGCGCTGCTGCCGATCTCGCCGATCTGGGCGCCGCGGGCCCAGCACGACCTGAGCCGGCTGCTCACCGAGCACCGGCCGGACGTGCTGCACCTGCACAACCCGTACCCCTTGCTCTCGCCCTGGGTGGTGCGGACCGCGCACCGGCACGGCGTGCCGGTGGTGCAGACGGTGCACAACTACCGGCAGGTCTGCTCCTCGGGGATCTACTTCCGCGACGGCGTGATCTGCCAGGACTGCAAGGGCCGGGCGCTGGGCGTACCGGCGATCAAGCATCGCTGCTACCGCGACTCGGCGGCGCAGAGCGCGCTGATGGCGACCACCCTGGCCGTGCACCGGGGCACCTGGCGGTCGGTGGACCGCTACATCGCGCTCACCTCGGCGATCGCCGACCACCTGCGCGACTACGGCATTCCGGACGAACGCATCGTGGTGAAGCCGAACGCCGTGCCGGACCCGGGCCGACCCGCGCCGCTCGGCGACGGGTTCCTCTACATGGCCCGGCTCTCCCCGGAGAAGGGGGTCGACCTGCTGCTGGACGCCTGGCGCCGGCATCCGGTGGGCGCGCTGGGCACGCTGCGGATGGCCGGCGACGGCGAGTTGCGCCCGCTGGTGGAGGCCGCCGCCGCCGAACGCCCCGACGTGGTCTACCTGGGCCAGCTCGACCGGGCCGGGGTACGCGCGGCGGTCGAGGCGAGCGCGGTGGTGATCGCCGCGTCGATGTGGCACGACGTGCTGCCGACCGTGATCATCGAGGCGCTGGCCAGCGGCCGGCCGGTGCTCGGCACCGCGCTCGGCGGCATTCCGTACCTGGTGGGGGCGGACGCTCCGCGCGAACCGGCCGGCACCGGGCCGGCCGAGGTCGCCTCCGCCGTCGCCGGGGGCGGCGGGTCGCCGATGCCGGCCGGCATCGAGGCGGGAGAGGCCGGCTGGGTGGTGGCCCCGGAGCCGGCCGCGCTGGCCGCCGCCCTGCCGATCGCCCGGGCCGGGGCCGCCGCGCTCGCCCCGGCAGCCCGGGCCCGCTACGAGCGGACCTTCCACCCCGACGTGGTCACCAAGCAGCTCATCGACATCTACGCCGGCCTGTCCCGCACGCCGAGCCGCGCCTGACCCGACGGCGCGGCCCCCGCAAGATCGCGCTCGATCCCGGGAAGAGGGGCTTCGGCGGCGGCCGGACGCCACTACTTCCCGGAATCGAGCGCGATCAAGGGAAGTAGTGGGGGTCAGCGGAGCGAGGCGCGGGCGGAGAAGGCGATGCTGGCGAGCAGGAATCCGCCGTTGACGACGGTGAAGGCGATCATCACCCAGAGCGCCAGCGCCGGGGCGAGCAGGAGCACCAGCGCGGCCACGAAGATCACCGCGCCGTAGTCGCGGACCAGCTTCACCAGCCGAACCGGCAGCGAGGTCGAGGTGACCATGCTCGCCGCGTTCGGGCCGGCCTGCATCACCGAGGTGACCAGGTTGACCATCCAGGTGCCGGCGAAGGCGGCGACCAGCCAGGTCGGGGTGGACGGCTGCTGGGCCACCGCGGTCGCGGCGAGCGCCGCGACCAGGGCGATCTGGGCGGCCACGTCGCAGAGCACGTCGATCCGGGCGCCGGCCGCGCTGCGCTGGTCGGTCACCCGGGCGAGCTGACCGTCCGCGCAGTCCAGGGCGTACGCCACCTGCCAGCCGACCAGCGCGATCACGCCGACCACCCAGGCCGGCACGTCGCCCGTGGCGACCGGGCCGGCGAGCGCGACCGCGGTGACCGAGGTGGCCAGGCCGAGCACCAGGTTGGTGAGGGTCAGCGCGGTCGGGGGAAGCCCCATCCGGTGCGCGCCGACCGCGAAGGCGGCGCCCAGCCACTGGCTGATCGACTCGCTGAACAGCCCACCGCCCCGGTTCGTCCGGTGGAAGTCGGCCGCGGTCGGCCGGGACGGCTCAGCCAAGGTGGTCACGAAGGGCGTCAACATAGTCTCCAAGCCGGGTCCGCAGGCCGTCGGCGGACAGCGCGAGGTGTTCGAGGATGGTGTACCGGTCCGGTCGGGTGCTGGGCGCGTAATGCACCGCTTCGACGAACTGGTCGTCGGTCAGCCCCAGGTCCGCCGGGGTGACGGCGAGGCCGTGGCGGTGCAGGCAGCGGGCGAGCTGGCTGAACCGCTCGGGGTCGCCACGGAGGAACGTGCAGAAAAGGGCGCCGATCCCGACCTGCTCGCCGTGCGAGGCGGTGCCGGGAAAGAGGTGGTCGATGGCGTGCGAGATCTCGTGGTCGCCGCCGCTGGCCGGGCGGGTCGACCCGGCCACCGAACTCGCGATCCCGCCGAGGATCAGCGCCTCGGCCAGCGTGGTGAGGAAGCCGTCGTCGGTGATCTTGCCCGGGTGGTTGATCAACGCCTCGGCGCCGGTCCGGGCCAGGGTCACCGCGAGGCCGTCGATCGGCTCGCCCCGGACCTGGTGGGCCAGCTCCCAGTCCGCGCAGGCGTTCACGTTGCTGACCGCGTCGCCGATGCCGGCCTGGGTCTGCCGGTCCGGGCCGTTCTCCACGAAGTCCAGGTCGACGATGACCGCGATCGGGATGTGCACCCCGTAGGAGCCCTTGCCGCCCTCGTGGTCGAGCGAGGCGGTCGGCGAGGCGATGCCGTCGTTGGCGAGGCTGGTCGCCACGGTCACCATCGGGATGCCGTACCGGGTGGCCGCGTACTTCGCGGTGTCGATGGTCCTGCCGCCGCCGATGCCGACCACGGCGTCGTAGGACCGGGACCGGAGCCGGTCACCGAGCTCGTTCGCGGCGTCGATGGTGCCGCCGGCCACGGTGAACACGTCGGCCGAGCCCAGGCTCGGCCGGCACAACTCGACGATCTTCTCGCCCTGGCCGGGACCGACCACCACCGCGACGTCGCCGCCGGCCGAGATCCGCCGGTCGGCGAGGAGCGGACCCAGGTCCGCCACCGCACCCCGCCGGACCTCGATCAACAACGGGGTGTTGACCGTACGGGCTAGTAGTGGCACGCGATCTCCCGGGCCCGGGCCAGGTCGGCGTGGTTGTCGACCTCGACCCAGGACACGTCGCCGATCGGGGCCGCCCGCACCTCGCCGCCGCGGTCAGCGAACTCCTGGTAACCGTCCTCGTAGTAGAGGTTCGGATCCCGCCGCCAGGTCGCCTCCAGCGCGTCGGCGAGCGCGTCGGCCACCTGCGGCTCGATCAGGGTCGCGCCGATGTACTCCCCGTACGCCTCGCCCGGGTCCATCAGCTTGGTGATCCGGGTGAGCTGGCCGGCCGCGTCGAAGGTGGTCTTCATCTCCTCCTCGGCGAGCGGCTTCAGCGTGTCGACGGCGAGCAGGATGCCCGGCCCGCGCTCGGCGAGCAGCGTCTTCTCCACGCTGACCGGGTGCACGGTGTCGCCGTTGACCAGCAGCACGCCCCGGCTGAAGTGCTCCCGGGCCAGCCAGAGCGAGTAGGCGTTGTTCCACTCCTCGGCCTTGTCGTTGTGCACCAGGGTCAGCGTGACGCCGTACCGCTTCTCCAGGTCGGCCTGCCGCTCCCGGACCGCGTCGGCCGCGTAGCCCACCACGATCACGACCTCGGTCAGCCCCACCTCGGCGAGGTTGCCCAGCGCGATGTCCAGGATCGTGACGTCGCCGTCCACCGGGATCAGCGCCTTGGGCAGGGTGTCGGTGTACGGGCGCAGCCGGCGCCCCGCCCCGGCCGCCAGCACCATCCCGATCATGCGACATCTCCCGTCGTACATCTCCCGTTCACCGGTGGAGGATAGCGCCGGGCGCGGGTGCGGCTCCGGCCAACCGGGTCAGCCGGGCAGCGCCGCCAGATCGGCGAGCATGATCAGGCGCTCCTCGGCGGTCAACACGGTGTAGGGGCCGGCCGCCCGGCGGTCGGTCTCCAGCTCGATCGCCTGCCGCTCGGGACCGGGCGACAGGGCGGCCACGCTGGGTGCGGTGTGCCCGGCGGCGGCCCAGGACGCGGCATACGCGTCCGCCCGCTGGTGACGCAGCGCGTCGAGCCGGTTGAGCAGCAGCACGCCGGGCAGGGTGCCGTCCGGCTCGTGCGGGGGCGCCAGCGCGGTGAACGCCGTGCTCTCCGTCGCGCCGTTCTCCTCGGCGAGCACCAGCGCGTACGCCAGCAGCCGGCCGAGCGCCGCGACCAGCCGGAGCACCCGCTCCTCGTGGCCGGCCCACAGCTCGGCGGTGACCTCGCCGTGCAGATGGTGCAACTCGGCCAGGAAGGTGGCGCCGCGCTCGGTGGCGGAGAGCCCGCCGTCCGGCCGGCGGTGGATCATGCCGTGCGCCACCTGCTTGTCCAGCGCCCGCTGGCAGGTCGCCGGATCGCGGTGTCGGGTGAGCGCGGCGAACCCCGGCCCGTCGACCGCGCCACCGGGCGCGGCGAGCCGGGTGCGGAACTCCACCAGGAAGCCGGTCGCCGCCGGCCCCCCGTACCGTTGGCACAGCTCGGCACCACCACCGTCGCGGGCGGCGCGCATGCCCGCGGCGACGGCCCGGTCCACCGCCGGGGCGGCCAGCCCGGCGAACCGGTGCGGCCCCAGCTCGACGGCCTCGTTCACCGACTGGTCGAGCGCAGGGCGGCGAACGCCTCCTCCGCGATCCGGCGGTTCAGCCCGTCGCCGGGCTCCAGGTGGCCACCGACCACGTCCCAGCAATCGGGAAAGAGCCGTCGCTCCGGGGATCGGCGCTGGAAGAAGATGCGGCCGTCGTCGCGGACGATCAGGGCGCCGGCGCAGCGCAGAGGCTCGGTGGACACGCTCCGACATTAGCGAGCCCACCGGCGTGGCGACGACGCCCGGTCTTGTCCCGGCAACATCGACGGCCCACCATGTCCGTACCGGATGCCACCGTCCCAAAGGGGTGATGCGTGATGCAGGTACGGGAAGCGATGTCCAGCCAGGTTCTCGTGGTCGGCCCGGAGCACACGCTCCGTCAGGCGGCGACGATGATGTCGACCCGCGGGATCGGGTCGGCGGTCGTGATCGACCCGGACTCCGAGGGGGTCGGGATCATGACCGAACGTGATGTGCTCAACGCCATCGGTGCCGGGTTGGACTGCGACGTCGAGCGCACCGGCGCGCACCTGACCTGGGACGTGGTCTACGCCGGGCCGGACTGGACGCTGGAGGAGGCGGCCGCGGCGATGGCTCGGGGCGGCTTTCGGCACCTGGTGGTGCTCGACGGCCGTGAGGTGGCCGGCGTGATCTCGGTCCGCGACATCATGCGGGTCTGGGCGGCCAGCCGGATGATCGCGACGAGCTGAGCCGGCCTCCGGCCCGGCGCCGGCCACCGGCCACGGGCCGACGGCCGGCGTCGGGTCGCCCGGTGCCCGCAGGTGTGCCGGGCCGGATCGACGGGTAAGGATCCCCCTGCGGGAGCGGAGACGCCGCGACCGCGGGGGAGGGCGTGATGCGCAGCGCCGAGCGTCTGGTCGAGCAGCAGTACGCCATGCTCCTGCGGCGGGACGTCGCCCGGCTGCCGGACCTCTACGCCCGGGACGCCTTCTACGCGATGCCCGGCGTCACGGTGCGCCCGATCGAGCTCCCCGCCCTGCTGCGTACCTGGACCGGCGCCTTCCCCGACCTGCGGGTGGACCCGACCGGTCGGGTGCAGACCGCCGGTGGGGCGGCGGTGGAGCAGCGGCTCACCGGCACCCACACAGGCGTGCTGCACTCACCGTTCGGCACGGTCGCGCCGACTGGGCGGGCGGTCAGCTGGGACGTGGTGGACGTGGTCCGGGTCCGGCGAGGACGGATCGCCGCCTGGCGGTCCTACTTCGACTGGGGCCAGCTCCTGGCGGAGCTCGGGCTGCATCTTGAAGGGCTTTCCCGCGAGCCGCAGCACGACCCGCTCGCCCTTCCGGTCTGACTTGCCGCCCACCGGGTCCGCCCAGGTCACCCGACCCGGTGGCTCAGGATGCGGACATCGCCGTGCCGTCCGCGTGCCCCCCGTCGCCGCCCGTACGCTCAACAGCCATGACCGCCGAGCAGCTGATCTCCTTCGCCCGTGGGGCTCCGTCGCTGGACATCGTCGATGTCGAGGGGCTCAAGGCCGCCGCCGTCCGCGCGTTCGACGCCGACCCCGCAGGGGTCACCGCGTACGGGACCTCCGTCGGCTACCCGCCCCTGCGGAAGTGGATCGCGGAGAAGCACGGGGTGACACCCGAGCAGGTGCTGGTCACCAACGGCTCGTTGCAGGCCGACGCCTTCCTCTTCGACCACCTGATCCGCTCGGGTGACGCGGTGGTGGTCGAGCGCCCGACGTACGACCGGACGCTGCTCAACCTGCAGCGGATGGGCAGTGAGCTGCACGGCGTCTCGATCCAGCCGGATGGTCTGGACACCGCCGAGCTGCGCAAGCTGCTGGAGTCCGGGGTCCGCCCCCGGCTGGCGCACATCATCCCGAACTACCAGAACCCGGCCGGCGTGACGCTCTCCCTGGAGAAGCGGCGTGAGCTGCTCGACCTGGCCGCCGAGTACGAGTTCACCATCTTCGAGGACGACCCGTACGCCGACATCCGGTTCCGGGGCGAGGCGCTGCCGTCGATGCTCTCGCTGGACACCCGCAACGTGGTGGTGCACGCCTCGAGCTTCACCAAGACGGTCTGCCCCGGGGTCCGGGTGGGCTACCTGGTCGGCCCGACGGACCTGATCGCGGACATCGCCAAGAGCGCGACCAGCCTCTACATCTCTCCCGGCATGGTCGCCCAGGCGATCGTGCACCAGTTCTGCGTGTCCGGTGAGATCGACCGCTCGATCGAGACCGTACGGGCCGCGCTGGGCGAGCGGGCCCGGGTGCTCGCCGAGTCGCTGCGCCGGCACATCCCGCAGGCCCGGTTCGTCGAGCCGGACGGCGGCTACTTCCTCTGGGTGGAGCTTCCGGACGACGTGCTGGTCGACCGACTCGCCCCGGCGGCCGCCGAGCGCGGGGTGGCCGTGGTCAAGGGCAGCGACTTCGTGGTCGACGGCGGACAACACGCCCTGCGGCTCGCCTTCTCGGCGGTCACCGCCGACAAGATCGACGATGGCGTCCGCCGGTTGGCCGAGGCGGTGGCGGCGGTTCGCGGCTGAAATCTGTCGGGTTTCCGACAGAACGACCGTGCCGGCCGTTCCGGGGCTCCCGTCCGGGCGGCCGGCGGCCCACAATGCTGCGAGCGTCATTCACCACGTGTAGCGGACGTCACCGCCCGCCCCCGGCACCCGGCGTGCCGGCCGGCGGGCCGGGTCGACGGGCCGCAACCGACACGACGAATGGCGTGACCAGCACAACCCCCGCCCCCACAGGGCGCCGGGTGGGCCGCGTCGTCCCCTCACCCCCCGAGAACGACCCGGCCCGCCCGGCCCCGCCCGCTCACCCGGTCGTCACGGGCGGTGACCGCGCCGTGCGGCGTAACCTGCAAGCCGCAGCGGAGCGTGGAGAGGGGGGCGCGATGACGGATCGGGCGGAGCGGGGCCGGACAACCCCACAGCAGAGCGGGCGAGGGCTCCGACCGAGAGCCTGGGCGGCCCCGGTCCGGGCGATGAGCCGGATCCTCAACGCCGACGGCTCCCCGCCCACCCCGGCCCCCGACCGTCCGGGGCGCAGCGGGGTCGTCGACTGCGCCCTCTACATCGACGGCAAGCGACAGCCCGGCGACTGGCACTACGCCGACGCGCTGGCCGCGGCCCGCCGGGCGGAGCACGGCTTCGTCTGGCTCGGGCTGCACCAGCCTGAGCTGGCCGAGATGACCGCCATCGCGGACACCTACGGCCTGCACGAGCTCGCCGTCGAGGACGCGGTGAAGGCCGAGCAGCGCCCCAAGCTGGAGCAGTTCGGCGAGGTGAGCTTCCTGGTGCTGCGCACCGCCCGCTACTGCGAGCACGCCGAGCTGACCGAGAACTCAGAGGTGGTGGAGACCGGGCAGGTGATGCTCTTCATCGGCCCGAACTTCCTGATCAGCGTCCGGCACGGGGACGCCTGCCGGCTCTCGCCGGTCCGCGCCGACCTGGAGACCAAGCAGGACCTGCTGCTCCAGGGGCCGTGGGCCGTCGCGTACGCGGTCACCGACCGGGTGGTCGACCTCTACCTGGAGGTGGCCGACCAGCTCGAGGACGACCTGGACGTGCTGGAGGCCGAGGTCTTCGACCGCAACAGCCACGGGCGGATCCAGCGCATCTACCAGATGAAGCGCGAGCTGGTGGAGTTCAAGCGGGCCGTGGTGCCGCTGCAACGGCCGCTGCTGACGCTGACCTCGCAGGTCAACCGGGAGGTGCCGAAGGAGATCCGGCGCTACTTCCGCGACGTGCAGGACCACCTCAGCCGCACCGTCGAGCAGGTGAACTCCTACGACGACCTGCTGAACTCCATCCTCCAGGCGCGGCTCGCTCAGGTCACCGTCGACCAGAACAACGACATGCGCAAGATCGCCGCCTGGGCGGCCATCGCCGCGGTGTGGACCGCCATCGCCGGCATCTACGGGATGAACTTCGATGACATGCCCGAGCTGAAGATGACGTACGGCTATCCGGTCGTGCTCGCCCTGATGCTCGCCATCTCGCTCGGCCTCTACCGGTGGTTCCGCCGCAACGGCTGGCTCTGACCCCGGGCCGGGTGGCCCTCCCGCCCGCCCGGGCGGGAGGAAGACGGACCGGACGCGGAAGCGCCGGCGTTGCGGGGTGTGATCCCCGCCTCGCCGGCGCTTTCCGCTGTTGCCGCGGTCAGCGGCGCCCGTTGGTCCGGGCGGTGTCCTTGCCCGTCGCCTTGCTGAGGTCGTCGGCCGGGCGGCCGGAGGTGTCCTTGGCGCCCTCGGCCACCGAGGGGACCTTCTCCGTCGGCTGGATCTTCGAACCGGTGCTGGTCGCGCCGGCCACCGCCGAGCTGCCGGACCCGACGGGTCCGCCGCCCAGGCCGGCGGACTTGTCGGCCATCTTGGCGCCGGCCGCCGTCGAACGGGTCTGCACCTCGATGGTGTCGACCTCGTCACGCATCGGCTCGAGCGTGCGGTTGGGGTCGTACTCGGCCCACTCCTGCTGCTCCCGGCGGCGCCGCATGGCCATCGCGCCGGCCAGGCCGGCGATCGCGCCGGCGGCGAGCAGGCCGGTCATCATCGAGCCGCGACGCCGCGGCTGCTTCTTCTTCCCGCTGATCCGCATGTTCCTCGACTTCGCCTTCCTGTTCATCGAGCCCGCCTGCACGGCGCCGTCGCGGGCGGCGGCGGCGAGCGGTGCGAGCGAGGTGAGCGTCGTCCCCCAGCCGGTCGCGGCGCGGTCACGCACCATCGCCGCCGTCGGTCCGACGTAGTCCCGCGCCGACCTGACCCGCGGGCCGACCGTCTCACCGGCACCCCTCGCGGCGTACGTCGCTGCCTGCATCAGGTGACTGACGCTCTGGTTCAGCTCGGCCTTCGCGAGCTGTCCCTGGGACTTGCGTCGACCCATTCCAAACACGGTCCCACCTCCTGGGAGTTGTTCCTTCGTCATCCTCCACCTTCGGATGCCTCCGCGATGCCAGATCGGGCACATGGGAGGATCCGCATGGAACTGACCAACGAGTGAGGAGTACCCGTGGCCGAGGCTGTCTACGCCACCTTGCACACCAACGCTGGCCCGATCCGGCTGGAGCTCTTCCCCAACCACGCTCCGAAGACCGTTCGCAACTTCGTCGACCTGGCCGAGGGCAACATCGAGTACACCGACCCGCGCACCGGTCAGCCGGGCAATGGGCCGTACTACGACGGCACCATCTCGCACCGTGTGATCAGCGGCTTCATGGTCCAGATGGGCGACCCGACCGGCACCGGTCGCGGCGGGCCGGGCTACAAGTTCGCCGACGAGTTCCACCCGGAGCTGCGCTTCGACCGGCCGTACCTGCTCGCCATGGCGAACGCCGGGCCGGGCACCAACGGCTCGCAGTTCTTCATCACGGTCGGCCCGACGCCGCACCTGAACAACCGGCACACCATCTTCGGGCAGGTCGCCGACGAGCAGTCGGCAAAGGTCGTCGACTCGATCGCCAACACCCCGACCGGCCCGAGCGACCGTCCGCTGCAGGATGTGGTCATCGAGCGGGTCGAGATCGAGCGCAGCGCCTCCTGAAGCGTCCGCGAGGTACCTTTGCTCGCATGACTGAGCGCTCCGGCGGGTGGGCACGGTGAGCGAATCGCCGCCGACCACCCCGGTCTGCTACCGACACCCCGGCCGGGAGACGTACGTCCGCTGCACCCGCTGCGAACGGCCGATCTGCCCGGACTGCATGCGCGAGGCGTCGGTCGGGCACCAGTGCCCGGAGTGCGTCAACGAGGGACGCCGTAGCGTCCGGCCGGCGCGTACCGCCTTCGGTGGCGGTGCCGCCGGCCGGCACGGCTACGTGACGAAGGCCCTGATCGCGCTGAACGTGCTGCTGATGCTCCTCTCCATCGCCTCCGACCGGGGCGGGGACGCGGCCGTCGGCGGCTCCGGCTTCGGCGGCCTGCTGGGTGGCGGCACCCCGCTCACCAACTGGGGTGCGGTGCTCGGCATGACGCCGCCCGGCTTCGTGCCGGACGGCATCGCGGACGGTGACTGGTACCGCCTGATCACCGCGATGTTCCTGCACTACGGCGTGATCCACCTGCTGTTGAACATGTGGGCGCTCTGGGTGCTCGGCCGTTCGCTCGAGGCCAACCTCGGCCCGCTGCGCTTCCTGGGGCTCTACCTGATCGCCGGGTTCGGTGGGAACGTCGCCGCATACCTGTTCAGTCACCCGAACGCGGCCACCGCCGGCGCCTCGACGGCCATCTTCGGGCTCTTCGCCGCGTTGATCGTCATCGAACGGAAGATGGGCCGGGACATCTCCCAGGTCATCCCGATCCTGGTGATCAACCTGGTCTTCACCCTGACCGTGCCGGGCATCTCGATCCCCGGTCACCTGGGCGGACTGGTGGTCGGCACGCTGATGGCCCTGGTGCTGGCGTACGCCCCGCGGGGCCGTCGCTCGATGGTGCAGCTCGCCGGCGGGGCGATCATCGTCTTCGCCCTGATCGGACTGGCGCTGATCCGCACCGCCCAACTCCTGGCCGGCTGACCCGGCCCGTGCCCGGCACAAGCCCGACTCACCCGCGCCGCGCGCTGCGAGATCGTGCTGTATCCCTGTTGTAGTGGCCTCCAGGGCGCTGTGACACCACTACTTCCCTGATCGAGCGCGAACTTGGAGCGGGGCAGGTTGCGCGTTCCCCGGGCTGAGCGGAGTCAGGTGGCGGTGCCCGGGCGGGCGGCGCGCAGGGTCGCGGCGACCTCCTCGGGAGAGGTGCCCAGGTCGTAGCGGCCGAAGAGATGCAGTGACTCGCCCGCGTCGATCTCCAGCACCTCGGTGGTCAGGCCCAGTCGCGGCCGCCGGTCCACGGTGATCGCCTCGACCGCCGGCCAGGGCAGCCGCCGATGCCCGGCGAAGCCGTGCGCGACGGTGAGCCCGCTGCCGTCCACGGCCAGCCGGATCGGCGCGACCAGATCGCGTACCGCCCAGCCGGCCAACCCGGCGGCGACCAGCGCCGCCAGCGCCAGCCTCACCGGGTCACCGTCGGCGAAGAGCAGCCCGAGCGCGACCAGTAGCACCGCGCCGGCCAACTTCGCCGCCGGCAGGCTCGCCGGCACCCGCCACTGCCGCACCGGGGTCGCGTCATCCACCCGTCCAGCATGCCAGCGTTCCCCGGCGCCGGGCGGCACCGGCCCGGCGCCGACCCCACCGGCCCGAGCCGGGGGCGGACGGCCGGTCCGGGAGGACGTAGGATCGAGGGCAGCCCAGGTTACCGGGGAGTAGATATGACTGACGCGGTTATCGTCGGCGCCGTACGCACCCCCGTGGGGCGGCGCAAGGGCAGCCTGGCCGGTGTGCATCCGGTCGACCTGTCGGCGCACGTGCTGCGCGCGCTGGCCGAGCGCACCGGCCTCGATCCGGTCCTGGTCGACGACGTGTTCTGGGGCTGCGTGTCGCAGGTGGGCGAGCAGTCGTGGAACATCGCCCGCAACGCTGTGCTCGCCGCCGGCTGGCCCGAGTCGGTGCCCGGCACCACGCTGGACCGGCAGTGCGGCTCCAGCCAGCAGGCGCTGCACTTCGCGGCCGCGACCGTCCTCTCCGGCCAGGCCGACCTGGTGATCGCCGGCGGGGTCGAGTCGATGACCCGGGTGCCGATGGGCTCCAGCGTGGGCGGCGGAATGCCGTTCAGCGACCAGCTCCGCGACCGCTATCGCGGCGTCGAGGGCTTTGCCGACGACGCCCCGCTCCCGTTCAACCAGGGCGTCGGCGCCGAGCTGATCGCCGAGCGGTGGCGGTTCTCCCGCACCCAGCTCGACGAGTTCGCGCTGGCCAGCCACGAGAAGGCGGCGGCCGCGCAGGACGCCGGCGCGTTCGACCCGGAGCTGGCCCCGGTGGCGCTCGCGGACGGGGGCAAGTTCGCCGCCGACGAGGGCATCCGGCGGGAGACCTCGCTGGAGAAGCTGGGCGAGTTGGCCACCCCGTTCCGGCCCGACGGCGTGGTGACGGCCGGCTCGGCCTCGCAGATCTCGGACGGCGCCGCGGCCCTCGCCGTGACCACCTCCGACTGGGCGAGCCGGCACGGGCTGCGCCCGCTGGCCCGGGTGCACACCGCGGTGGTGGCCGCCGACGATCCGGTCACCATGCTCACCGCCCCCATCCCGGCCACCGCGAAGGCGCTGCGCCGCGCCGGGCTGGGCATCGAGGAGATCGGCGTCTACGAGGTGAACGAGGCGTTCGCCCCGGTGCCGCTGGCCTGGCTCGCCGAGACCGAGGCCGACCCGGACCGGCTCAACCCGAGGGGCGGCGCGATCGCCCTCGGGCACCCGCTCGGCGGCTCCGGCGCCCGCATCATGACCACCATGCTCCAGCACATGCGGGACAACGGGATCCGCTACGGGTTGCAGACCATGTGCGAGGGCGGCGGCATGGCCAACGCCACCATCGTCGAGCTGCTCTGAGCACCGGGGGCGGACCCTCCAGCAGGGACGACGCGCCCGGCGGGTAGAAAGGCCGACGGTTCGATCTGGACAGAGGCCGACGTGGCGGGCAGGATCAACCCGCTGGTGGAGATCGTGTGACGTGGCGTGAGCGTCCGACCCACCGCCTCTGCCCTCCTCCAGATCGGGAGCCCCCGTGACGATGAGTTCTGCCCGACCCGGCCTGCGTCGAACCGTCCGTCAGGCCCTCGCCGTGGCCGCGGTCGCCCTGCTCGCCGCCGGCGCCGCGGTCACCGGCGCCGAGACGCCCGCGCGCGCCGCCGGCTACACCGGCCCGCATCCGGGAACCTTCACCGGATACGGCTTCGACACCTGCACCGCCCCCTCCGACGCGGCGATGACCGCCTGGCTCCAGTCGCCCTACCGGGCGATCGGCGTCTACATCGGCGGGGTCAACCGGGGCTGCGCCCAGCCCAACCTGACCGCTGCCTGGGTGAGCAACCAGCAGGCGGCCGGCTGGCGGCTCTTCCCGCTCTACGTGGGCCTCCAGGCGCCGTGCTCCGGCTACTCCCGGCACATCGATCCGGCGCAGGCGGCGGCCCAGGGCATCGCGGCGGCGGACGACGCGGTGGCGAACGCCCGCGCCCTCGGCCTGGCCGACGGCAGCACGCTCATTCTCGACATCGAGCACTACGACGCCGGGGACGCCGCTTGCAGCGCCGCGGTCCAGACCTTCGTCAGCGCCTGGACCACCCGCCTGCACGACCAGGCCTTCTACTCCGGCCTCTACACCAGCGTCGGCTCGGCCGGCCTCCAGGACCAGGTGGCGGTCTACGACCAGCCCGGCTACGCCCGGCCCGACATCATCGACTTCGCCCGCTGGGACGGCGTGCCGACGGTGTCCGACCCGGCCATCCCGGCGACCTACTGGTCCCCCGGGGCCCGGATGAAGCAGTACCAGGGCGATCACTACGAGACCTGGGGCGGGGTGCGGATCAACATCGACAGCAACTACCTCGAGCTTCAGGACCCGCGCCGGTACCGCTCGGTCACCGTGGAGCGGCCCCGCCCGCGCTGGTAGTCGGCCGCTGCCGCACTCGCCGCTCCGGCGGCCCCGGTACCCGGGGGCCGCCGGCCGGCCTCCGGACGTCGCACAACCGGTGCGATCCGGCGCGTGGAACTTCCAAAATTCCGGCGTGACCCACGTCACCCCTGCGTAGAGATCGTTGGGCAGGGCATGGACGTCTTCTCCCGAACGTTCCTCCCGGCCGCCGCCGAGGCCGGACTGGCGGTCCAGGCCGTCAGCCGGCACATGCCCATCTTCCGCCGCTGTGTCGGCTCGGGTGACGCCACCATCCTGGTCACCCGGTGCGGCCGTCCCGACCGTCCGGTCGCCGGCGAGTACCTGCTCCTGCTCACCCACCGGCGCCTTGTGGTCACCCAGCAGACCCGGGTGCTGCACCGGCTCCGCCTGCACCTCAACACCGAGCTGCGCGAGCTGAGCAACGTCACCTGGAGCCCCGACCCGCGGCTGCACTCGGTCGAGCTGGCCGCCACCGCGATCGACGGAATCCGCGAGCGGTTCGTCATCCGGACCACCCACCCGAAGCAGGTGTGGCAGCTCGACGCGCTGCTCAACCACGCCTTCCGCACCCGACTCCGGACCGCCCGGGAGCGGCTGGTCGCCACCATCGGCGACACGCCGTCCGGCGTACGCCCGGCGACGTTCCGGCCGGCCGCCGTCCGCTGACCGTCCGCAGCCTTTACCGAACTCGAACACCCCGCGTCCGCGCCGCCTCGGCCCGGTCGGCAATCATGGGCCGGTGACCGTCGATGCGCCGCACCGCGGGCTCGTCCTCGTGGTCGAGGACGAGCCGGCCATCGCCGACCTGGTTCGGCTCTACCTGACCCGGGACGGCTTCGGCGTACACCTGGAGCGGGACGGCACCGCCGGCCTGGCCGCCGCCCGCCGGCTGCGCCCGGTGGCCTGCGTCCTGGACATCGCGCTGCCGGGTCTCGCCGGCACCGAGATCTGCCGGCAGCTGCGCGAGGCCGGTGACTGGACGCCGGTCATCTTCCTCACCGCGCGGGACGACGAGGTGGACCGGATCATCGGCCTGGAGTTGGGCGCGGACGACTACGTGACCAAGCCGTTCAGCCCGCGTGAGCTGGTGGCCCGGGTCCGGGCGGTGCTGCGGCGCACGGCGGGCCCACCCGACGGGATGGACCGGCCCCGCGTCGTCGGCGCGGTGGCCCTCGACCCGGCCCGCCGGACGGTGACCGCCGCCGGCGCCCCGATCCAGCTCACCTCGACCGAGTTCGACCTGCTCGCTCACCTGATGGCACGTCCCGGTCGGGTCTTCACCCGCGAGGAGTTGCTGGCCGGCGTCTGGGGGTACGCGGCGCACGCCGGCACCCGCACGGTCGACGTGCACGTGGCGCAGGTCCGGGCGAAGCTCGGCCCGGCCAGCGTGATCCGGACCCACCGGGGTGTCGGGTACGCCGCCGATGCCTGAGCACCCCACCGACCCGCGGCGTCCCGCCCCCGGTGCGCCGACCGCGACCGACGGGCCGGTGCGGTCGGAGTCGCCGACCATCGCGCTCCCGGTGCTGGGCGGCGCACCACCCCCCGCGCCACCCCGGGCCCGGTTCGGCCGGACGCTGACCGCTCGGGCGGTGCTGGTCACCTGCACGGTGGCGCTGGTGTCCGTGCTGGTCACCGCGATCGTCGCGGTGCCCCTGGCGGTACGCGGCGTCGAACGGCGCGACCAGGAGGCACTGGCCGCCCAGGCCCGGCTCGCCGCCGAGGTGCTGCGGACCCGGCTGGACCGGGGCCGCACCGCCGACGAGGAGCGGCTGATCCGTCAGCTACGCGCCCAGCAGATCGACGCGTACCTGGTCCGGGGTGGCACGGTGGACCGGGCCGGCCTGCCGCCGCGGGTGGTGCAGCGGGTCGCCGAGGGACGCAACGTCTCGGCCCGCCGTTCGGTGAACGGGCGGCGCGCGCTGGTCGAGGGGCGCGCCCTGCCGGGCGGGAACGGGGTGGTGCTGTCCCGGCCGGTGGCCACCGGGCTCTGGCGGCAGGTGCTGCTCAGCCTCTGGCTGCCGCTGCTGGCCGGGCTGGCCGCCGGTGTCGTCGCCGGGCTGCTGCTCGCCCGGCGGCTGGCCCGGCCGATCCGGGTGGCGGCGGGTGCCGCCGCCCGGCTACGCGCCGGCGATCGCGCGGTCCGGGTGCCCGTCGAACCGCCCGACGAGGTGGCCGACCTGGCCCACGCGTTGAACGGGCTGGCCGCGGCGCTGGCCACCAGTGAGGGGCGGCAGCGGGAGTTCCTGCTCTCCGTCTCGCACGAGCTGCGTACCCCGCTGACCGCGATCCGGGGCTACGCCGAGGCGCTGGCCGACGGGGTGATCGAGCCGGACGACGTGGCCGGTACCGGGCGCACCGTGCTGGCCGAGGCCGAGCACCTGGACCGGCTGGTCCGCGACCTGCTGGCGCTGGCCCGGCTGGAGGCGGCGGACTTCCCGCTGGAGCCGGTCCCGGTCGACCTGGCCCGGTTGGCCGCCGACGCGGAACGGACCTGGGCCGACCGCTGTGCCGCGGTCGGCGTCCCGTTCTCGGTGGAGAGTCCCGGCGGTCCGGTGCCGGCGTACACCGATCCGGGACGGATCCGGCAGGTCGTCGACGGGCTGCTGGAGAACGCGCTGCGGGTCGTACCGCCGGGGGCGCCGGTGGTGCTCGCGGTCCGGCCGGCCGGACCGGATCCGGCGGCCGGCGGGGTGGTCGAGGTCCGCGACGGCGGACCCGGCTTCACCGACGAAGACCTGGCGGTGGCGTTCGAGCGCGGTGCGCTGCACCAGCGGTACCGGGGGGTGCGCAAGGTGGGCAGCGGGCTCGGGCTGGCGCTCGCCGCCGGGCTGGTCCGCCGGCTCGGCGGTGAGATCGCGGCGGGGCACGCCCCGGAGGGCGGCGCCGCGTTCACCGTGCGGCTGCCGGCGGATCCTTACCCGATCCGAACATCGGCCTGACGGTCCGCTCGTCCGGGCGCGGGAGGCTGGGCGCATCGACGGACGAGAGGGAGAGTCATGGCACGTTGGGGTTTTGTTGCCGGCACCGCGCTGCTCGGGGCGGTCGCGCTCGGCGTCAGCGGATGCGGCGCGGCCGAGGTTGCCAGCCAACCGGCCCGGGAGGCGGCCGTCGAGGTGGCCGCGGCGATGGGCGCCGAGGGCCAGGCGCTGACCGCGATGGGCTTCGACGCGGACGACCTGGACGTGACGGAGGTCGCCGCGCCGGCGTCGCCGTCGGCCGCGCCCACCGCGACCGGCGACAAGCCGCGCCGCGAGCGGGCCGAGGAGCTGCGCAAGCGCCGCCAGGCCCGGGTGCTGCTGCGGCGGAACACCCTGCACGGCGAGGCCGTGGTGCAGACCAAGGACGGCACGAAGACGGTCGCCGTGCAGCGGGGTGAGGTGACCGCGATCGACGGGAACTCGATGACCGTGAAGTCCACCGACGGGTTCACCATGACCTGGCGGTTCGGCGACGACCTGCGGGTGGTCGAGCGGCGGGCCACGATTCAGTCGACCGACGTGAAGGTCGGCGCCACCGTCGGCGTCGCCGGCGCCAAGGACGGCGACGCCGGGGTCGCCCGGCTCGTGGTCATCCCCAGGGCGAAGTGACCCGCGCGCCCCGGACCGGGGCGCGCGGGCCGGTGGCGGGAGTGGCGGTACCGGCTACTCCCGCCGCGTCGATCAGTAGACCCGGGAGCCGATGAAGTCGTCGTGGCCGTAGCCGACCGGGTTGGCGAAGTTGCGGGACTCGAAGGACCACTGCTGGCGGGTGCTGCTGGAGCAGTTGGCCAGCCGCAGCCGTGGGGTGCCCAGCCAGGGGCTGTCGAAGGCCAGGCAGAGCGCGGTGTTGCCGGCCGCCTTGAGCTGGTTGCCGGCCAGCACGAACTTCTGGTTGGCGCCGCCGTGGCAGTCGTGGACGTTGACCGCGGTGCCGGCGGTCAGCGATCCGTTGGCGACGTCCAGGCAGCGGTCGTGGGAGAGCTCGGAGTGCAGCGACTGGCGGGTCGGGTCGTACCAGAAGCCCTGGTTACGGCCGCCGTGACAGCCGTACGACTGTTGCGCGGTGCCGTTGCGTGAGTCGTATCCCTTGCCGTCGACACAGGTGCCGGTGGCGAGGTTGCGCAACTGCTTGAACTCGAACAGCCCGTTGTACAGCACCCCGGTGCCGGTGCTGGCCGGGTCGACGCAGGTGGCCCGTTGCTGCCCGGAGTTCCAGAACTGGGTGATGCACTGGGCGAACATGCCGTGCCCGCGGGCGTTGGGGTGAAACGACTGTCGGGCCGCGTTCTCGTCCCAGATGCCGATCTCGATGTAGAGGCCGCGGACCGACGTGTTGTCGGTGCAGACCTCGTGGCCGTGGAAGAGCCGGCTGGCGTCCAGGTAGCGGGTGCCGGTGTTGGTCGCGGCGGTGCGCAGCGCGGACTCGAAGAGCGGCACCGCCTTGTTCCGGGCGAACGCCGCGTCGGCCAGGTAGAGCAGGCAGCCGCCGGAGTACCAGCCGGGGAAGTTCGGGTTGTCCTCCACGTCCGGGCTGCCCGGGCTCGGGTACGACATCAGCACCAGCTCGTAGTCGGTGTTCAGGTAGCCGGCCCTGGTCATGGTGTTCCGGATGTCGTTGAGCGCGTCCTCGACCGCCTGACGGCTGCCGTCGGTGCGGATCGTCCACTCGTCGGTGTAGGTCGGGTAGCAGGGACCCTGGAAGAAGACCCGGCTGATGGCGCAGTCGGTGGCGACCGGGCCGAACTGGATCGTGCCGTCGCCGTTGGCGCCGACCACCACCCAGATCAGCCGGATGTGCGTGTTGCGCGCCTTGATCGCCAGGTGGTCGCCCTGGTTCAGCTCGTTGTGCTGGGTCGGGCCGCCGGCGATCAGGTTCCACGGGGTCGCCCCGGAGCAGGCGATGTTGTACTTCTCGTCGGCGGTGATGCCGGTGCGGAACACCGCCTGGTCGTACGAGCGGTCGCACCAGTTGCCGGGTTCGTGGGTGCCGGGCACGTAGTTGCCGACCCCCTCTCCGGAGATCTCGCTGTCGCCCATGGTGATCAGCGAGGTGCGGCGCTGTTCGATCGGGCGGATCTGCGGCGCGCCGTAGAGGGCGGTCGCCTCGGCGGCGCGGATCGCCTCGAGGTTCGTCGGGAGTGGCTGGACGGCGGGTCGGTCGGCCGCGGTGGCGGGGGTGGCCGTTCCGACGAGCATCGGCAGGACGAGAGCGGCGGCGAAGGCGGCGGTCAGCGACCGTCGTCGGGTCGCACGTTCGCGCCTGGCAGCGGAACCAAGCATCGACGCACTCCTTTCGGCTCGATCGCGGGACGTCGATCGAGTTACCGGAAGGTAACGTGCGTCATGCAGGTATGTGAATGTCTTTCGGAAGAGTTTCCGTCATTTGCGCTGCGGAGCCGGCGGGCGAGCCCACCGACCCGGGCCCGCCGCCGTCCCGGCGGGGCCGGGACGGCGCCGGTGGGCGCGCGTCAGTGGACCGGGACGGGACGGCGGCGGTGGGCGGGTCAGCGGCCCGGCGGCAGCGCGTAGCCGACGTAGCCCCGGTACTCGACCCGCCAGCCGGGCGGCACCAGCTTGGCGCAGGCCGCCTCCGGGCCGGTGCAGACGATCGCGTCCATCGAGGACGGATCGGCCGGCGGTCGCTTGGGCAGCTCCGACTTCAGCGACAGCAGCTCCGGTGGCCGGCCGTCGGCGTCCCGCAGCAGCAGCCACCACGGGTACTCCCAGTTGTCGTTCTGCTCGACCAGGCCGATCCGGCGGGCGCCGCTGGCACGTACCGCCTCGGCCGCCCAGCGGAACTCGTCGGTCCACTGCGGGCGGCGCAGGAACCGGGTGTCCCACTCCGAGGTGGTGAAGACCGAGCCCGCTCCGACCAGCCGGCGCGGGAAGCCGTACGACAGCGCGAGCACGCCGGCGAGCGCGGAGGTGGCCAGCACGGTCACCGCCACGCCGACCGCCACCGACCTCCGCCGACCGTCCGCCCGGGCCGGCGCCGGGGTGGCCGGGGCGTCGGAGCCGCCGGCCCGGTGGCGGAACAGCGCGTCCAGCCAGAGGCCGGCCAGCGGGACGGCCACCACCAGCGCGTAGAGCAGCAGGCGGTTCCCCCACGGCTGCCACTTGATCATCGCGGTGTGCAGCACCACTGCGACCACCACCACCACGGCGTACGCCCGCAGTGCCCCGGACCGGCTCGGGCTGATCCGGCCCGGACGGGTCAGCGCGAAGATCGCCCCGAGCAGTGCCAGCGAGCCGGCCAGCGGGAAGGCCACCCGGTCCTCGTCCGGGTACCACGCGCGCACCGGGAAGACCTGCCGGACGAAGGTGGTGTCCGGGTCCTGTGGGTCGACGCCGACCGCCTCCGCGCCGCGGATGATCGCCTCAGCACCCACCCAGCGCAGTGGCGTGAGCGGGGTGTCGAACGCGGTGTGTCCGATCCGCAGCGCGTTGACCAGGATCGACGGCGGGTCGTGCCGCTCCATCGGGATCGACTCGCGCAGCCCGGGCGGCCCGAGCGGATGCCCGAAGTCGGCGGTCATCCGGGCCAGGTAGGGGCCGACCAGGATCGCCCCGACCAGCAGGATCAGTACCGATCCGCCGACCGTGCGGGCGACCCCGACGGCCGGTGACGGGCCGGATTCCGGCCGGTCCGCCGGCGTGCCGCCGGCGGCGACCGTGCCGCCGCTCCCGGCCACCCGGCGGGCCCGGGACAGCCGGAGCTGTGCCAGCCCCCAGAGCACCAGCAGCGGGCCGACCGCGATCAGCCCGCTGGTCTTGGTCACCGCGGTCAGTCCGGTCGCGATCCCCAACCCGAGCAGGGTGCCCAGCCCGGTACGCCGGCGTAGCCCGTCCAGCACCAGGGTCGCCGCGCAGGCGACCCAGGCCGCGACCGTCAGGTCGGTCTGCGTGCTGGTCGCCTGCAGCGCCACCATCGGCGTGGTGGCCAGCAGGAACGCGGTGAGCAACTGGGCCCGCCGGCCGCCGCCGAGCTGGGCGGTGATCCGGGCGGCCAGCAGCAGGCAGAGCACCCCGGCGGCCCACTGCACCAGGTTGTGCAGCGCGTCGCCGCCGGTGAGCAGGCGCAGGTGCAGCAGCAGGTACTCGGCGCCCGGCGGAATGGTCACCTGCCGGTGGATGGCGGTCGGCCAGAAGTCGAGGTCGCCCTGCGCGACCCAGCGCTCGACCCGGGGCAGGTGGTAGGTCTGCGAGTCGAAGTTGTTGGGTTCGGCGAGCAGCGCGATGACCAGCTCCACCAGGACCAGCCCGCCGACCGTGCCGGCCAGCAGCTGCTCGCCGCGACTCAGCGCACGCCACCGCTCCGCCAGCCGTCCCGACCAGCCGGCACGGGTCGACCCGGGAGTGGCCGCGGGCTGCGTCGCGCCGGCGGCCGGCGGCGAGTCGTCCGCCGGGCCGAGGGCCGGGCCGTCGCTCGCCGTGCCGGCGGTCGCGCCGACCAGCGCCCGTCCCGGGGTGGCCGCGCGCGCCGCCTGGCCGCGCGCCGTGTCCCGCCGGTGCCGCCACCCGGCAGCCACCGCCGTGACGACGAGGAAGAGCAGCCAGGCGACGGCGAACGCGGTACGGGTCAGCGCGTGCAGCGCGCCGAGCACCTCGACCAGAAGTATCGCGAAGGCTCCGGTGAGCAGCGCGGCCCGGGCCGCGGCGAGCCGCAGCGGCGCCACCACGCCGTTCCCGGCGGGGCGCATCACGAACAGGAGCAGTAGCATCGCGGCGACGGGCGCCACCGTTGACATCGAGCCGGCTGCCGACATGGCGGGAAGTAAACACCATCCGCGTTAACCCGCGTTGTCGGATGCCCGAGGTGGCGGCCACCGCTGCGCTGACCAGCCAGGCTAGGCTAGGCCCGACATGCTGTCGCCACCGTGGAGATCCCCGTGAAGCTCTCGATCCTCATGCCGGTCTATAACGAGGAAGAACGCATCGCGGATGCCCTCAAGCAGGCATTGGCGGTCGACTACCCGTGCGAGATCGAACTGGTGGTGGTCGACGACGGCAGCCGCGACAACACCGGCGAGATTCTCGGTCGGGCGGACGACCAGCGGCTGCGGGTGATCACCCACCAGCGCAACGCCGGCAAGGGCGCGGCCATCAAGACGGCGGTCGACAACGCCGAGGGCGAATACATGGTCATCCTCGACGCTGATCTGGAGTACGACCCGCAGGACATCCCCAAGCTGCTCGACCCGGTGCTCGACGGTCGCGCCACGGTGGTCTACGGCAATCGCACCTTCGGCAGTCACAGCGCCTACAGCTTCTGGTACGTGATGGGCAACAAGGGCGTCACGATGGCGGCGAACGTGCTGTTCAACTCCTACATCGGTGACCTGGAGACCTGCTTCAAGTTGATGCCGGTCGCGCTCTACCGCTCGCTCGAGGTCCGCTCGCGTGGCTTCGGCATGGAGGCCGAGGTGACCGGCAAGCTGCTGCGCCGGCGCATCCGCCCCTACGAGGTGCCGATCAGCTACCGGGCCCGGGGCCGCGAGGAGGGCAAGAAGATCACCTGGAAGGACGGCGTCGAGGCGATCTGGATCCTCGGCCGCGAGCGCGCCCGTCGGCGTCCGGTCACGCCGGCCCGCTGAGACCCACCCCCGCTCCCGCCCACCCCGCCGGCCCCGGTTCAGCGGCCGGCGAGCGCCGGTTCCAGGAACCCGTCGACCGCACGGCGTAGCCCGGCGGCGTCCAGCCCGTGCCACCGGGTGTGGTCATCCGCTGCGCCGTAACGGCGCAGGTCCTCCCGTCCCACCCCGAGGGCCAGCAGTCTGTGCGGCCGGTCGACCAACGCCGCCGACACCACCCGGCTCGACGTGCCGGCCAGACACGGCTCGACCAGGATCACCTCGCTGCCGGCCAGCGCCCGCAGCCCGGCGGTGTCGAACGGCCGCGGCCGGTGGGTGTACGCCACGGTCACCGGCAGGTCGGCCACCGCCGCCATCGCCGCGTCGAGCACCGGTCCCACCGCCACCAGCAGGGGCGCCCCCGGCCCGGCGTCCCGGAGCACCCGCAACGCGCCGTCGCCGCGGTGCGCGCGCCCGTTCTGCTGGGTGGAGAGACGCAGGTACGCCGGTCCGTCGGCGGCCACCGTGGCGCGCAGCAGGTCAGCCACCTCGCCGGCATGCCCGGGCACGTGCACGGTCCACCCGTGCAGCGTGTCGATCAACGACACGTCGGCCGGGGCCAGGTGGGTCCGTCCCGCCGCCGCCCGGTCGTACGACGCGCCCACGCTGACCAGCACGGCGCTCACGTCCTGGTGGTCCAGGTCCAGCTTGATCTGCTCGTACGCCCGCTCCACCAGGAACGGCGCGTAGCTGTGCACGATCGGCCGCAGGCCGGTGAGCGCCAGCCCGCCGGCGACCCCGATCATCAACTGCTCTCGGATGCCCACGTTCACCACCCGGTCCGGGTGTCGCCGGGCGGCCGGCGCGAAGGCGGCGGCGGAGATGTCGGCGAGCACCACGGCGGTGCGCGGGTCCTCGGTCAACAGGTCGGTGGCGGTCTCGATGAAGGTCTCCCGCACGGTCACTCCTGCGTGTCGACGACCGCCACGACGACGTGCGGTCGGTGGTTGTCGTGTCCGGTGAGAGCGCGGTGCAGGGCGTCGTGGTCGCGACCGTCGACGGTGGCGGCGGTCCAGCCGTTCACCGTGAACCGGGCCGCCGCGCCGCCGCCCGGCCAGCCGTGCGTGGCGGAGCGGTTGTCGACCACCACCGCGGTCAGGTTGGCCAGGCCGGTGGCGCCGGCGTACGCGATCGCCTCGTGGTTGGAGCCCTCGTCCAGCTCCGCGTCGCCGAGCAGCACGTACGTCCGGGGGGTGAGCAGGCCCTGGGCCCGCAGCCCTAGCGCGGTGCCGACGCCGAGGCCCAGCCCGTGGCCGAGCGACCCGGAGCCGATCTCCACCCCCGGCACCATCGTCCGGTCCGGGTGGTCGCCGAGCCGGCTGGCCGGACCGCCCTGGTCGTCCAGCCAGTCGCCGGGGACGAAGCCCTTCGCGGCGAGCACCGCGTAGTAGCCGGCGACGGCGTGCCCCTTGGAGAGCAGGAACCGGTCCCGGTCGGGGTCGTCGACGGTGTCGGGGGTGGTCCGGAGAATCCGGTCGTAGAGCACCCAGAGCACGTCGACGGTCGAATACACGTTCGCGCCGAACTCCCGGCCGGCGCCCAGCCGGCGCAGCGGGGCCGCGACCGGCTCGGGCACCGGCGGCGGGACCGGGGCGCTGTCCGGCGGCGGGGCCGGGACGTCCGGCCGGGGCACGGTGGCAGTAGTTGTCGTCATGCGACTAGCCTGCAAGTTGAAGTCCACTTCAACTCAAGGTGAATGATGCACGAGTCCCTCACCATCGGCCAGCTCTCCGACCGCAGCGGGGTGGCGCCGTCCGCGTTGCGCTACTACGAGCGGCTCGGCCTGATCCGCGCCGAGCGCACCGGCGGCAACCAGCGCCGGTACGCCCGGATCGAGCTGCGGCGGGTGGCCTTCATCCGGATCTCCCAGCAGGTCGGCATCTCGCTGGAGGAGATCCGGGCCGCGCTCGACTCGCTGCCCGCCTCGCGTACCCCGACCGCCGCCGACTGGGCCCGGCTCTCCAGCGCCTGGCGTCAGCGGCTGGACGAGCGGATCCGGCTGATGACCAAACTCCGCGACGACCTGGACGGCTGCATCGGCTGCGGCTGCCTGTCGCTGGATCGCTGCACCCTCTACAACCCGGGCGACACCCTGGCCGGCGAGGGCCCGGGGGCCCGGCTCGTGCTGCCTCGGTCGGCGGCCGGGCCCGCACCGGAGCAGGAGGTGGGCGTCAGCCCGTCGTGAGCAGCACCTTGCCGAGGTGATGGCTCCTCTCGACCAGCTCGTGCGCCGCAGCGGCCTCCGCCATCGGCATCCGGCGGTCCACGATCGGCCGTACCTTCCCCGCCTCGACCAGGGGCCACACCTCGTCGCGCACGCCCCGGACGATCGCCGCCTTCTCGTCCAGCGGCCGGGACCGCAACGAGGTGGCCGTGACGGTGGCCCGCTTGGTCAGCAACGCGCCGAGGTCCAGCTCGCCCTTGCGCCCGCCCTGCAGGCCGATCACCGCCAGCCGGCCGCCGGTGGCCAGCGCGGCCACATTCCGGCCCAGGTAGGACGCGCCCATGATGTCGAGGATGACGTCCGCGCCCCGGCCGTCGGTGGCCCCGCGGACCTCGTCGACGAAGTCCTGCTCCCGGTAGTCGATCACCTGGGTGGCGCCCAGCTCGCGCAACCGGTCGTGCTTCGCGCTCCGGGCGGTCGTCAGCACCGTGGCGCCGAGCGCCGCCCCGAGTTGGATCGCGAAGGTGCCGATCCCGCTGCCGCCGCCGTGCACCAGCAGCGTCTCGCCGGCACGCAGACCGGCCAACCGGACCACGTTCGACCAGACGGTGCAGGCCACCTCCGGCAGCGCGGCCGCGTCGACCGGATCGACGCCGGCGGGCACCGGCAGGAGCTGCCCGGCGGGCACCGCCACCCGCTCGGCGTACCCGCCGCCGGCCAGCAGCGCGCAGACCTCCTGGCCGACCTGCCAGCCGGTGACGTCCGGCCCGATCGCGCTGACCACCCCGGAGCACTCCAACCCGGGGTACGCCGGTGCGCCCGGCGGGGGCGGGTAGTGCCCCTGCCGTTGCAGCAGGTCCGCCCGGTTCACCGCGCTGGCCCGCACGTCGACCAGCACCTCGCCGCTGCCCGGCGCGGGATCGGGCACCTCGGTCCAGACCAGCGCGTCGGGTCCACCGGGCTCCGGGACAGTGATCGCTCGCATGGCCCAGTCTTACCCGATCCGCCCCGCTGTCCACGCCCGGGTGGGACATGCCCGGGATTCGTCAGGGGTGCGGGCCGCAAGGTGCCGTCGGGCGGACGCCGCCGCAGCGCCACTGTGGACCCGGCGCCGCCACGATCCCGGTGGTCAGCCCGATAGAGGGAGTCTGTCAGCCGACGCCGGCCGCCCTCGCCGCCGTGCCGCCCTCGTCAGCCCGGTCGGTCGGCATGGCAGACTAGGCACGGCCGCGTACCCGCGGGTCGCGGCCCGGGAGGGTTCGCCTAGTGGCCGATGGCGCTGGTCTTGAAAACCGGTAAGGGCAGCGATGTCCTTCGTGGGTTCGAATCCCACACCCTCCGCCTACTTGAACAGCAAACACCCCCTGACCAGCGCAGAGGCCGATCAGGGGGTGTTTACGTACGGTGAGCCGAGCGTTACCGCATGCGTCTGGATGCGTTGTCTGTCGACGGCCCGACCGAGAGCGACCATTGTGCGGACGTGTTCACGGCGTTGGACCGCGAGTGCACCGATCGCGAGCATGACGAGCGGCACGCCGACAAGCGCGATCCACTGGACGGGCTGGAGATGGATCGCGCGGTCCAGGTGGTTGTTGGAGGTCATCCCCCGATGCGCGGACCGTAGGGGTGCCGCGAGGTACCGATGGCCGGTATATACAAGGTGCCGGACGCGCCCGTCCTGCCGGCGGCCGCCCGTGTTCGAGTTCGGCAGGCCGCCCGGCGAACAGCGCGCCCGGTCTCACCGATCCGGTGGGCAGTCGAATTCGATGCGTAGTTTGTTGAGCTCATCGGCAATCTGCTTGCCGGTCGGGCTTTGCGGGGGAGTGTCCTGGTAGGTGTCGTCGAGGGTCGTCACGATGCCGCACCATCTGTGCTCGGATTCCCGAGCGACGGCGTTGGCGTAAATCATGGACGAGGCGGCAGCGAGGGCCGCGAAGACAAACGAGGCGACGAGGATTCGCCAGGCACGGTGAGTCATTGTCGGTCACCCGCCCCTGATGGTGATGATGACGGCGGCGGCGGCGAGTCCGGCAGCCGAGGCGATGAGAGCGAGCTGGTTGTACCGCCGCCACCATTGCTGCGCAGCGAGATCAACCCCACGCCCGCCGGGATTCCAAGGATCGCGAGGAAAGTCCCCAGGAGCACCGGACTTGCCTGCCCGGGGGGCGCGACCGCCGTCTGGTGCACGATTCCACCGAGCCCGACGAGAATGCAGCCGCCGTCGAGGCATACGCGGATCATTCGTTCCGTCTTCACTGCTCACAGTCCCTAACCTTTCGCCACCACCAGATGGCTGCCCTGCTGCTGTCGAGTCAACAGCGAGGTGTCCGTTGGTCACACCACGAAATGATGTGGCTGACGTGATCCGGATGGGCTGAGAAAGGTCAGTCGGCCGGCGCCAGTCCAGGTGACGCACCGCGCCGGGCGCTGATTCCACAGTATCGAGCGAAAACGGCAAACGACCAGGTCAGAGGGCTGTTCGCCGCCCGTCCTAGCGTTGGCGGTCAGCAACTTGACAGAGCTTCGACCCGGAAGAGGAGTGTCGGAGCCGTAACCGGGCACCATGGATCGACGGGCGCGCGGCTCGGCATTTCCGTTACTCCGGCGGGTCCGCCGAGCGCCGCTCCTGGCGGATCTTCTCCTCGGCCAGGCGCTGGATCGCGCGGCGGCGCTCCTCGGCGATAGCCCGCTCGTCCGGGCGTCGTCGGACCGCGGTCACGACCGCGACCACGAAGTCACGCCAGATGCGGGTCACGAGGCTTCTCCCAGCGCTGTTGCTATAGGACAACGGTAGTGAGCCGAACGGTCCATCGACACCTGGCGCTTCCGGTCGATTGCTGGGCCGCGGCGGGGTAAGAAGGGCGCAGGACTTTGCGCGCAACATCGGAAGGACGCGTCTCGATGACCTTGGAACGATCGATCGCCCCGGACCCCTACGAGCTGCTGCCGACCGTGCCGTCGTTCACCCTGAGCAGTGAGGACGTACAGAACGGCGAGCCGATGGACGTGCGGCACGCGCACGGCAGCACCGGCGGCGAGAACATCTCCCCGCAGCTGAGCTGGTCGGACTTCCCCGCCGACACCCGCAGCTTCGCGGTGACCTGCTTCGACCCCGACGCCCCGACCGGCAGCGGATTCTGGCACTGGGTGCTGGTCAACGTGCCGGCCACCGTCACCCAGCTGCCGCGGGGTGCGGGCGGTGGCGGGGGCGCCGACCTGGGTGGGGCTTTCTCCGTCCGCAACGACTACGGCGAGCAGGGCTACGGCGGCGCCGCGCCGCCGCCCGGGGACCGGCCGCACCGCTACGTCTTCGCGGTGCACGCCCTGGACGTCGATCGTCTCGACCTCACCCCGGAGGCCAGCCCCGCCTACGTGGGCTTCAACCTCACCTTCCACACCCTGGCCCGCGCGGTCATCCGGCCCTCGTACCAGATCAAGGAATGACCTGACCGGCGACCCTGCGGTTGGCGGGCTGACCGCCAACCGCGGGGTCGACCAGCAGAGCGGGTTCAGGCCGGGACCCGGGCCACGGCGAAGACCGACTGCCCGAAGGGCGGGCGGACCAGCTGCTCGGCGGCCTTGGTGGCGGGCAGCACGACGGTGTCGTAGACCTTCACCATCGGGCCCTCCTTCGGCATCAGCCGGAACACCTTGGTCGCCATGAAGTACCCGAGCAGACCGAGCGCGTTGGCGTAGTGGATCTTTTCCACGGTGAGCCCGGCGTCGGTCATCGCCGCGGAGAGGGTCTTCTTGGTGTAGCGGCGCACGTGCCCGGTGGCGATGTCCGCCGGGCTCATCGCGAACTGGAAGGCCGGCACAATGATGATCACCGCTCCGCCGGGCCGGACCAGCTCGCGCATGCTGCTCAGCGCGCCCACGTGGTCGTCGATGTGCTCCAGCACGTTGTACGACACCGCGGCGCTGTAGTCACCCCGCTCCGAGTGCGGCAGCAACATCTCCCGCACGTCGATGCCGGGGTGCTCGGCCAGCCGCTCCTTGAGCTGGACCAGCCGATCCGGGTCCGCCTCGGTGGCGGTGAACCGAGGCAGGCGCTCGGCCCACTCCAGCGCGTAGTCGCCGAGCCCACTGCCGATCTCGATGGGGTTGTCGCCCAGGTAGGGCACGGCCAGCTCGACGAACCAGCGGCGGTGGTTGACTGCTGTCGCAAGGCCCTCCAGCACCTCGGACTGGACGCGCTGGTCCCCAGTGATTTCTGCCATGCGTCGATTCCTCACGGTATGAACTCGACCCGCGCCTGACCGACAGAGTGAATCATCCGCGCGGGGGGCAGAAGAATCGGGGCAACGTGGTCGCCGAATTGCGGTCGGGGGGTGGCACGTGATCGGCGGTCAGCGAACCCGGCACATAGTACGGCAGTACCCCGAAACATGTCACGGTGCTGCCATACGCTGACTACGCTATGAATTGTTATGACTACTCCTGATTCGGACCTCCCCGTCGGCGCTTCCGGTGCCGGGGCGGAGGGCGGGCCCGACCGGGGCGACGACGCTGGGCGGGGGCGGCGGATCGATGCCCTTGCCGTGCTGAGCTTCGTCGCGCTCGGCTTCTGGGTCACCGCGCGGCTCTGGCTCGACCCGCGCAACGGGGTCCGGGACAACCGCTCCGATCAGGCGCAGTTCGAATGGATGATGGCGCACGGTGCGCGGGTGGTCACGCATTTCGCGTATCCGTTCACCTCGGACCGGATGAACGTTCCGGACGGCGTCAATCTCATGGCCAATACGTCCGTATTATCCGTGTCGTTGCCAATGACGCCGATAACGATCCTGTTCGGACCCCGTACCTCGTTCCTGCTCTTTCTCACTCTCGGGATGATCGCCACCGGCGTGGCCTGGTATTTCCTGCTTTCCCGGGTGCTGGTCGGCACGCGCGGGCCCGCCTGGCTCGGGGCGGCGTTCTGCGCGTTCGGGCCGGCCATGGTGTCGCACGCCAACGCCCACCCGAACATCGTGTCGCAGTTCGTGGTGCCCCTGATCATCTGGCGGACCCTGCGCCTCGCTGAGCCCGGCCGCTGGCTGCGCAACGGCGTACTGCTCGCGCTGGTGATCGTCTGGCAGGCGTTCCTCAATCTCGAGGTGCTGCTGATGGTCGCGATCGGGCTGGGCGCGGTGGTGGCCGCGCTCGCCATCGGTCGGCCGGAACTGCGTCGGCAGGCGCGCCCCTTCCTCGCCGGTCTGGGTGTCGCCGCCGCCGTCGCCCTGGTGCTGCTCGCGTACCCGCTCTACGTCCAGTTCTTCGGACCGGGGGCGTACACCGGGCTGCCCCGGCTGATCCGCGGCTACTCCAGCGACCTGGCGTCGTTCGTGGCGTACTCGCGTGAGTCACTGGCCGGCAGCCCCCGGACCGCCGCCGGGTTGGCCAAGAACCCCACCGAGGAGAACAGCTTCTTCGGCTGGCCACTGGTGGTGCTGGTGATCGCGCTGGTCTGGTGGCTACGGCGCAACGTGGTGGTGCTCGGCCTGGCCGTGCTCGGACTGCTCTTCGCGGTGCTCTCGCTCGGCCGTGAGGTGATCTTCGACGGGCGGGAGACCGGCGTGCCGAGTCTCTGGGCGCCGCTGGAGAGCCTGCCGATCCTGCACTCGGTGGTGCCGACCCGGTGGGCGCTGGCGATCACCCCGATCGTCGGGCTGCTGCTCGCCTACGGCGCCGAGCGAGCGCGGACGCTGGCCGCCCGGCACCCGGTGGCCCGGCCGCAGATCCGCTTCGCGACGCTGACCATGCTCGCCATGGCCCTGCTGCCCCTCCTGCCCACCCCGTTGCCGGCGACCCACTTCGACCCGGTCCCCGAGTTCGTCACCTCCGGGGCGTGGCGGCCGTACGTGACCGGCGGGCGCAGCGTGGTGACCCTGCCGCTGCCGGACACCAACTACGCCGAGCCGCTGCGCTGGTCGGCCGCGACCCGGCTGGACCTGCCGCTGGCCCGCGGCTACTTCCTCGGCCCGGACACCCGGCCGGGCACCGAGGAGGGCCGGGTCGCCCTCTTCACCGCTCCGCCCCGCCCCACCAGCAGCTTCTTCACCGTCATCCGGCAGACCGGCGCGGTGCCACCGATCGCCCCGCAGAGCCGGGTGAACGCGGTCGACGACCTGCGGTTCTGGCGGGCCGGCGTGGTGATCCTCGGGCCGCACCGGCACGCGGACGCGCTGCGTCGTGGGATGACGGAGTTGACCGGGATCCAACCGGTCTACCGCGGCGGCGTCTGGGTCTGGGACGTCCGACCGCTGACCGAGTGAGCGGGCCCACCGAGCGAGGCGAGCGGGCCGGTGGCCGACCCGCGCCGCGTCAGTCCTGACGGACGCAGCAGCCCTGACAGACCTTCGGCCGCGGCAGGGTGAAGGCCAGGCAGCAGGTGCGCCGCTGCACGGTCGGCTCGCCGGCCGGCCCGGGCACCAGCTCGACCAGGTCGCTCAGGTCGAGCGCGCCGAGCAGCGCGTCGATGGTCTCGACCGAGGGGCCGGGCAGGACGTCCGTGGCCCGCAGGACGCCGTGCGCGATGCCGGAGGCCACCGAGCCGAGCAGGGTACGGGTGCCGATCCGCACCTCCGCCTGGATCGACGCGATCATCGGGGCCAGGTGGGCGTCCAGCAGCGAGGCGCGGAGCGCGGCGAGCAGCTCGGCCTCGCCGGCGACGACCCGTACCTCGGGATTGCCGGCGAGGGCCAGCGGGTCGCTGGGCAGCACCGCGACGGTCGTCGAGCGGCGCAGCCCGAGGGTGACCAGCGGCCGGTGGTCCTCGAAGTGGATCAGCACGTCGGACGGGTCGAGCAGCGGCACCCGCCGGGCCGAGGCCCAACCGAGCACCACCGGCAGCGCCGTCCAGTAGCTGTACGACTTCCAGGCCAGTGCGGCGCAGGCGTGCGGGGTGCCGCCCCAGCGCTGGGTGGCCGAGTGCAGGAACTCGGGCAGCCGGGTGCCGTCGACCAGGGTGGTCGCCGGGGCCCAGCCGAACTCGTCGGCGACCAGCAGGCCAGGGGCGAGCCCGGGCACGTCGTCGGTGCCGAACATGGCGCGCATGGTTGCCGTGACCGGGGCCAGCGGCGTGGCGGTGAGATCCCGCCCCGGCATCACCGCTGTCACTAGATCATCCCCTGTCCCCAACGCGGATCGTTGAGCTAAGGCTAGCCTAACCACAGTTTGCCGGTCTGAGGAAGGTCCGATCCCGGCCGGATCGAGAGTCCTGGGTCACCCGGCGCCGGCCCGTAAGTCCTGCTCGACGCCCTGCCGGTACTACCCTCGGCCGGGCCGGAGAAACGCCGTGCCGCGTCCGGCGAGCGCGGCAGGATCGACGGCCATCGGTGGATTGTCAAGCAGAGTGTCGGCAAAGTGGCAGTTCCGTGTGCGCCTCGCCACGGAACGTGAAACTGAGACTCCCGGCCACGAGGAAGCCGATGACGACCTCACCCCTCGATCGTGCTGCCGACTCCTTCGCCGCCGAACTCGCCCGCCAACGGACCACGCGGGGACTCTCAAAGAAACAGCTGGCCCTGCTGATGGGCTTCGACCCGTCGTACGTCAGCCACGTCGAGGGGCGGCGGCACCGCCCGACCGAGGACTTCGCCCGGCGCGCGGAGGCCGTCCTGGAGGCCAGCGGCGCGATCTGGCAGCGCTTCCGCGAGTACGACGACCTGCGGCAGGCCCGCAACGGGCAGGCCCAGCGCGAGCTGCCGCTGCCCGGGCAGTGGCTGCCGCCCGGCACCGGCCTGGTCGTCGAGCGGGAGCTGGCCACCCTCGTGCACGCCGACGACGGCTACCGGTGCGTGATCCGGCGGGAGCTGTACAACGCGGGCACCGAGCCGGTCACCCGCTACCTGGTCCGGGTGGCGGTGGACCGCTACCCCAACGACCCGGGCCGCTCCAACCGGCACCACCGGGAGCACCCGCTCACCTTCGCCGAGTTGCAGCTGCGCGCCCACCGGGACGACGGCGGCGGCGAGCGCGAGCCGATGCACTGGCGGGCCAAGCACGACCGGGACGCCTTCAAGGAGATCTGGCTGCTCTTCGAGAACGGCGACCGGCGGTTTCCGCTCTATCCGGGCGACCGGGCCACCATCGAGTACGCCTACCAGGTGGGGGCGGAGAAGTGGGGGCCCTGGTTCCAGCGGGCGGTTCGGCTGCCCACCCGACATCTGGCCGTACGCCTGGACCTGCCGGCGGCCCTCGACCCGCAGGTCTGGGGCGCGGAGACCTCGCTCTCGGCGGAGGAGGGCCCGCTGCGCACCCCCGTCCAGCGGCACGACGACGGCGACCGCGCGGTCTTCGACTGGCAGACGGACGATCCGCCGCTGAACGCCCGATACCGGATGCAGTGGCGGTTCCGGGCCCGGCCCGAGCCGGAGCACGACACCACGCCGACCGGGCGGATCCGCCCGAGCGACCGGATGCGCGCCGCCGGGGTGCTGCAGCGCGGCGCCGACCTGCTGCGCCAGCCGGCGCGGCCGCTCGACCTGCCCGCCGAAGAGCTGGTCGCCCGGGACCTGGTCGAGCGGCTCTCCGCCGCGCTGGTCCGCCTCGACGAACTGCATCCGTTCAGCAAGGGAGTCGGCATCGCGGCGCCGCAGCTCGGCGTCGGCCGGGCGGCGGCGGTGGTCCGGCCGCCGGACCGGGCCGCCGAGCCCGTCGTGCTGCTCAACCCCCGGGTGGTCGACGTCTCTCCGGACACCGACGAGCAGTACGAGGGCTGCCTCTCCTTCTTCGACCACCGCGGGCTGGTCCCCCGGCCGCTGCGCGTCGACGTGGAACACGCCCAGTGGGACGGCAGCCGCATCATCACCTCGTTCGAGTACGGCATGGCCCGGCTGGTGGCGCACGAGATCGACCACCTGGAGGGGCGGCTCTACGTGGACCGGATGACGCCCGGGGTGCCGCTGGTGCCGGTGGAGGAGTACCGCGAAACCGGTCACCCGTGGCGGTACTGACCTCTGCCGCTGTGGAGCGGGTCCGGGGCGCGTGCCCCAGGGGGCAGGGGCACGCGCCCCGGATGGGGGGAGGAAAGTTCCTAGAGTTCGCCGAAGGTGTCGTACCGGATGTGCGGCGGCGGGACGTCGTCCGCGGCGAGCACCCGCAGGGTGGACCGGACCATCCGCGCCGAGCCGGAGACGTAGCAGTCGTGCGCCGTCCACGGGCCGAACCGGGCGACCACGTCGGAGATGTCCCCCTGCTCGCCGTCGAAGTCCGGATCCTCGCTGCACGCCGGGGTGACCGACAGCCACGGGTGCGCCGCGACCAGCTCCTGGAGCCCGGCCAGCCCGTACAGGTCCGCCGGCCGGCGAGCACCGTAGAAGACGTGCACCCAGCGGGTCCGGTTGTAGCTGGTCAGCTCCTCCACCAGCGCCTTGATCGGAGCGAGCCCGACCCCGCCGGCCACGCAGAGGATGTCCCGTTCCGAGGCGCGGTCCAGGGTCATCGAGCCCATCGGCGCGGCCAGCCGGAGCAGGTCGCCCGGCTTCACCCGGCGGACCAGCGCCCCGGACACCCAGCCGGCCCCGGGCGACCGGACGTGGAACTCCAACACGTTCTCGTCGTTCGGCGCATTGGCCACCGAGTACGTCCGCCACACCCGCGGGTGGTGCCGCGGCACCTCCAGGCTCACGTACTGGCCGGCCTTCCACGGCAACGGGTGCTGCAGGGCGCGGACGGTCAGCACGGCGCTGTCCGGGCCGTACCGCTCGTGGGTCAGCACCTCGGCGTGCCAGTACGGCGGGTTCTCGTCGGCTGCCGCCCCGGCCAGCATCTTCTCCGAGATCGCCGAGTACGCGTCCCCCCACGCCTGGTCGTACTCCAGGTTCCAGCCGTCGCCGGCCGTGCTGCACAGGGCGTCCAGCAGGGCGACACCCATCGTCGCGTAGTGCTCGGCGTCGACCTGGTACTTGCGGTGGTCCCGGCCGAGCGCCCGAAGGAACTCGTCGAAGCTCTCCGGGTCGCCGACGGTGTGGATCGCGGTGATGATCGCTTCCAGCAGCCGGTCACCCTGACCGGTCATCTGCACCGGGAATAGCTGCCGCAGGTCGGGGTCGAGCAGGAAGAGCCGGGCGTAGAAATGACCGCTCAGCCGCTCCCGGTGCTCCTCGACCAGGGTCCAGCTCTCCTTCAGCAGTCGCGCGAAGTTGTCCACGGGCGCGCTCCTTCTCCGGACGGCGAATGGGCGCCCATAGAATCTCCACGGAGCGTGCCGACCGGTCGCACAGAATGTGCGATCGGCTCGCGAGGGGTCTTCGCCCGTGTCGAGGGGCAGCTCCGTCAGGCAGAGTGGTGCCGTGACCCTTGAGCTCACCCGCCCGGTGTCGCGCCGGATACTGGGGACCGAGACGCTGCTGGTCCTCGGCCTCTCCCTCGGCCAGTCGGCCGTCTACGCGGTCGTCTCGATCATCGCGAAGCTGACCGCCGAGGGCGGGCTCTCCAAGCAGACCGCCGCGCTGAACACCTCCGCGTCGGCCCGGCCGTGGCTGGACCTGACGTACCAACTGCTCGGCATCGTCTTCGCGCTGCTGCCGGTGCTGCTCGCCGTACACCTGCTGAGCCGCGACCCCGGCGACCCGGTGCGGACGCTCGGCCTGGACGTCGGACGGCCCGGGTCGGACCTGGCCTGCGGCGCCGGGCTGGCGGCGCTGATCGGCCTGCCCGGCCTCGCCCTGTTCTGGGCGGCGGCGCAGCTCGGCGTCAACGCCACCCTGGTGCCGGCCGCGCTGCCCGAGGTCTGGTGGGCGGTGCCCGTGCTGGTCCTCGCCGCCGTGCAGAACGCGGTACTGGAAGAGGTGATCGTGGTCGGCTACCTGGTCACCCGGCTGCGCCAGCTCCACTGGCGGCTCGGCGCCGTCATCGCCACGAGCGCCCTGCTGCGCGGCTCCTACCACCTCTACCAGGGCTTCGGCGCGTTCCTCGGCAACGCCGTGATGGGCGTGGTGTTCAGCCTGTTCTACCTGCGTACCCGGCGGGTGATGCCGCTGATCGTCGCGCACACCCTGCTCGACGTGGTCGCCTTCGTGGGCTACTCGCTGCTGCCCCAGTCCTGGTTCGACTGGCTCTGACGGCCCGCCGGTCCTCGCCGCCGGCCGTCCTCGCCGCCGCCCGTCCTCGCCCGGCCGGTCCTCGTCGCCCGCCGTCCGCGCGTCTGGCGCGGCCCGGGTCGCTCCCGGCGGCGCATGATCGACTCCGAGTCGGCGACATTGCGGTGTCGCACACGCCGGGACACCGCCATTTCCGCGACCTGAAGTGGATCATCCGCCGGCCTGAGCCGGTGCATCGGTGTTTCCGTCGCGCGCGCCAGTCCAGCCGGGTCGTCCACCGGTCAGCCGGTGCGGGCCGGCCGGTAGGTGGTGACCGCGCGGGCCGCCAGCCGCTCGGCCGCCGCCGCGTCGCCGCTCGCCGCAGCGAGGACCGCCGCGCCCGGCAGCAGCCGGGACGCCAACCGCAACGCCAACCAGCCACCGGCCTGCGCGGCCAGCGGCGCCGCGAGCCGCCAGGCGGCCTCCGCCGCGCGGGGCCAGGGCGCGTCGGCCGGCTCGTCCGCCGCCCGCGCCGCATCCAGCGCGGTACGCGCGCTCGCCGCGTCCGGGTGCACCTGGGTCAGCACCAGCAGCTCCGCCGCCCGGTCCGGGTGGGCCGGGTCCCGTCCGTACGCCGCCGCCAGGTGCAGCACCAGGTTGGCCTGGGTCCAGAGCACCGCGGCCAGCTCGGCGAACGGGGCGAAGAACCCGGCGAGCGCCGCGCCCGCCCCGCCCACGCCGGCCAGCCGGACGAACCGCCGGGTGGCCAGCCGGGCCAGCCCGTCCGGCGACGCCTCGGGGTACGCCGACCGCAGCCGCTCGGCCCAGTCCCGGGCACCCGGGCCGAGCGCCTCCACGGCGGCCAGCGCCAGCAACTCCGGCGCGAAGCCGGGATGCTCGAGCACCCGCCCGGTGAGCACCCGCAGCTCCGGCTGCGAGGGCGTGCCCGCCGCGCTCCTCGGTACGGGCGCCTTGCCGATCGTCGCCGCCTTCGTGAGGTGGGGGGCATCCTTCGATGCGCGGACCGCCTCCTCGGCCGGTGCCGCCTCCTCGGCCGGTGCCACCTTCGCGGCCGGTGCCGCGTCCCCGGCCGACGTCGCCTTTCCAGCCGTTGTCGATTTCCGCGCCGGAGCTGTCTTCCGCGCTGGCGCTGCCTTCCGCGCTGGCGCTGCCTTCCGGCCCGGCGCTGCCTTTCGGGCAGTTGCCGCCTTACGGGCCGGTGTCGCGCTCTCCGTAGATGCGGACGCCGCCGTCGTGGCGGCGGCCGACTCTGCTGCGGGCGCCGCCTTCGGTGTGAGCGCTGCCTCCGGTGTGAGCGCTGCCTCTGGTGCGGCAGGTGCCTCCGGCGCGACGCCGCGCAAGTAGCCGCGCTGCTCCGGGGCGGGAACCGAGTCCCTTTCCGCGCTCGCACCTGCCTCGACGGGGGCTGCCAGCGCTGCGGCGGGCAGTATCGCGGCCGCCTGTGCGGCCGGGGCTGCCCGGCGGGCCGGGGTCTGCTTGGTGCCGGGAGCCGCCTTCCTCGTTCCGCCGGCCTTCCTCGGCGTCGCCGGCTGCTCGGCCGCCGCTGGCGTCGCCGGCGCGTTACCGGGCGGTGCCGCTGCCGTGGCCGCTTCGGTCTGCGGGGGCGATTGCGGTGTGCTCGCCAGCGGGGTGGCAGCCGCTTCGGCGGTCACCGGCTGCGCGGACGCGGCGTTCGGGGAGCGCTGGGTCCGATCGGCGGCAGGTGCCGACTCCTCGGCGGGTGTGACGCTCGCCGCATCCGCCCTCTTCCGCGGGCCTGGCTGCCGGGGCAGCGGCTGATCGGGATCGGGCGGCCGGAACAGCACCGGCGGGGCGGCCTTGCCGCGCCGGGCTCGTTTCCTACCGTCTTCTGCGGCCGGCGGTGCCGGCTCGACGGCGGCCGGTGGGAGGGACGGCGGGGTGAAGGTCGCCTTCGGGGAGCGCCGCCGGGCACGCTCAGCAGGCTCGCGGCGGGTCGGCTCGCTCGGGGGCTGCTCCTGCATATCGATGGAGCGTAGTCCCGATCACGCTGGCGCACAGCGTGGAATCGCGGGCGCCGTGGGCTGCCCCGGCAGCACTGGGGAAGTCGCTTTGCTCCCGGTGGGTGGCGACCTGTATCCTCGGGCGCGGTGGTCTGCGGGCCACCGAGGAGACTTCGCCTAGTCTGGTCTATGGCGCCGCACTGCTAATGCGGTTGGGGTCTTAAAGCCCCTCCCGGGTTCGAATCCCGGAGTCTCCGCGCGAAGGCCGGGTGTGTAGACTGGCCGAGCACCAGCGCCCGTAGCTCAATGGATAGAGCATCTGACTACGGATCAGAAGGTTAGGGGTTCGAGTCCCTTCGGGCGCACAAGATCAAACGGCGCCTGACCTGCTAAAAGCCGGTCAGGCGCCGTTTGTCGTACGGTGCCGATGGGCGCATTGGTGCTCGAATGGTGCTCGTACGACGAGGCTGTCGTACGTCCCGGCCCGTCCGTCTCTCTCGGTGTAGCCATGGCCGAGTTCGCTCCACGGACTCGATCGTGCGATGTGGGGTAGACGAGGGAGAGCCATCCGCTCGTAGTGGTATGGCATCCCGGTGCAGGCCCCCAACCGTCGCGCACTGGACGCCTACGGGCTCGCGCTGGCTTTAGCGCCTTTAGAACTCGGCGAGCACATTCGTGGGCCGGCGCAGGGTGGCGAGGCGGGTTGAGGCATCGGCCCTGCGAGCATCGGCGGTGACGGCCGAGAGGACATCCAGGGGGTGCTGCTCGGCCCGTGGTCCGACGGCAACACCGTCATGGTGGCCGACGACGGCGTCACCACCCCCGCCGACGGAGAGAGCCAGCGCCCTGGCAGGCATCCCGCCGACGTCGGCCGGCTCGCGATCCTCACCCCTGCCGAAACCGCGGACCTGGTGGCCACCCTCGCCGAGTCGCACACCGGCCAACCCCAGCCGACGCCCCCGACTGAACCCGCACCACCGCCGCTCCAGGCCGCGACTCCAACCTCGGCGGCCGCGGCCACACCGACAGACACGCCGGTGGTCGCACCGGCTGACACGGACGCCGACGCCGAGCAGGACGTGGAGGCCGGCCACGACCGGAGCGGCGACACCTACAAGACACAGTCTGCGGCGGGTGCCGTTGGCATCACCGACGTCTCGGTTCCCGTTGAGCTGAGCGCCGCAGCCAGCCAGGGCGGCGACGCCCGCCCAACAGCCGACGCGACGGCGACAATCAACCACCGCAGGGCTGCCGTCGGCGGGCGGTCCCCAGCCGCAGCCGGCCGGGACGTCGATGCCGAGCCGACGACGCAGCCGGGAAGGGCGGCGGTGAGGGTGCTCGGGATACCCGGCATCGTCGACGGCGACCCGCAGCGCAGCCTGCGCGCGAAGTCCCTCGAACTGCTGGTGTATCTGGCGGTCCGCGACGGCAGCGCGTCCACGGAGGCGATCCTGGACGACCTGCTGCCCGACGCGCCCGCCAGCAAGGCCGTGCACCGGCTGCACACCTACGTCTCGGACCTGCGCGGCGTCCTGCGGCACAACGGCGGCCCCGGCACCTACCTCACCTACCCCCACCGCCGATACGAACTCAACCCCGAACGCTTCGACATCGACCTGTGGCGGATGCGCACAGCGATCCGCGCCGCCGACGCCGCCGGATCCAAACCCGAACGGATCGCGGCACTGCGCCGCGCCGTCGACACCTACCAACCACTCGCCGAGGGCCGCGAATACGAATGGCTCGAGCCCTACCGGGAGAAGATCCGCCAGGACGCCCTCGACGCCGCCGTGGCCCTCGCCGAGGAACTCACCGGCCAACCCACCGAGCAACTCGCCGTCCTCGACGCCGCGATCAGCCAACACCCCTACGCCGAAACGCTGTACCAGGCCGCCATGCGCGCCCGCGCGCAACTCGGCCACCCCGACGCCATCCGCGCGCTACGCCGGACATTGACCCGCCGGCTCGCCGAGATCGACGCCGAACCCGCCGACGACACCCTCGCCCTGGCCGACCAGCTCACCGCCGACCTACGCCGCGCCGGCCGCGACGCACGGACACGACGCTCCGCCCTCACAGACGGAGCGTCCGCATGAACACCGCACCGCACACCGGCAATCCGACCACCACCGCCGGCGCCGCGGCGTCGGCTGACACCGGCGCGCATCTGCGGCGGCTGCGCTGGGCCGTACGCGCCACGCTCACCCTCGGCGTCGCCACCTCCGTGGCGGCAAACGTTCTGCACGCCCAATCAAACCCGATCAGCCAGATCATCGCCGCATGGCCACCACTGGCGCTGCTACTCACCGTCGAACTGATCTCCCGCGTCCCGCACCACCGCCGATCCCTCGGCACCATCCGGATCACCGCGACGGCCATCATCGCCGCCATCGCGACCTGGGTCAGCTACTGGCACCTCGTCGGCGTCGCCACCCGGTACGGGGAAACTGAAGCCGCCGCCGCATACCTGCTGCCCATATCCGTCGACGGACTCGTCATCGTCGCCAGCGTCAGCCTCGTCGAGCTCACCGCCAGGATCCGCGCGGCGACACCTGACCACCACCCTGCGCTCATCGCGTCGCCCGAATCCCCACCGGCCGCCACAGAGCCCACCACCCACGTGATCCGACAGCGATCGGCGCGCCCAGCACACTCGCTCCCGAGCAGCGCCCCGCCGCTCGGGCGGAGGCCGCGCCAGCCGGCACACGGACTCGACGGCCGGTCAGAGCCGTCACCGTGCCAACCGCCTCGCAGGAAACGACCGGCGCACCCACTGCGGCACCTGACGGTGCCCGCCAGGATGCCGGAAACACGGCCAACGTTGATTCCGCTGCACGCGGCAATGACCAGCCGCCGCAGGCGGCCGATGCCAGCGACCCCGCCACGCCCGCCGACACCGCCAACGGGAAGGCGTCCCGCTCCGCGCGATCGCACCAGCGATTCGCGAACCCACAGCCGCTAGATCGGCTCGACGCCGCCCAGCGCGTGGAGCCACCGCCACGGAGGCCGGACAAGGAACCCAGGACGGAGACGGATACAGCAGACGGCGCGGTCTCCGACGGGGGACCCGTGCCGCCGGAGACCGCCAGCGCGGTGGCTTACTGGTATCGGCGTGAGCCCAACCTGCACCCAGCCGAGATCGCCGCGCGGATCGGCCGGTCTGAACGCACCGTCCGCCGGTACTGGCCGCCGCCAGCCACCCGCCACCCGTCACCGGCGACAACGTCAGCGACGTAGCCGAGAGCGCCTCCGACGCTGAGGGCGCCGACTCCACACCGGGCCTCACGCAACCAGCTACCCCTCAGCCTGGTTCGACCGCGTCAGGCCGCCCGCCAACGACAGACACGGCGCCTGCCTCGACGACCTGATGGACGAGCTGGTGTCGGCGTACGAGTCAACGTGCCCAGCCATGTACAGCTGAACATGCACAGCGTCGTGTAGACGGACGCTGAGATGAGAGCGGGCAGTTCGCACCTCCAACCGCTCCCGAGCCGACCAGCGGTGCCTCAGCGAAACCCATGGGTAGTGTCGGTGGCCGTCGTGACGTTCCGTGACCAGCGATGCGCCATCGGCATGGCGGCGCAACGCTTCTGCCGAGATCCTTGCATCCGATCTTGACCTTCGGTATGGCGCCTCAACCGCCACCGTGGCAGCCCGTTCGGGCTTTCGGGATCTTGGCGTGGCGGTAGCCGTAGCCGTCGAGCAGGCGCCAGGGCACCGGGCTTAGATGTCGTGGAGGAACAGGGTCATGCCGCTGAGGCGGTCGCCGGTCAGGGTGAGCACCATCAGCCCGCCGGGTCGTTCGGTGCCGTCCCCGATGAGGTGCGAGACCAACGCGGGCTGACCGTTCATGCGAGTTGGGCGTAGCCGGATTCTTAGCCTTTGGCTGACGCGCCAGGCGGCGCTGGTTCGCAGGAACGAGATGATCGCCGCCACACCGTGGTACTCGTGCGGGGCGGGCGGCATGGCTAGCCATGCCTGGTCGGTGAGCAGACTGACCAGGGTGTCGAAATCGTCAGCGGCGAAGGCTTCGGCGAAGCGGTTGACCATCTGGCGTTCGCGCGCCGATCCGGGGGTGGGTGGCGCCGCGTGGGCGGGGTCGCGGTGGCGTTCGATCGCGCCGCGTGCGCGCTGCAGCAGACCTTTGATGGCGGTCGGTGTGGTGTCCAGCATCGGTGCGACCTCACCGAGCGGGTACCCGAGCACGTCGCAGAGCACCAGCACGGCGGCTTGTCCCGGTGTGAGGCGCTGCAGCGCGGCGATGAACGCCAGCTCGATCGCCTCCCGGGCGGTGTAGCGCGCCTCGGGGTCGCGGTCGGTGTCGGGCACGTGCTCCAGCAGCGCGTCGGGGTAGGGCTGCAGCCAGGTCACGTGAGTGCGGCGGCTGGGCTCCGGCGGCTGGAACGGCGGCTGCGGCTCGGGCGGGATCTGTCGGCCCCGAGCGCGCAGCGCGTTGAGGCAGCGGTTGGTGGCGATCCGGTACAGCCAGGACCGCAGTGACGCGCGGCCCTCGAATCCATCCAGGCCGCGCCAGGCCGCCAGCAGCACCTCCTGCAGTACGTCCTCGGCATCGGTCACCGAGCCCAGCAGGCGGTAGCAGTGCACCAGCAACTCGCGCCGATGCTCCGCCACCAGATCCTCGAACGTGACCCCCGTCACAGCCGTTCCGTTCCTCGGGTCGCCGGTGTCGTAACAGGCAACACCGGAAGGAGAGATCATGACCAGCCCAGCATTGCAGATCGCCTTAGCCCACCATCGCGCGTGGACCGGCAAAGACCTCGAAACGGCGATGACCTACATCGCGGACCACGTTGTACTAGACGCTCCACCCGGACGGATCACCGGCATCCACGCCTACCGCGAATTTCTAGGGCCCTTCGCGGAACAGTTCCTGATCCGCGCGGAGATGGTCGCCGCGTTCGGGGACGACAGCACCGCCCTGCTCATGTACGACACCGAAACGATCCCGGCCAAGAGCGCACCGGCGGCCGAGTGCGTCACGGTTCGGGACGGAAAGATCACCTACAACCGGTTCATCTTCGACCGCCTGCCGTTCGAAGAGTTCCAACGCCGGCAGGCCGGTGATGGCGTTCGATGACGAACTGGCCGGCCGGGTGCGGGCGGTCATCGCCGACCAGTCCGGCGTGACCGAAAAGCGGATGTTCGGCGGGCTCACCTGGCTGGTGCACGGCCACATGGCCGTCGTCGCACTCAATGGGGGAGGCCTCATGGTGCGGGTCGACCGGGCCGACCACGAAGCGATGCTCGCCGAACCCGGTACCGCCACGATGATGATGCGCGGCCGGCCCTTGCGGGGCTGGATCACAGTGGCCGAGCAGGCCTGTGCCACGCGTTCGGACCTGGCCACCTGGGTACGGCGCGGACTTGCCTACGCGTTTACACTGCCAGGCCGGTAGGCCGTCAGCTCACCCGCCGGTACCGCGTACCGGCGGGTGAGCTGGGCATCCGCTCACTCCGCAGACAATGCGCGCTGCCGGCTGGCACCCCTGTGACTGCCCGTAACCAGCCCTCACCGCCCTGGACGTCCTGCCTCGCGGAGAAGTTGACTCGGGTCGCGCCCTCGGTGGGCGCCTGGCCTAGGCTGCGTCATCATGGAGCTGCACGGGTCAGGAATCCTTCGGCATCAGGCATTGCGCGACGGATTCGTACCGGCGGAAGGGGCACAGCAGGGCTTCGCCGAGGCCATCGATCGACACATCGACGAGCACTTCGGGCCGGTCGATTTCGTCTACCATGAGATCGCTTCACGCTTGGTCGGTGTGCACATCTATGTCGTGGCCCCTACCGAGGAACGCCCGTACCGGACGCTGATCACCTCAGGGATGAGCGAGCTGCCGATGATGATCCCGGAAGGGCACGACATCAGCCCGTATGCCGAACTGATGCTCAGCCTGCCGGCCGATTGGCCGTTGACCGCGGCGTCCGGGCTCGACGACGACCGGACCGGCTGGCCGTTGCAGATACTTAAGCAGGTTGCGCGGCTGCCGCACGAATACGGGACCTGGATCGGCGAATGGCACTCCGTGCCGAATGGCGACCCGGCGCAGCCCTACGCTCCCAACACTCCCTTCGCCGGGGTCGTCATCACGCCGATGCTGCATGTGCCGGCCGAGGCCCGGACCATCGAGGTCGGCGACGGCACCCGGATCGCGTTGCTCGCGCTAATCCCTCTGCACCCGGAGGAGGTGGCGGTCAAGGTCGATCGGGGCACAAATGCACTGATCGAGGTGCTCGACCGTGGCCGTGTCACCGAACTGCTGGACCCGGACCGGCCCTCGTACGCCTGACAACTGTTCATGCGACTCATGACCGAAGCGGAGACTGGCTAACGTCTGAGTGTCATCGCGTACCTCCTCCGCGCGCCTCTACGACGTACGCAACACAAGATCAGATGCACGGATCTGGTAGCCGCCGTTCGCGCTCGGCCTGTTCGCCGGCCGTCACCGCTGCGTGGTTTGCGTTGGATCGCCGCTGTAGAGGGCTACGAAGACGCGGTCCCGCAGGATCTCGTACTGCTGACGGCATCGCCGAGGTGGGCCCGGCGGGCGTTGCTGGACCTGACCGCCGACAACGACTTCCGGTGGCTGGAACTGGTCAGCTGTCAGGTCGACCTCGCGGCCGTCGGCCAATCGATTCCAGTAGTGGTAGCCGACCTTGGCGTCTCCGGCGAGGACCTCGCCGAGGATCAGCTCTCCGCCGAGCAGGTCCTGAATGATCAAGGCAGTCACCCCGCATTGACCACGGGCTGCGTTGCCGGCGTGCCAATCCTGCACATCGTGCGGGTCGCAGGTATCCGCTCCCCAGCCGCCGCGCAGTACCGGCCGCAGCATCTCCAGATCAATCGCGAGAGGGACTGATCGTTGGTCGCGCTCTTCAGACGTCACCCAGGAAGGGTCAGCCCTCGACCGGGTCGAGAGTCAAGAAATACCCCGCCTCGGGTCCTGGCCGGCCGAACGGCGCCACTACCGGGCGCGCTCATCTGCCGCGAGGCGCGCGCTACGCGGCGTTACGAAGTGCTGACTCGGCCGGCATACGCACATGCCGATGGGCGTGCAGTCCTGAAACCGATTGCATTGCCGCCGGAGTCTGGCTTTCGGGTTCAGTCCCGCAGGGTGGCGATGGCCTTCTCGATACGCCGTCCGCGCGTCTCGGGCTTCTTCGCGCTCTCGATGGCGCGCACATGCTCGCGCTTGTGGCTGTACGCAAGGTTGTCGTAGGCGGCGCGGGCGACCGGATCGTCGTTCAGAGCCTGGGCGAAGTCCGCAGGCTCGACGACGACGCGAGGCTCGGTGTCGAGCTCCAGCTCGACCTCGACCTCGTCGCCGATCGCAGCACCCGCGGCCCGCCGGTTGGTATTGCTGAGGCCGAGCAAGTGGCGGCCGCGCAGGAGGGCGACCCGGCTCTTCCAGGAATGCCCGTTGACTGTGATCGTCACCGGCGGCCGCGCGCCCCCGCCGAGCGCTGCTACTACCTCGGACGGAACTTCCAGACCCCGCATGGGCTCAGGTGGCTCAACGTAGGCCCGAAACTTCATGATCTTCTCCTGTTCGTCCTGCCGGTTCACCGCGGATCACGCCCGCCCGGCTCCGATCGCGGCTCCCGCTTCCTGCACCCGGGTCACAGCCGTCCGGGACAGCGGGCGCGTGCCGCTGCCGTCCCGGGCGGCTGTGGGACAAAGATCGCGGCTACTCCGCGTAGGGCTGGTCGGTTCCGTGGGCGCTGTAGCCGAGACTCCAGATGTAGCCGTCCGGGTCGGCGAAGGTGCCGCCATACCCGCCCCACGGCAGAGCGCCGGCGGGCTTGAGGACCGTGGCGCCGGCCTTCTGGGCCTCCGCCATGATCTCGTCGACCCGCGCCTCGCTGCGGACGACGTAGGTCAGAACCAGTCCGCTGAAGCCGCTGCCTTCCGGGTCCGTACCCACCTGGTCGGCCAGGCCTTCGCGGCTGTAGAAGCCGACGGGCGAGGCGCCGTCCGATTCGAAGAACACCGAGATGCCGAAGTCGCTCTGGATCTTCCAGCCGAGCCCCTCGGTGTAGAACTGCTTGGCCCGGTCCATGTCCCGGACGCCAAGAAGGATCGAGCTGACGTGCGCTTTCATGCCTTACTCCTTGCACTGTAGATGTATTTCGTGCCGGACATCCGGGCCGGGCCCGGATGTCCCATCGGTGCGTGTTCGGCGGTCGATCGGTATGACAGGACCGGGAGTCAGGACGGCGTGGGGGCGAGTGACGCGGCAATCTCCCAGGCGAACCCGTCCGGGTCGGTGAAGGCGTCGGTGGTGCTGCCGAGGACGATGCGGTGCGAGCCGGTGCCATCGGCGGGGACGCCGAGGTCCTTGGCCAGGGCACGGCGCTTGTACAGCGCCAGTTTGACGGGGCTGGACTGACCGGGGGCGAACTCGGCGTACTTGCCGCCGAAGCTCTTGGTCACGGTCAGGCCCCGGCCGACGTAGAACTGCTTGGTGGCCTTCACGTCCTCGACGCCGATCAGCAGGACGACCTCGTCGATCTCGCGGGTGTCGGGGCCGGTGTCCTTCTTCGCCGAGGTCGCGATCTTCCAGATCGTCCCGTCCGGGGCCTGGACGACGCCGCTGTAGCCCCACAGCGACTTCGCGGCGGGCTTCAGCACCGTGGCGCCCGCGTCCACGGCGGCGCCGACGAAGCCGTCGACGGTGGCCGGCCCGGACACCGTGAGCGCCAGGGTGAAGCCGCGGAATCCGGTGGAGTGCGCCTCGGACGCCCGCAGGCGCAGGTGCGTGTCCACGCCGAAGGCGCTGTAGAAGCGCTGGGCGGCCTCGAGGTCGGCCACCTCAAGGGTGACGGACGCGAGCGACGTGGTGGCTGCGGAGGAAGTGGTGACTGCCATGACCATCACGCTAGGGGCTGCGCGGTGGCCGGGGCTTCTCGATTCCTGACCGGTCTTGCGACTCGCTTCGCCACGCACGCCGGCATTCCCTCCACCGTGATCGCCGGCCCGGCATCGCGGGCCGTACCCGCAGCATCGGCATGGTCGGCCGCCGCATCCGCCGCCTGGCGTCGGAAGACCCCGGGCGGCATGCTGACCAGCTCGGTGAAGCGGGTGGTGAACGTTCCCAGCGACGCGCAGCCGACCGCGAAGCAGACCTCGGTGACGCTGAGGTCGCCCCGCCGCAGCAGCGCCGTCGCCCGCTCGATGCGACGCGTCATCAGGTACGCGTACGGCGACTCATCGTAGGCGGCCCGGAACTGCCGACTTAGGTGCCCGGCGGACATGTTCACGTCGCGGGCCAGCGCCTCCACGTCCAGCGGCTGCGCGTATTCCCTGTCGATCCGGTCGCGGACGCGGCGCAGCCGCGCGAGATCAGCCAGGCGCTGCGCCTGGACGCGCGCACGCCGCCATTCAGGCTTGCACATGAGAACCCTCCCCTTCGTCTTTCGTCTTCCGTTTCCATCGACGTTTTCGAGCGTCTGGGGTGCCCGCCTCGGCGGGCACCCCAGACGCTCGGTGGTGTGGACCGGCCCGCCGGACTCGACCAGCCGCCGGTCGAGCAACTGCCGGACAGCAGCGGTACGGAGTTTGTGGTGCGCCGCCGCGTTCTTATGGGTGGTCGCGATGTCGGCCCGCACAGCCGCATCGATACCCGCACAGCTCAGGGCAGCTCCTGGATGCGGACCAGGTTGCCCGCGGGGTCGCGGAACGCGCAGTCGCGGACGCCGTACGGCTGCTCGGTCGGCTCCTGGACGACCTCGGTATCACCGGCCTGCACCTTCTCGAACGTGGCGTTGAGGTCTGGGGTGGCCAGCAGGATCCAGCCGTAGGTGCCCTTGGCCATCATCTCGGTGATCGTGCGCCGCTCGTCCTCGGTGATGCCGGGATCGGCGGCAGGCGGCGCCAGAAGGATCGACGTGCCCGGCTGACCGGCCGGGCCGACCGTGATCCAGCGCATCCTGCCCTGCCCGACATCGCTGCGGACCTCGAAGCCGAGGACGTCGCGGTAGAAGGCGAGCGACGCGTCCGGGTCGTCGTGCGGAAGAGAAGTCGTGTGAATGGTGATGTCCATGGTGAGCAGGCTAGGGGCGGCTCCGTGAACCGCGCTTCTCGATTCATGATCGATCCGGACACGCACGGGACGGTCGCGGGCGTGTCACGCGGAGCGCCAGTGTCGTCGAACAGCCTTGCGAGAATGGTGCCGTCCGGCTCTTGTGTGTTAGATCCAGGTCAAGTAACTCGGCACCCTCCGGACCGCTCCGCAACCGGAGTCGGACCACCTCGTACCCCGGCTCGATGTACATCTCGACGTCGTAGCCGGCCCGTCTGGTGTGGAACGTCACCGCCGTGTAGGGCCACAGCTCTCGCCAGTCGAACTCGTAACCGGCCTCACGCTCGTCATCCTCGTACCGATAGACCGGCTCGGCCTCGAACAGCCAGATCAAGTCGTCGTAGCTGGGGACCGGATCCATGACTATTGAATGATCATCACGCGGCAGCGAAGATGCCCGCGCGGGCATCCGGATCTGCGGCTGGGCGCGCTCGCGTGTCCGTTTCGTAGGCTGATCGTCGTGGGTTGCGTTCTGGAAGGTGTCTTGGAGTCGTCCGCGGTGCTGGCGCCGTGCCGTGTCTTTCAGCACGCGCACATCGTGGTCGTCGGCCAGAATCTGCGCCTGCTGCTGATGACTGACGGCTTTCTTCGGCGAGGTTCGGCGGCAGGACGCCGAGGCATCCTTACCGGGGTTCCGGAAGCTTCCGATCGGCTTCGATCGGTTGCTGGCCTTGTGGTCTGTGCAGGAGCCAGTGGCGTATCGACCCCGTGGACCTCGCCCACATCTCCCCGTACCTGACCCCTCGGTGGCCAGGCAGCAGCAGGCCCCACGGGAAAGATCCCCCGGGGCCTGCCGTCAGTCCGGTCGCCTGCTGGGTGAACCTGTGCAGGCAGCCTCAGCCGACATCTTCACCGACCCGCTCCGCGACGAACCGGGCCATGGGAACCGCCTGGCGTACGGGAAGCGCGGCCTTTCGCCCTACCACGGTCGTCCGGGCCAGCTCCACGGCTTCCACAAGCCGGTCCGCCAGATAGCGGGACACTTCGTGCTCCTCGCGCGATCCGAGGTCAGCGGGGACAGCGACCTGAATCATGATCAGGCGATCACGGCGCGAGAGCGTTCCGGTGCGCAGCCCTTTGTAGTCAGGGGCGGGCTCGATCGGCGTTCCATAGCGGGTCGTGAAGACCAAGGGCGACTTCTGCCACGCCTCGCCAGCCGTGCGGGTTGGGGCGCGGGCCGGGCGCGGCAACGGCTCCTTCGACTCATCATGCGTCTCGGCGAGCGGCCAGAATGACCACGCCTCTGAGGCGGCACGGGCGGTCAGCGACGCCGGCCTACAGTTGTCTCGATCTTTGCAACGGGGACCGAGACTCTGTGAAGGAGGTGACTGTGACTCGGATGCTCATCGCTGACTCCTTTACCGTTCCTCGTGCTGGCATCGTGGTCACGGGGCGCCCAGAGCTGGGGGACATCCGCGAGGGCGATCTCCTCTGGCTGAACGAGGGCGCGGTGCGGCAGAGGGTCGCCGTGCGCGGCGTCCGTCACTTCTGTGCCAGGTTCATTGACCCGCGGGTTGCTCCGGCCGGCGTAAACACCTCCCTGGTCCTCGACGGCGTTGCCGATGGCTTGGCTCTTTCCGGCCTCTGGCTGTCGTCCGAGTAGACCCGTGCGGACGGCATTGCCGAGGCTACGGATCGGAAAGGCTGGGGTTGAGTCCCTTCGGGCGCACAGCAGATAAGGGGACGTTTCGGGAGACCGAGGCGGCCCCTTTTTTCGTCCCGTGCAACAGGGAAGTACAGCAGTAGATCCCGCCGTCTCCCGGCCGCCCATCCGAAGCTCAGTCGAGTAGTCCCGGAACCCGCGCCTGAAGCTGGGTTATCATCCGCGACAGCCCGGGTTCAAGTCGTCGCCGTCCCACCGCAAGAATTCGCCGTCGAGCGGGCAGCCTGACACCAACACCGTCCAGCGGCCCCGTTGGCGTTCGCCATCCATCTTGATCGAGGCGACCAGGCCGTGGTCCCCGAGTTGGACCAGCAACTCCGCCAGGCACTCATCCCACCCCATGGCCGGCCATTCGATCACAAGGCTGCGCGGCGAGCGTTCCGCATCTGGTTTGCAAGAGGCCGCAGACAGTCAGGGCATCGAGTCCCTTCGGGCGCACTTCACCGTCACTGCTGTGTCCCGCCAGAAACGGCGTGACGTGGAGCCGGACGGCCTCCCTGCCCACCGTCCACGGCCGGAGCTTCTCGGGGTTGCGTACCGCCCAGATGTGCTTGATCCGGTCGCCCGCGATGTCGAAGGCCATCACGGTCACGGTCACGCCGTCTTGCTGCGCCACCAGACCGGGTTGACCGTTCACCGTGCGTTCCAGGATCACCAGGTCGGCGACCCTGTCGGCGATCTCGACGGTGTAGCGCGCCACCTCCTCGCCGCCTTCGAGCGGGTCGAGCATCGCGCTGACCAGTCCGCCGCCGTCGGTGGTCGCGGTGGCGTCGGGGTCGAGCAGGCCGATGAGGGCGCTGATGTCCTTGGCCTGCCATGCCCGCTTGAAGTCCCTGACGAGGCCGGCCTGCTGGACGGTCGGAGCCACGGGAGCCTGCGACGCGCGAATACGACGGCGGGCCGAGGTGGCCAACTGGCGACATGCCGCGGGCGTGCGGCCGACGACCTCGGCCACCTCTGCGAAGGGGTACCGGAAGACGTCGTGCAGGATGAACGCGACGCGCTCGGCCGGGGTCATCGATTCGAGCACCACGAGGAAGGCCATGCCGACCGACTCGTCGAGGGTCACCCGGTCGGCCGGATCGGGCGTGGCGCCGTCCGGACGACCGCTGATCCACTCGGCACGATCGGGCAGCGGCTCGGGGATCCATTCACCCACGTAGCGTTCCCGCCGGGCCCGCGCCGAGCCCAGCAGGTCGAGGCAGATCCGGCTGGCGACCTTCGTCAGCCAGGCGCCGGGGGATTCGATGGCCTCCCGCTCCTGCGGTGACCGGGCGTACCAGCGGGCGTAGGTCTCCTGTACGACATCCTCAGCATCGGCCAGCGAGCCGAGAAGCCGGTACGCCAGGTTGATCAACTGACGCCGCTCGCGCACGACCGCGCCCAAGGTCGGATCGGGTCGACCGTCTCCCGGCCCGGACTGAGTGGTCATGGTGTCGGCGACTCCCTCGGCTGTGGCTTCCACCCGGTCCGACGAAACACCGCCCCGAACTGTGAGGTGGGACGTCGCCTCACAATCCCGAAGATTGCTTCGTCGGACTACTCGGACACCGTTCGAACCACCGGTGTGATCGAGAAGGGAAGACCTCGTCATGTCTACGCCCACGACGACCAGGCAGGACAACCTCCAGTCGCGTCTGCCCGACCCCACCCCGCTCTTTCCGGAGCTGGTAGCAATGGCCGGCACCATGACCAAGGCCATCCAGAACGGTTCGGTCCCGCAGACCACCGTTCACCTGGTGCAGCTGCGCGCCGGGCAGATCGTCGGCAGCACCTACCACACGGTCCGGCAGACCGGCGAGCTCCGCCAGGCCGGGGAGACGGAGGAGCGGATCACCGCAGTGGCGTCATGGCAGGACGCCCCCTACTTCACCGACGCGGAACGGGTCGCGCTGGAGCTGGTGGAGGCCGTCCTCACCCCGAACCCGTTCGCGGAGCGCGTCTCCGACGAGCTGTATGCCAGGGCGACCGGCCACTACGACGACAAGGCGCTGTGGACGCTCACCCTGGCGATCAGCCAGGTCTGCTACTTCATCCCCGTCGCGCTCGTCGCCAAGCCGATCCCCGGCATGGCTCCAGGAAAGAACTACAGCAAGTAGGAGTGGTACGGCGCGCGGGTCGGTGGCCGTCTCCGGCGACCACCGACCCGGGATGTTCTCGTCAGCTCGTCCGGCCTGCTCCACACGTCCGGGTCACGGTGTCGCGGGTGGCGAGCTTGGCCGATAGGGGATCCAGACCGAGTCGGCGACCGCGACACCCAGCAGCACGATGCTGCCGGCGACGCTCAGGCCCAGACCCGAGAGGTGTGGCGCGAGTGGCGTGATGGCGACGGCCACGACGATCCCGATGAGGTGGGAGGTCGGCACGCGCCCGAAGACTTCGTGGTCGAGGGTGGCTCGACCGGCGAGGAAGAGGGCGGCGCCGCCCAGGATGAGCGCGGTCAGGGTGGCGTCCGGCCGGTCCAGGGGGTCGTCGATGACCCGCTCGATGCCGGCCGCGGTGGCGACCACCGCGACCACCATCAGCCAGTGGGCGTACGGATTCGTCTGCACCAGCCGGCTCCGATGGGCGGACGCCTCGATGGCGTCCCGCAGGATCGCCCCGGTTCGACGCGCGTAGCTCCACCAGAGCACCACGGCCGTCAAGAAGGCGATGACGAAGGCGGTGATGCGGGGCGCGCTGAACGGCATCCGGCTCAGGGCCAGCACGGTGATCAGGACGAGCTCGCCCAGGGTGAGGATGTAGATCTGCTGGTACCGCTCGGCCAGATGCTCCGGGGCCACCTCGTACTGCGGCAGCGGTGGCCGGCCCGGGATGGGGAAGCGGAGACCGAAGCCGACGTAGTCCACGGCCAACGCGGCCAGCCACACGACGAGTCGTCCCCCAGGCTCGGGCACCAGGCCACCGGCTATCCAGAGGGCGCCGGAGACCGTGGTCCAGAGCAGGACCCGTAGCGGCCGCTCCTGCTCGCGGCGCCCGCGCAGCGACGGGATGAGCACCAGGCCGCGACCCCAGTTGATGGCCGCCCACGTGGCGCCGAAGACCAGTCCGTGGTTGCTGAACGCGTGCGGCAGTGCGGCGGCCATCAGCATGCCGCCGAACATGATGCCCAGGATCACGAACCGGATGCGTCGCGCCTGCGGGGTGTACAGGTCGGTGAAGGACGTGGTGGTGACCCAGACGGCCCAGAGCGTCGACAGGGCGATCAGCGCCTGGGCCATCGACGTCCAGGTCGGCTCGGTGGCCATCTTCTGCGACGTCAGGGCAAGGCTGGCGATGAACGTCAGGTCGAAGAAGAGTTCCAGCAGATCCGCTCGCTGTGGCCCCTCGACGATTCGGGTCAGCGGCCGGCGTGCGCCATCCATCACCGAAAGCTTCCTCGATCTCGCGATGCCACGGCTGGGGCGCTGGGTGATCCGAGGCTCACCCTAAGCGGGCATCACGCCGTTCGAGGACGAACCGCAGAAGTCGACGGCAGTGGGCGTCACGCGGGCGGGAGCTGGTCGAGCCAGATCACGATCCCGGTCAGGTCGTTGAGCACGGCCGCGACGCCCGCCCTGATGGCGGCCGCGCAGCGCTCGCCGGTGAACGAGTCGGGGTCGTACGTCGAGGACATGCCGAGCCCCTCCCCCCGGAACGACGCGCCGGACCAGTCGACCGCGGTGACGTTGTGGGTGGGCTCGGCCAGCTCGGCGCCGACCACCAGGAAATTCTGCGACAGGTGGCTCGGGGTGACCAGCGCGAGCGGGTCGATGAGATCGTTGCCCGCGCTGACGATGAGGTCCGGACTCATCTCGAGGGCCTTGACGATGCTGGCGACGGGGTTGTGGGCGTCGGGAACCACCGTCCTGAGGTCGACGTGCTCGTCGTCGGCCCACTCCTCGACCGCGGTCACCAGGGACTTGGTCGGGCGGTCGTCGCCCATGGTGAGCAGCACCACCCGGTAGTCCTTGGAGGGGTGTACGCCGGCCCAGGAGCCGGGCTGCGGCGTGACGGTCGACTCCGGGGCGGGCCTGGCGGAGGGGTCGATGAACCCGGGGCCGAGAGCGCCGACGGCGCTGGGCTTGGGGTGCGGCCGGGACCAGTCGTTGCCGGAGCTGCATCCGGTGACCAACGCGGCGGCCGCGGCCAGCATGGCAACGGCCCGAAGCGGGGGGCGCAAGGCGGTCGTCCTCTTCAGTGGTGGCGGAAAGGTGCGCGTGTCTCTCCCCGTATTCCTATCCCAGTTCCGGCCGACTTCAATCCGCCGGCCGCCGTTACGGCCGCTTGTTCTCCGGCGGTTCGCCAACGGTCGGGCCCTTGTTCACCCGTGCCATGCAACGTGCACTGGCCACAGCGAGGGAGCAGCAAATGTTACTGGGCGTCCGCCGTACCGTTATCGTCGCCGTTGTCGGAATCGCCGCGGCGGTGATCGCTTTTTTGAGCGCCGGTCCGGCGTTCGCCCACGGGTTCTCGTCGACTGTGTACGCGAAGGTAACCGCGGGAGACGAGGGTCACATACGAACGGCGCTGGGTCTCGAATACGACCTCCTCGTCGTGTCGGCCGCCGATTCCGAGGACGACGACCCGCTCTTCCGGACGGGCACCGCCGCGTTCGAGGCGGGTGACGCCGGCGGGCAGGCCGCCGCGCTCAACACCCATGCGGCGTCGGCCGTCAGGTACGTCACCGAGCGTTTCGGGGTCACCTCGGGCGGCAGGACCTGCACCCCGACCCAGGTCGGCAACTTCACGATCGGCGAGCAGGAGGGCGTGCCGTACGCCGATCTGCTGCTCGACTGGGCGTGCGCCGAGCGGAGTGACGAGCACGCGGTGCGCAGCGAGCTGTTCTCCGACGCCGAGGGCTACGTCAAGGGCACCAAGACGATCGTCACGTACGAGATCGACGGCCGGTCGGGTAGTGCCGCGCTCGACGCCGGCCGTCCCTCCTTCTCGACCGCCCAGTCGTGGTACGAGCGGTTCTGGGAGTTCTTCCGCCTGGGCGCCGAGCACCTGCTGACGGGGATCGACCACATCCTGTTCCTGCTGGCGCTCATCGCCGGGTCGCGGCGCCTGCGGGAGGTCGTGCTCGCGGCCACGAGCTTCACCCTCGCGCACTCGGTGACGTTCCTGCTCGCCGCCCTCGGCCTGGTCGACGTGCCCGCCAGGGTCGTGGAGCCGGTCATCGCGCTGTCGATCGCCGTGGTCGCCGGCTGGCACCTGTGGGGGATCTGGCGGCGCGGCGACCACGCCACCGACCTCGAGCCGGCGGGGCGCGGTCACTTCAACCTGGACCGCTCCGGCTGGATCCGCCTCGGCGTCGTGTTCTGCTTCGGACTCGTGCACGGACTGGGTTTCGCGGGCGCGTTGGGAATCGACGAGGCGTGGTCGTGGACGTTGCTCTGGTCCCTGCTGGTCTTCAACGTCGGCATCGAGACCGTGCAGTTGGCGATCATCGCCGTTGTCTTCCCACTGCTGATCGCGTTGCGGCACCGCACGCCGAAAGCGGGCCTCTGGGTGACCGGCGCTATTTCTGCTGGCGTGTCCGCTATGGGGCTGGTCTGGTTCGTGGAACGCGTGTCTGGGTCCTGAGTATGGCTAACTAGTTCGGGAAGTGCAGCCAGCCGCAAGATCGCGTTCATGGCTGGTTCATGACGCGGCGAAAGTTTGAGATTGCTTCTCCGTCATCGGGAAAGCCAATCCATTTCTCTATTTGAAGAGGGAAAAGAGTCGATGGCATTGAGCACCTCGACGCGAGCCTCCGGGCTCGTGCGGCACCGCGTGGCCGCAGGGGTCACAGCGGGAGTTCTGGGCCTGGCCGCAGCCCTCGGTAGCGGCCTGACGGCCACCGCGAGCGCTGCCGAATCCACCACGCTCACCGGCGTCATCCTCGGTGTGGGCGCCAACGAGACCCAGCGCATCGTGACCTGGTACTCCTCTGCGGACACCGCGCAGAAGATCCAGGTCGCCCCGACCGCCGAGATCGCCAACGGCGAGTTCCCGGCCGGCGCGGTCAGCTTCGACGCCGTCGGTGCGGCGAACACCTCCACCACCGGTTTCAACCGGCACGCCACCATCACCAACCTGCGTGAGAACACGGCGTACACGTACCGTGTCGGCTCCGAGGGCGACTGGTCGCCGGCGTACTCCTTCAAGACGCAGGACTTCGAGGGCAACTACGACTTCCTGTTCTTCGGCGACCCGCAGATCGGCTCCTCCGGTGACCGGCTGAAGGACCAGGCCGGCTGGGAGGAGACCCTGAAGGTCGCCACCGCGGCCAACCCGAACGCCGAGCTGCTGGTGTCGGGCGGTGACCACGTGGAGAGCGCCAACGACGAGGGCCAGTGGACCTCGTTCATGGCGCCCGACCAGCTGCGTCAGTACCCGGTGGTGGCCACCATCGGTAACCACGACGTGGGCGGCAAGTCCTACGAGCAGCACCACTTCACCCCGAACACCGACCGCACGGCCCCGTACTACGACAACGGGAACCCGGCGGGCACCAAGTCCGGTGGCGACTACTGGTTCGTCTACAAGGACGTGCTGTTCATCGACATCAACAGCAACAGCTACAACCCGGCCTCGGGTGGTGGCGGCGACGCGGCGCACGTCGCGTACGTCACCGACGTCGTCAACAAGCACGGCGCCGAGGCCAAGTGGAAGGTGCTGGTCTACCACCACTCCATCTACTCGCCGGCCAGCCACGCCACCGACGGCGACAACAAGCAGCGGCGGGAAGACTTCACCACCGCCTTCTCGAACCTCGGCATCGACATGGTGCTGCAGGGTCACGACCACAGCTACTCCCGCAGCTACGCCATCAAGAACGGCCAGAAGGCGAACCCGGCGGAGCAGCCCGGCGCGGCCGAGGTCTACCCCGGTCCGGGTGGCGTCATCTACGTGACGGCGAACTCGGCCTCCGGCTCGAAGTACTACGACATCAAGAAGCCGGACAGCACCGGCACGGGCATCCGTGGCAACGGTCCGGACCCGCTGAACCCGAACAGCTACTGGTACAACTCGGTGCAGAACCAGGAGCACGTCCGTAGCTACGTCAAGGTGCAGGTGCGGGGCGACAAGCTCGTGCTGGAGAACCTCCGCAGCGGCACCTGCGCGGCGCCGAACGCGGCGGTCGAGAAGGGCCTCTCCTGCACCAACACCGCCGAGGGCCAGCCCATCGGCTCGATCGTCGACAACGTGACGGTGCACCCGTACCACGGTGACGGCCAGGCCATCCAGGTCAACGTGCCCAACCCGGCCCCGGGCGAGTTCGGCTGGACGATCGACGGCTACAACGGCCTGGTCGACCTCGGCACCGCGCAGGAGCGCAACGGCACCTACTTCGGGGCGACCGGCAAGATCAACCCGATCCTGGTGTCGGACAGCCGCCGCTCGCTCGCCCCGTGGTCGATCTCGGCCAACGTGGGTGACTTCCAGGACGGCGACAAGACCTTCTCCGGCGCCAACCTGGGCTGGACGCCGTACGTGCTCGACGCCGGTGCGGGTGCCGAGGCTGGCGCCCCGGTTCTGTCCGGCTACGACGACCAGGGCAAGGGCCTCTCGGTCTCCAGCGGCCTCGGTTCGGCCGCGCAGGGCCACCCCCGCGGTGGGGCGAAGCTCGGCGCCGACCTGGACCTGAAGATCCCGGACAGCGTCGCGAAGGGCAGCTACCGCGCCACCCTCACGATCACTGCGCTGAGCAGCTGATCGAACTGTTCCACCGGGCGGGGTAGGACCTTCGGGGCCTACCCCGCCACCCGTGGCAAACCACCCAAGATCACCTCCTCAAGGATCCGAGATGCATGCGCCCGTGACCCGTTGGAAGACCAGCACCGCCACCCTCCTCCGTACGACCGCCCTGTCCCTGCTCGCCGCCGTCGCGGCCGCCGGCGTCGGCGCCGGCCCCGCCGTGGCAGCGGACGGTAACGTCGCCTGGACGGTCCGGACGGCCTCCAACAGCTACGGCGCGGCCCGGTCCAGCTACAGCTACAACGTCAATCCCGGCGGCATGGTCGAGGACGCCATGGTCGTCGCCAACCGCGGCCCCGCGCCGCTGAACCTCTCCGTCTACGCCGCCGACGGTTTCACCACCGATGCGGGCCAGCTCGACCTGCTCACCAAGGACAAGAAGTCCGTGGCGATCGGCGCCTGGGCCCACCCCGGTGCGGGCAGCATCGTGATCCAGCCCGGGAAGACCGCCCAGGTTCCCTTCAAGATCACCGTTCCCGACAACGCCACGCCCGGCGACTACGTCGGCGGCATCCTCACCTCCCTGACCCAGCCGGACCAGGCGCAGGGCATCAACGTGGACCGGCGCCTCGGGATCCGGATCAAGCTGCGGGTCGGCGGTGAGCTGAAGCCGAGCCTCGCGATCGAGGACCTGAAGGTGAAGTACGACGGCACGTTCAACCCGTTCGGCAAGGGCGACGCCACCGTCACCTACAAGATCCACAACACCGGCAACGCCGCCCTCTCCGGCCAGCAGGCGGTGTCGGTGTCGGGTCCGTTCGGGTCGCTGCGCGCCGAAGCGGGCGAGATCGGGGCGCCCCCGGAGCTGCTCCCGGGCGAGAGCTGGAACGTGACGGTGCCCGTGCACGGTGCGGCACCAGCCGTCCGGCTCGCGGCGACCGCAACTCTCACGCCGCTGCTCACCGACGCCTCGGGCTCCACCAGCTCGCTCGAGCCGGTCCGCGTCACGGCGGGCGGCTGGGCCCTCCCCTGGACCCTGTTGCTGCTGATCGTCGTACTGGCCGCCGTCGTCACCGGGGCGGTCCTCCTGCGTCGTCGCAACCGTGTACAGCGCAAGCTGCGCGAGGACGCACGCGTGCGCGAGGCGGTCGACCAGGCGCTCCGCGACCAGGAGACGCCGACGAGCTGACCCCGGCAGGGACCGGCCGGACCCGGTTCGCAGCAGCGTTGGTGCCTGCACCTGCGCGCTGCCCGGGCCCGGCCGGTGACCCTCGCCTCGCTGGCGAATCGGGCGCGGCCGGGACCGCGCCGTCAGCGCGGCGGCTCAGCCGGCCGGCGGTAGACGCCGTACCACCAGGTGGCGGCGAGCTCCCGGGCCGCCGCGGCATCCCCGCTGCCGTCGTCGACGGTGATGTGCTGGGCCAGGAACCGTTCCCCGCCGATGACGATCAGGCGGCTGGTCTGGACCGGATCCATCTCCTTCGGTAGTTGGCCGCTCTCCTGCCCGGCCACGATCCGGTCCTTGGTGTTGCGGACGAACTGGTCCAGCCGGGCATTCCAGAACTGGCGCACCTGCGGGTCGTATCCGGAGACCTCGTTGATCGCCGCCAACACCGCCGCGTGCTCCCGGTAGACCCGGATGACCTGGCTGAAGACCTCGGTCAGGGCGGGTACGCCGTCGGCGTCAGCCCTGGGCTGCCAGGCCGCCGCGATGTCGAAGGACGTCTGGCTCATCGACTCGGCGAGCCGCATCAGCAGCTGCGTCTTGTCGGCGAAGTGGGTGTAGAAGGTCGACCGGGCCACCCCGGCCTCCCGGGCGATGCGCTGCACACCCAGCTCGGTGAAGCTCACCCCCTCGGCGAGCAGGCGCTCGGTGGTGGCGAGGATCCGGGCCTCCACCGGGAGGCGGCGATCGCCGCCCGCTGAGGGCCGCCGGGTGATGGATGGCATAGCGGAATCCTAGGCACCCGTCGTCGTTCCGGCCGGAGCTGGCTACTCTTGTCGGACACAGTGTCCGACAGCCTGTCCGACGAGCGGGCAGGAGAGTCGGGCTTTTCGGGAGGAACTGACGTGAAGTACCGACTCCTCGGCAACACCGGGGTCTGGGTTTCCGAGATCTCGCTCGGCGCGATGACCTTCGGCGGCGGAGGCCACCCGGTCTACGGCGCGCTGGGCGCGCTGGGTCGGGAGGAGTCCGACCGGATGGTGGCGGCGGCCCTCGACGCCGGCGTCAACCTCATCGACACCGCCGACGTCTACAGCGACGGCGAGAGCGAGGAGCTGCTCGGGCACGCGCTGCGCAACCGGCGCGACGACGTGGTGCTCGCCACCAAGGTGCACGCCCCCACCGGGCCAGGGCCCAACGACGCCGGCTGGTCGCGGCTGCACGTCATGCAGGCGCTCGAGGCGAGCCTGCGCCGGCTGGGCACCGATCACATCGACCTCTACCAGCTGCACAACTTCGACCCGCTGACCCCGTTCGAGGAGGTCCTGGCCGCGCTCGACGACGCGGTACGCCAGGGCAAGGTCCGCTACATCGGGTGCGCGAACCTGGCGGCCTGGCAGATCAGCAAGGCGCTCGGCGTCTCGGCCGCGCGCAACCTGAACCGCTTCGTCTCCGTGCAGTCCTACTACTCGCTGGTGGGCCGGGACGCCGAGCGCGACCTGGTGCCGATGGCGCAGGCCGAGGGCGTGGGGCTGCTGGTGTGGAGCCCGCTGGCCGGCGGCTTCCTCTCCGGGAAGATCAACCGGGAGGGGGTGGCCAGCGAGGTGACCCGTCGCGGCGCCGCCGGGGCCCCCGACTTCCCGCCGGTCGACCTCGAGCGCGGCCACGACGTGGTCGACGTGCTGCGGGCCGTGGCCGCGCGGCACGAGGTGAGCCTGCCGCGGGTCGCGGTCGCCTGGCTGCTGGCGCAGCCCGCCGTCACCAGCGTGACCGTGGGCGCCCGGACCATCGAGCAGCTCAACGACAACGTCGGGGCGAGCGGTCTCGTGCTCACCGAGCAGGACCTGACCGAGCTCGACGAGGTGAGCAGGCTCCCGCTGGCCTACCCGAACTGGATCCACGCGGCGTTCGCCCCGGCCCGCCAGCCGAACGGCTGACCGACGGGTACCGCCGGGCCCGGCACCGCCCCTGCGGCCCGGGCCCGGCGGCTGTCGTACCCCGAAGTCAGACCGCGGTGGCCGCGGTCCGCCGGGCCCGCTCGGCCCGGCGGCGCAGCTGCTGGTACGCCCCGGTCAGGCCCATCGCCCGACGAACCTCGACCAGGGTCTGGTGCACCTCGCGGCGAGTGCGCTCGGTGCCGTCCACGATCAACTGGTCGACCAGGCCGCGGTCGGCCTCGATCTCGGCGCGGCGTTCCCGGATCGGGTCCAGGAACCGGTTCACCGCCGCCACCAGCTGCTCCTTGACCTCCACGTCACCCACCCGGCCGGCCCGGTAACGCTGCTTCAGCTCGTCGACCCGGGCCCGGTCCGGGTTGAACACGTCGTGGTACGCGAAGACCGGATTTCCCTCGACCGTGCCGGGCACGTCGGCGCGCACCCGGTTCGGGTCGGTGTACATGCTCATCACCTTGCGGCGCACCGCCGCCGGATCGTCGGAGAGCAGGATGCTGTTGCCGCGGCTCTTGCTCATCTTGGCCTGGCCGTCCGTGCCGACCAGGGTCGGCGTCTCGGCCGGGATCAGCTCCGGGACGGGGAACACCTCGCCGTAGAGGTGGTTGAACCGTCGCGCGATCTCGCGGGTCACCTCGACGTGCGCGGCGTTGTCCTTGCCGACCGGGACCACCCGCCCCTTCACGCAGAGGATGTCCGCCGCCTGGAGCACCGGATAGCCGAGCAGCCCGTACGGCATCTCCTCCTTCCCCGCGTCCCGGGCCATGTCCTTGAGCGACGGCACCCGTTCCAGCCGGGGCACGGTCACCAGGTTCTGCAGGAGGGTGTTCAGGTCCCCGACCTCGGGGATCGCCGACTGGAGGTAGAACGTGGCGCGGGCCGGGTCGACGCCGGCGGCGAGGATGTCGGTGACCATGTCGCGGGCGTTGCCGGACACCTGCCCAACGTCCTCGCGGCTGTTCCTCGTGGTGAGCATGTGCAGGTCGGCGATGATGAAGAAGCTCTCGTAGCGCTGGTGCAGCCGCACCCGGTTGGCGATGCTGCCGACGTAGTGACCGAGGTGCAGCCGCCCGGTCGGGCGGTCCCCGGTGAGCATCCGTGCAACGGACATGGTGATACGCCTTTCGTGCCTGGTGGAAGATGGTTGACGCGTTGCGCGCACCGGTGGGGACAGCTCGCCCCACCGGTCAGCGAGATCGGCTCAGGAAGCCGTCCGCCATCGCGCGCCGTCGCGGAACCGCAGCCCGCCGGCACGAAGGACGTCGATGATCTGCTCGCGGCCGTCGCCGGAGCTGGTCGGAACGGTGAGCACCACGCCGAGCGGGAGGCCGTCGATGACCTCGACAGCCCCGGGCGCGTAACTGCTCGGCCGGACCATGGCTCCACGGTAACCCGTACCGGGCTGCCGGTTCAGCCCTGCCGGTAGCTGTCCGCGTAGTAGCTGCCGACCCGGTGCCGGTAGTCCGGCCGGCCGTACTCCTGCGGGTCGAACGCCGGTGAGTCCTTGACCTGCTGGCGGGTGCGGTCGACGTGCACCGTCCGGGTCTGGTGATCGACGCGGGCGACGGTGCCGGCCGGCAGTAGGACCTTGTGGCCGAGGATCCACGGCCCGGTGTCCACCACCAGGTAGCGCGCGTCGGTGTCGTCGCTCGCCCGGTCGATCGAGCCCATCCGGCCGTCGGTGGCCTCCACCCGGTAGCCGACCAGGTCGATGGGGGTGCCGGGGCCCGGGGCGTCCGGGCCGTCCGCGCCGCCGGCCGGCTCGTCCGCCGGGCCGTCGTCGGGGCCGGCTCCGCTGTACCCGCCGGCGAGGGCGGACGGGTCGCGCCAGGCCCAGGGATTGAACGGGGCGGACGGCATGGGCACCTCCGATGGGTCTGCTTCTGCTCGGTCCAGCAGTGCCCGCTCCGCTTCCTCAGGAAACAGCGCGGCAACCTGTCTCGGTGCGAGAGCTCAGCGCACCCGCCTTCGACAGGTGCATCGCCGCGTGCGCACCGCAGGCCGGCTGGCCTGGGTTCGGCACCGGTCCTCGGATCACGACGCTGGCATACTCGGCTGCCATGGTGCTGTCGCGTGGCTGGGCTCTTTTCCTCACCGGGGTCGGTGTCTGGACCTGGGTGATCTGGCCGAGGTTCGCCCTCGCCATCTGGAACGACCCACGCTCCTGGTCGACCGGGACCGTCGCGGACGGCGCCGCCACCAGCTTCCTGTGGGTGCATGCCCTGCTCATCGCGGCGTCGCTGACGATCGGGACCACCGTTGGAGTGCTCGGCGTGCGGGCCTGGCTCGCGGCTCGCCGCCGGCGCAACGCATCGCCGTCCTGAGCGTTGTACGGGCTGACGGGGGCGGTGTGACGCGGGACGCTCCCCGCCGATTTGACGATCAAACCCACGGACGCGTAACTTTCTCTCTGCCAGCGCGGAACGGGGCAAACGGGACGAAAGCCCGGGAGCTCCGATACCGGGTGTGGCACCGGAACCGGAGGGGTCAGCCTCTGCGGGATCGGACCGGGCGGTGCCCCGGATTCGCCGCGAGGCGGATTTGGTGAGGCGCAACCGACCGGGTAAGGTTGACGACCGGCAGGGAACCGGGCGAGCTTGCGGGAGACCGCAGCGGCCGGCCTGCCGAATCCGATGATCAAGCCAGTGGTTCGCCGCTGCGCGTGTTCAGCGGAGCCAACCCGTACGAAGCACGACAGACCGGCACAGACCGGTTTGACACGGCAGAGACGGTGAGGTAACGTAGTAAAAGTGCCCGGCGCGGGAGCGGCGGGTGTGGTGAACGGAATTGCCCCGGATGGGGGCCTCCTGGTGGGGGTTCTTCTGATGGTGTGTGGTTGTTCTTTGAGAACTCAACAGGGTGCTTGATAAGCCAGTGCCAATTATGATTTATACCCCGGACTGGTCGAGCCTTTTTGGTTTGGCTGGTTGGGATTCCTTTGGCAACACTTTGTTGTCAGGATGCTGTTCGACAAGTTTTTGTTGGAGAGTTTGATCCTGGCTCAGGACGAACGCTGGCGGCGTGCTTAACACATGCAAGTCGA